>JACSRF010000602.1 GCA_014879875.1 Anaerolinea sp.
CATCGGTTCAGCCCGGTTTACCGGGCATCGTTCAATAGCCCGGTCATTGATGACCGGGCGGGGTTGGCCGGCGACAAACTGAAATGAAACACACCCTTTGATAAATCGCGTTACACCTTTAAGGAGGTACATGATGTCTGACTTGAAAACGAAATTTGAAACGGCCGCCACCGAGGCCAAACAGCTCGCGCAGCGCCCAGACAATGAGACGATGTTGAAGTTGTATGCGCTGTACAAGCAGGGCACGACGGGCAATGTGACGGGCAAGCGCCCAGGGATGCTGGATATGGTGGGGCGCGCCAAGTATGATGCCTGGGCTAAATTGCGGGGGACTAAGCCGGAGGCGGCGCAGCAGCAGTACGTTGACCTGGTGCAGAAGTTGAAAGGGGCGTGACCGGGTCGCCGCAGATTGGCACGCTGGCAGAAACGTCGCTGCACGCGGCGCTGAAGGTGTGGTACGGCCGTCCCGAAGACCAGTTCGAGGTCAATGTGGATGGGTATGTCGTTGACCTTGTGCGCGCGATGGATGGCGACAAATGGCGTCTCATTGAAATCCAGACCGGCAATTTTGCCGCCATGAAACGTAAACTGGCGCGACTGCTGCCTGTTTATCCGGTGACGGTGGTCTATCCGATAGCGCAGGAAAAGTGGATTGTGCGCGAAACGGCCGTTGGCAACTCTGTCAGCCGCCGGAAATCACCGAAACAGGGGCGTCTGCTTGACGTTTTTGCGGAATTGGTCCACATTGCGCCCTTGCTGCCGCATCCGCATTTGCAGCTTGTGGTGTTGTTGACGCAGCAGGAAGAGGTTTGGCGTGATGATGGGCTGGGGAGCTGGCGGCGGCGCGGCTGGAGTATTGTTGACCGGCGGCTGTTAGCGGTGACGGCGCAGGAACGGTTCGCCATGCCGGCCGCGTTGTTGGCGCTGCTGCCGCAGACATTAGCACAGCCATTTACCAATCGCGAGCTGGCGGAGGCGATGAACGGCCAGATGCGACTGGCGCAAAAAATCACCTATACTTTGGCGCATTGCGATGTGCTGGCGCAGGTGGGCAAACGGGGAAATGCGCATCTCTATAGGATTTACGATTAACGATTTGCGATTTACGATTGGTCTGCTCCTGACAAGCATGGACAATTACTAAAATGTGCGCGTCGTTAGAACCAAAGAATTTATTACAAAGAAACAAAGGTACAAAGAAACAAAGAGATTCTTTGTACCTTTGTTTCTTTGTGTCTTTGTAATAAGTTCTTTGTAATAAGTTCTTATAACTATCACCCACAAAAAACGCTAGCACCAGCAATAATCCACGCTAACGAGGCTGCACGGTCATCAACAGGCCGTGGCGCGGCCGTAACGTGACCAACGGGCCCATGATCACCGGGTGGCCGGGGAGCAGGGTGAGACGGTAACGTTGGGCGATGACGGCCATGATCAGCGGCGCCTCCAGCAAAGCAAACCGGTCGCCAATGCACAGGCGCGGCCCACCGCCAAACGGGATGTAGGCGTAACGCGGCCGTTCCTTCACGGCCGTTTCCTCAAAGCGCCCTGGGTCAAAACGGAGCGGGTCGGGCCAGTACGCGGGGTGGCGGTGCGTGACGTAGGGGCTGAGGATGAGGATGCTGCGCGCCGGGATGGTGTGCTCGCCAATGACATCATCGGCCAGGGCGCGGCGGGTGATCAGCCAGGCCGGCGGGTAGAGGCGCAAGGTCTCGTCAAAGATGCGGCGGGTGAGCGGCAGGTGGTCAAGGTCGGCGGTGGTGGGGAGACGGCCGTTGCACACCCCGTCCACCTCCGCCTCCATTTGCGCGCGCGCGGCCGGGTGCAGCGCCAACAAATACCAGCCCCAGGTGAGGGCGCTGGCGACCGTTTCATGCCCGGCAATGAGCAGCGTGATCATCTCGTCGCGAATTTCGGCGTCGGTCAGCCCTTGCCCCGTTTCCTCGTCACGCGCCAGCAGCAGCATCGAAAGCATATCCCCCAGATCGGCGCCATCGGCGCGGCGATCGCCGCGCGCGCGGCGGAAGGCGATGCTCCTGTGGATGATGTGGTCAAGCTGCGCCATCGCCGCCTGGAAGCGCCGGTTGCGCGGTGTGGGTACAGACAGCGGCAGCGCCAGCGGATTTTGCGCGCGGTAGACGACGTAAGCGAGCATATCGAGGACAGCGTGCGTCATCTGCGGGGCGTCGGCGCGCAGGTCAATGTTGAAGAGCGTTTTGCCGACGATTTCCAGCGTCACCTGCATCATTTCCGCGTCCACGTCTAGCGGCGCGCCGCTGCTGGCGTGCGCCTGCCAGCGGTCGAGCATGGCGGCGGTGGCGCTGACGATGGTCTCGCCAAAGCTTTCGATACGGCTGCGGTGGAAGGCGGGCTGCATGAGGCGGCGGTGGGTGAACCAGGAACGGCCGTCGCTCGTCAGCAGCCCATTGCCCGTAATTTGCGCCAGGGTGTTGTACTGGATGGTGTCCTTACTGTAATTTTTACTGTTGGTTTGCAGCACATGTTGGATGACGGCCGGATGGCTGATATGGTAAACGGTCGCCACGTTGAGCGGATATTGGATGAAATCCCCATGCTGCGCCGCCTGCTGTTGGAGAAAGGCGAGCGGATCGCGCAGGATGCCCGGCGCCTGCCAGGGGAAAAGCTGCACAATCTTGACGTCAGGGAATTGTGTCATCAAGCCCTCGGTGGGGGTGTTAGTTTGTTAGTTGGCTGGCAAACCAACCAGCCAACCTCCCTACCGCTCCTACATCTCATCATCTTCATCTTCATCTTCATCATCCATGAAGGGATCGCCGATGGGCATGAGGAAATGGTAATTGCCCGGGCCGACGCTGCGGTCGAGGATGCGCATGATGCGCGTTGGATTGTCATACGGGCCGGCGATGAAAAATGGTTTGCCATCTTCGTCGCCCACAGGGACTTCTTCGGCGCATAGTTCTGGCTGCGCCGCGCCGCGTATCAGGTCGGCGTCGCGCATATCGCGGTGGGGTTTGAAGCCGAGGCTGGCGGCATAGGCAACGGCCGTGTCAATCACCTTCGCCGCCAGGTTCAAATCACAGGTGGTAAAGTCCTGGCGCCGCAGCAGATGGTCGCGGTATTCACGCTGGTAAACGGCTTCGCTGGGGTATATATTCGCCAGCGCGTTTTTCACGCCCAGGCAGCCCAGGTCAACCAGATACCCGGCGACGGCAACCTGCCCGGTTTGCGGCGATTTACGCACGACGGCGATTTGTACAAGCGTGCTCGGCTGGTCCCATTCTTCGGTAATTATGCATTCCAACAGCGGCCATTGGTCCATCTGGCGCGCAAACAAGCGCAGCGCCGAGGGTTTGGACGGCCGTTGCTTCTGTTTTTCCTCGCGTCGTTTATATTTTTTAGCCATATCGTCACATATCTCCATAAATCTCTGTGAATCTCCGTGTCTCCTCCGTGTAACTGCTTCACAGTCACCCTGCGCCCCCTATTCGCCAAAGGCAATGCCTTGCGCCAGCGGCAGGTCGCGTGACCAGTTGATGGTGTTCGTCTGGCGGCGCATGTACGCTTTCCAGGCGTCAGACCCCGATTCACGGCCGCCGCCCGTCTCCTTTTCGCCGCCAAACGCCCCGCCAATTTCCGCGCCCGACGTGCCGATGTTGACGTTGGCGATGCCGCAGTCGGAGCCGGCGACGCTGAGGAAGCGTTCGGCAGCGCGCAGGCTGTCGGTGAAGATGGCGCTGGATAATCCTTGTGGCACATCGTTGTGCAGGGCGATGGCTTCCTCCAGGGCGTCGTATTCTAACAGGTAGAGGATGGGGGCAAAAGTCTCCGTGCGCACGATCTCCGTTTGCGCGGGCATTTTGATGATCGTTGGCTCGACAAAGTTGGGACCGAGGTCGGGGCGCGCCCGGCCGCCGGCCAACACCTGGCCGCCATCCCGTTCGGCGCTGGCGATGGCGCGTAACATGGCTTGCACGGCCGTTTCTGTCACCAATGGCCCCATCAACACGCCCTCAGCCAGCGGGTCGCCGATGGGCACTTGTTGGTACGCCTTGACCAATCGTTCCGTCAGTTCAGCGGCGACGCTCTTGTGCAGAATCAGGCGGCGGGTGGAGGTGCAGCGCTGCCCGGCCGTACCCACCGCGCCAAAGAGAATGGCGCGCGTCGCCAGGTCCAGGTCGGCCTGCGCATCCACGATGATGGCATTGTTCCCCCCCAATTCCAGCAGCGAACGGCCGAGACGCTGCGCCACCGTCCCCGCAACCTGGCGGCCAACGGGGATGGAGCCGGTGAAGGCGATGAGCGGCAGGCGCAGGTCGTTGGTCAGCCATTTGCCCACGTCGGGGCCGCCGACGGCCAGGGTGAAAATGCCGCTGACGCCATGATCGGCCATGACGCGGTTGGCGATGTGTTGGATGGCGACGGCCGTCAGCGGGGTCAGTTCCGACGGTTTCCAAACCATCGTATCCCCGGCGACGGCGGCGATGGCCGCGTTCCACGACCAGACGGCGACGGGGAAGTTGAAGGTGGTGATGATGCCGATGGGGCCGAGGGGATGCCATTGTTCGTACATGCGGTGGTACGGCCGTTCCGAGTGCATCGTCAGCCCGTACAACTGGCGGCTGAGACCAACGGCAAAATCACAAATATCAATCATCTCCTGCACTTCGCCCAGGCCCTCGGCGCGGATTTTGCCCATTTCTAGCGTCACCAATTCCCCCAGTGGCTCTTGCAAGTCGCGCAGGGCGCTGCCCAGGTCACGCACCAGCAGGCCACGCCTGGGCGCAGGCAGTTCGCGCCAGCTTTGCCAGGCATTCTGCGCCGCCTGCACCACCTGTTCATAGGCGACGGCCGTGGCCGGGATAACCTGGGCAAGCGGTTCGTTAGTGGCCGGATTAAAGGAGGTAATCGGCGCACCGTCACTATGCAGCCAGCCATCAGGCCCGGTGCAGACGCCGGGGTTCATGTCGGTCAGGTTGAGCTTGTTGAGAATGGTTTTCATGGACAACTCCGTTGGTAGTCGGTAATCGGTAATCGGTAATCCGTAATCGGTAATCCGTATGCCGTATGCCGTAAGCCGTAAGCACTCTTTGAGTTACGTTTCACGTTTCACGCTTCACGCTTCACGCTTCACGTTTCACATTTCACGCTCCCCCGTATTGTAACAAGCGGCATTGTTTTTGGGCAAAGAAGGGTATAACACGCCTGTCTGGTTGTGCCTTTTGTCGTATTTACATTAGGTGGGATTGGGCTATGATTGACTAAATGAGATTTATGAAGACCATGATTTTCGCTTCGTCAGGATTGTGCAGGGTTTGCCTCTATTGCGCGCTGTGCGCGGCGCATTGCCCTTTGGCTTTGCCAGCCGTCACGCGCGCTATTGAGCGCTGCCCTGACCAACTGCCGATGAACCTGATTTTGCTGCGGCGCGCCGGGAACATCCACCCCCCGCCAATGCTACGTACCATTTAATCCCTTATTTTTTGCTGTAAATAGCATGTGGTGTTAGAGACCTGACAGGCTTTATAAACCGGTCAGGTTTGGGCAGTTTGGGCAAACGAACCGTTTGTCCCGTTGTGATGTCAGGAGATTTTTTGTCATGTCATTGAATTATGTTGGTATTAAGCGGGTTTTGCTGGGGCATCCCTTTCCCACCCGGCAAGAAATCCATGAACGCCTGGACAAAGTGCGCGGGTTGGCGATTTTCGCCTCTGATCCCATCAGCAGCAATGCTTATGCCACCGAAGCGATCATGAGCGTGCTCATTCTGCTGGGCAGCGGCGCCCTGGCACTGACCATGCCTATTGCCCTCGCGATTATGGGGCTGGTGCTGCTGGTGGTGTTCAGCTACATCCAGACCATCTTGCATTACCCGGATGGCGGCGGCGCATATACGGTAGCCAAGGATAATTTAGGGGTGATGCCTTCTTTGTTTGCCGCGTCGGCGCTGCTGATTGATTACATCCTTACTGTTTCGGTGTCTGTTTCGGCAGGCATCCGCGCCATCACCTCTGCTTTTCCGGCCGCATTTGAATATCGGGTGGAAATGGCGTTGTTGGCTATTGTTTTATTAACCTGGATCAATTTGCGCGGGGTACGCGAGAGCGGTACGATTTTTGCGCTGCCGACTTATGCGTTTGTGGTGGGGGTGTTGGTGACGGTGGCCTGGGGGCTGGTGCGCTATTTTGGGTTGTTTGGCGCAGAGCTGTTGCTCCCGGCCGTGCATGACGTGATCCCAGAACGGCCGATCACCAATTTTCTCTACGTGTGGCTTGTTTTACGGGCGTTTGCTGCCGGCTGTACGGCGCTCACAGGGATAGAGGCGATTAGCAATGGCGTGCAGGCGTTTAAGCCGCCCGAATCGAAGAATGCCGCCAAAACGATGGTTGCTATGGGTGTCATCGCCATGTCCTTGTTTGGGGGCATTACCTTTATGGCTACGCATCTAAACTTATTGCCTTCGGAAGAGGAAAGTATCTTGTCGCAGATGGCGCGTGAAGTGAATGGAACTGGCTTTTTGTACTATTGGGTGCAGTTCTTCACGATGATGATCTTGATCCTGGCGGCCAATACCGGGTATCAAGATTTCCCGCGGCTCAGTTCTTTCCTGGCGAAAGATCGCTTTATGCCCCGTTGGATGATGAACCGGGGTGATCGGTTGGTCTACAATGGCGGGATCATCGCGTTGGCTTTTATTGCCTCCATCATTGTCATTGCCTTTCAAGCCGATGAAATTACCATGCTGCCGTTGTATGCGCTAGGGGTGATGCTCAGTTTTACGTTGTCGCAGTCGGGTATGGTGCGCCTGATGGGCAAGATTGGCAAGCTGCAACCAGGGGAGACGGCGCATACGGGGGTGACGACAATTCATTATGAGCGGACCTGGCGCTGGAAGCAGCTTTTGAATGGGACGGGGGCGGTGGTCACGACCGTTGTCCTGGTCATCCTCATCGTCACCAAATTCGGCGAAGGGGCATGGCTGGTTGTCCTGGCTATTCCCCTGCTCGTTTACCTGCTGCGCGCCATTCACCGCCACTATGAGCACGTCGCCAATGCGCTGAGTATGCGCGAACTGCAACTGGAGGATATGCGCGAGATCGCCGACGTGATCATCATCCCCATCGGCGACGTCCATCGGGGCACGCTGCGCGCCTTGAAGTACGCCAAACGAATGACCGACAATGTGCGCGCTGTGTTTATCATCACGTCGGAGGCGTCCCAGGAACGGGTGCAGCGGCGCTGGCAGCGCTTCCCGGAAATCACCGGGGGCGTGCAGTTGATTTGCCTGGAATATGAATACCGCGACATTCTGACGCCGCTGGTCGAGTACATTGAGAAGGTAAACCGGGAGGAGTATCCGGGGCAAATTGTCACCGTCGTCATCCCCGAGTTTGTGCCGGAGAGCTTTGCGGCGCACCTGTTACACAATCAGACGGCCAACTTGCTGCGGGCGCGCCTGCGCGGGCATGAGGATGTGGTGGTGGTAGACGTGCCGTATCATATCTAACGGCCGTTGCTTGGGAACACAAAAAGGGGTTTAGAGGTCAGAGCTAGAGGAGGTACTCATTCATTTAGTTCCATCCTCTAGCTCTAAACTCCAGACACGGATCGGCAGGGTTTACAGATTTTCCCCTTGACTACCCCTATCCGTAAATCCTGCAAATCCGTGTCGCTATTCTTCTTCATCGTTGGCGGTTGCCCGGCGTAATTCACCGATCATGGCGTAGTTGAGAAACGGCCGTAAAATCTCCAGCGCATTTTCCTCTCTCAAATCGCCGTACAGCAGCGCCACAAACGGCAGCCAACGCGCGTCCACGGCCTCTGTTTCCATAATCTGGCGCAGCCGCGCGTGCAGTTGCGCCAGGCGCGCCGGCGTCATCAACTCCATGATATACGCATCAATCTGACCTATAAACCTCGTCATGTATTCTTGTTGCACGTTCTCAGGCAGCGTTTCATGCTGGTTGAGCGCCGTCACCAACGCTTGCATAATACCCCGCACGCCCGTGACCTCAGTGGCGTTGAACAAACCCAGGTAGAGATCGCCCGCATAAACGGCGTGTGTCCCTTTGTCCCACATGTCATCTACCTGTTTTTCAAAGACACGGCGTAAACCGGGCATATTATTGAGTAGTTTCGTCGTTTTTGCTTCTGCTTCGGGTGGTATATTTTCCAACGCATCCAGGATCGTCACCTGCTCATCCGCCTGCTCCATGGAGGGTGACACGGCTTCCATGAGTTCAAAACCGACCGTCAGGCTTCTGCCAACCAGTGCATTGACCAGGCCGGTCATTTGCCACGCGACCTTAAGCTCCGCGTCACGCTCCGCGTCACGCTCGGCTAATAGCAGCCTGAGTAAAGTCGCCTCATTCGCTTGTTGCTTTTTCAGTTGTTTACGCCAGCGTTGGCCCAGCGCCTCCAGAGCGGTCAAAATCCTCTCCTTCACTTCTGGCGTTAACACGCGCGCCGCAACTTCCTGCTGAATCTCCTCATGAAAGTCGTCTTGCGCATCCTCATCCCATGCCGCAACATCCTCTGGCGACACGCCGCGCTGCGCAGTGACTTCGGCAAGCGCTTCCACACACGCCAACGGAGACGCGAAGATGTCATCAAACTCTGGCTCGTCAACCCAGGTCATGCTGTTCGCCACGATCATGGCGAGCTTACGAGTAGCGACAGATTCATTCTCTCCCAACATATCTTGTAAGGCTTCAGCCTCTTCGTAGGACATGTTGGGCATCGGGGCTGCTGCTGGGGGTTCCCAGGCTCGTTGTTCACGAATGCGCGCCTTTTGCGCCGCGCGCTGTTCTTTTAGTTGTTTACGTGATAAAGGTTTTCTTTTTTTACTCATCGTTGTACTCGCTCGCTTTCGTTGTCGAAAAATCAGGCGTATTATAGCGCATCTCGTTAAAGACGTGTGCGTTCTTTGAGTTCCAGGTATTTGTTGATGACAGCCGACGTGAGTTGATAGGCAGGTACGTCCAACGTCATCACGCCGCGTTGACGCAGCGTTTCCTGCCACACCAGGCGAGCGTCCATAAGCTGCTCGGCGAGCAGGCGTTCGTAGATACTGCGCATGTTGTAGGGTGCGCGCAAGGCAGCAGCGACGATGCTCATGTTGCGCAGGGTGATACACAATGGGACGTGGTGTGGGTAAAACGCGCCCAAATGGCGCACCAGGGCCAGCGTGCCCGTGCTGTCTGTTGGTTCGGTGAAGAGGGCGATGAGGGAGCGGCGCTGGCGCTGGTTGTGCAGGTAACGCAAGGCGCGGTCGTGGTTGGTCTCGACAGGACGGCCGTGTACCCCATACAGCGCGTCCACAATGCGGTAAAACTGGTCCAACCCTGGGCGGGGCGGCAGGTAGGCGTGAACGTCGTCGGAGTAGGTCATCAGCCCCATGCGGTCGCCACGCATGACGGCGATATAGCTGAAGAGGACGACGGCGTTGATTACCAGGTCGAGCCGGGTGGTGCGGGCGCCGCCGAGGGCGCGGGCGCGCATTTCCTGGCCGCAGTCAATGAGCGCCATCACGTTTTGACTGCGCTCGACGTTGTATTCGATGGTGATTGGCTTGCCGCGCCGGGCGGTGGCCGTCCAGCAGATGCGACGATAATCGTCGTCGGGCACGTAGTCGCGTAACTGCTCAAATTCGCTGCCGCGCCCCATCGTTTGCGAACGGCGCACGCCGATTTGCCCCACACGTCCGCGCCGCGCCAGGGCTTCGTATTCACGAATGTTGAGCAGATTGGGGTAAACTTTAACGGCCGTTTCCTCCCCCACAATCGCCTGTCGCAGCACCAATCCCCACGCACTCGACCAACGCAAATTGACAGCGCCAAAGCGGTACTCGCCGCGCCGCGCTGGCCAGACACGGTAGCTGAGGGTGACGACGCTGTGCCGGGGCAGGTGGCTGGTCAGGACCGTGCGCTCATGTTCTACGCGAAAATCGATGGGAATGGCGTCGCGCACCCAGATAGTGGCGCTCTGACCGCTGTTGTTATGGACGATCACGTCAATGGGGTTGTGAGCGCGCACCGCCAGTTTGCCCAAATGGATGCGCTCCACGCTGAAATCGGCGGGCTGTGGGCTGCGGCGGATGTCTTGGCGGATGAGAACGGCCGTTATCCCCCACAACAGCGGGCACAACAACCCCAACCACGGCACAAAGGCCGCGGCGGCGAGAAAAAAAGCGGCCGTTAACAGCAGCAGCAGTGCGCGTGGGGTGGGGATGGTGGTTTGATGCATGACGAGTAACTTGTAATCGGTGATCGGTAATCCGTAATCGGTAATCGGTTCGAGATACCGATTACTGTTCACTGTTCACTGTTCACCTGGGCACTTCCACTCGCTTCAGCAGCCGCGCCATCACGCCATCAGCATCCAGGCCATCCAGGGCTGCTTCCGGTTTGAGGATGATGCGGTGGCGGTAAACGGGGGGCACAACGGTTTTTACGTCGTCGGGAATCACATAGTCACGCCCTTGCAGGGCGGCGTATACTTTGCTGGCGAGCAGCACAGATACCGAGGCGCGTGGGCTGCCGCCTAGCGCCAGGTCGCGCGCGCTGCGGCTGGCAAGGGCTAATTGGATGATATAGTCGAGAATGCCGGGTTCCACCTTGACCTGGCGAATGAGTTGGCGCACGGCCGTTAAATGTTCCGGCTTGATCAACGGCTTCAGCCCGGTGGCGACCAGGTTGTGCGGGTCAAAGCCGTGATGATAACGGGTCAACATTTCCGTTTCAGCGGCCACTTCCGGGTACGTTACGTTGATTTTGAACAAAAAGCGGTCTAGCTGCGCTTCTGGCAGCGGGTACGTGCCCTCATACTCCAATGGGTTTTGTGTGGCAATGACAAAAAAGGGTTCCGGCAGCGCGTGTTCTTCGCCGTCAATGGTCACGCGCCGCTCTTCCATTGCTTCCAGCAGCGCCGCTTGCGTTTTTGCCGGGGCGCGGTTGATCTCGTCGGCCAGCAGCACACCGGTAAAAATTGGCCCTCGGCGCAGGCGAAATTGGCTGCTGGACATATCGAAGACGTTGGTGCCAACAATGTCAGAGGGCATCAGGTCGGGGGTGAACTGCACGCGGTTGATTGGGGCCTGCACCAGGTAAGCCAACGTTTTCGCCATTAACGTTTTCGCCGTACCGGGAACCCCTTCCATGAGTACGTGGCCGCCGGCGAGCAGGGCGATGAACAACTGCACAAAGACTTCTTCCTGCCCGACGATGACTTTGTTGGCTTCGGCGCGAATGGCGCTGTAGAGCTTGGCAATTTGCATAAGGACCTCAGTCGTCAGGCGTCGGACGTGGAAACGGCCGTCTGACGTCTGACGGGTTAACTGGATGGCAAGGCTTCGGTGAATTCGACCACCTGCGTTACCCACCACAGCAACTGCGATTCGGTGATTTGCGGGCGCTGTAGTTCGGCGTGCAGGCTGAGCAGCCGGGCAATGTCAACTTCATCCTGGTAGAGCAGCAGTTCGGCGAAAAATTCCGTGTCGGGCAGATTGTAATCGCAGCGATATTGGCGCGCTAACTGCCGCTTGAGCCGCTGCCAGAAGTGGCGTTGGATGTTTTTTTCCTGGCTGCTTTGCTGGTACAGCCGGGCCATGTCGGTGATGAATTCGTCGGTGGATTGGGTGGCGGCGAATTCGTTGGCGGCGGTGGTAGGCGTGATGGGAACGGCCGTTGACAATGATCGCCCCTGCCACCAACCATATGTCAACAGCAGCAGCAGCGTGTACAGCAATCCCCAGCCGGTGGGCGTTGTCCACAGCCAGGCGCGTGACTGCTGGGCGTTGTTGACGCGATGGGTTTCATCGAAGCGAATACGTGAACCGGAAGGGACGGCCGTGCCCACCAGATTCGCCACAAATTGTAAATTGCCCGGAACCTGAATGCCCTCATTGGTGAAGGGGTAAATCGAAGATAGCACAATCACCTGTCCGCGCCCATAACCAAACGAAACCAGCAGCGGCGTGTCGCAGTCGCCCAGGTGAATGGCGGCATGGCCGCAGGGCGCGTCAACCCGGTAGCGTGTTTGCAAGGTGACGTCCCCAACGAGGGGCCAGTTGAACGCCGGCAGTTGCAATGTCGCCGTTTCTACCTGCCGCCAGGTCCGTTTTATATCCACGTCGAATAGTTGCAGCAGGCGGCGCGTTTTCTCATTATCCTGGGCGATCAGCAGCGTGCCGCCCGCCTGCACCCACGTTGGCAGCCAGGCTGCTTCCAGCGCGTCGAAATCTTCGTTGATGCCCAGCACAAACAGGGCGGTATCGGCCGCATCAGGCAGCAGTGGGGATTGGTTGTTGGCCGTCACTATGTAGCCCCAGGTAGACAATTGGGCGGTGAAACGCTGCACGCCGTCGGCCTCGCCGCTGTGCATTGAACCGTGACCGCTATCTGTGCCTGCATACTGCTGCACCCCGGCCACAATCAGCGCGCCGGTGAGCAGTAAGACAAGAGTGACGAGGATGAGGTCGCGGGTAGTGGACATACCTAACGAATTTTTTCCAGGTGGATAATTTGTTGTGCGGCCGTTTCATAATCGGCCGGCGTCAGCGGTTCATACCCATACCAGACGCGGTCGAAGGTATGGATGACGGGCTGCAAAGCGCGCACCAGCGCCGGATGGTCGCGCGCCTGGGTGAGCAGCTCGTGGTTGGTCAGCGACTGATCGAGCGTGATGGCGCGATTTTCAGCGAGGGTGAAGAGGGCTGCCAGGAAAAGATGGCGCACCGCTTCCCGGTACTGTCCGGCGGCAGCTAACTGCCCGGCCATGTCAAGCGCGGCATCGGCCGTTTCTACCTCTTCTGCCCGGCGGCGGGTGGCGGGCTGTTTTTCTGGTTCGGGCAGCAGCAGGAAGAGGGCAGCGCCAATGAGCAAGGCGGCCACCCCAACAATAGCGGTGATGAGCAGGAGGCGGCTGCGGGTGGGCTGTGATAGAACGGCGGCGGGAGTGGTCGTATCTGCGGGAGCAGGGGGAACGGCCGCTGCTGTTGTTGGCTCTGCTGCGGTGGTTGAGTTTGTCAGGGCGGCGTCACCGGCGTCTGCGCCGTCGTCCCCGGCGTTTGCGCCGTCGTCCCCGGCGTTTGCGCCGTCGTCCCCGGCGTTTGCGCC
>JACSRF010000031.1 GCA_014879875.1 Anaerolinea sp.
CTGTTTTTCTGGTTTTAACTGGCGGAGTCTAACGCCCCAAATATGACCACTTTCATCTGGCCGGGTATCCAGGTCGTGAGCTAAATCGTGATTGTAGAGCACGTCAGCGCGCAACCAACGCCAGAGCTTCTCAATGGGATTCAGCCAACTGGCATAGGTAGGTAGAAACAAAGGCGCGATAGTCAGTTCCTGCGCTGTTTGTAGGACATCGGGATGGTCATGAACCTGATACCAGTTCCCTGGGTGTCAAGTCCCAGGGCTTCGCACATATGCGCCAGGGTGACGTATATCTCGCCATTCTCGGCGCGAACGGCCGTTACCGCCGTCGCCGTCGCCATGTCCCATAGGGTCGTTACGCGCTCAGCATGGGCGACCCGGTAACGGCCGTCTACGCTAAAGGCGACGGCGCGCATAAACCCCCGACCCGGCATCGGTAAACACGGCGGCGACGCGGGGCAGCAGGCGCAGCGCAGCGGGCGTTTGCCAGCGCAGCAGATCAGCTCGTGCGGCTCGTTGGCGGGCAAGGGCGGCTCAGGGAGCGGGAGTGAATGATTATCTGGACTACGCCGGCCTGGTCTTTGTCTACTACGCCGACTTCGCCAGCGATCAGTGTAAATATGACGCAAGATGTCATGTTTCTGGCGTATACTATTGGTAAACCATAACAACCCCACCTTCCTGGGAGAAATCATTGATGAGCAAAATTGATTTTAAGCGCGACTTGAAACATCTGTATCAACCCTCCGGCAAGGAGTTTTCGCTGGTGGATGTGCCGGCGATGCAGTTTTTGATGATTGATGGACATGGCGACCCAAATACGACGCACTCCTACGCGCAAGTGGTGGAAGCGCTTTATGGCGTGGCCTACAAGCTCAAGTTCATGAGCAAACAGCGGCTTGACCGGGATTACGGCGTTCTGCCGCTGGAAGGGCTGTGGTGGGCGGAAGACATGGACAGTTTCACCACCAGCCTGGACAAAAGCGCGTGGGATTGGACGATGATGATCATGCAGCCAGGTTGGATTACGGCCGTCATGGTGGCAGAGGCAACGGCCGTCGTCCACAAGCAAAAAGGGCTGCCCGTGCTGTCCCAACTGCGCCTGGAGACCTACCACGAGGGATTGTCCGTTCAGATCATGCACACCGGCTCTTACAACGACGAAGCGCCGACGCTGCATCGTCTCCACCACGAATTCATGCCCGCCAACGGCCTTGTCTGCAGCGGCAAACATCACGAAATCTATCTCAGCGACCCGCGCCGCGTCGCCCCGGAAAAACTAAAGACCGTGCTGCGGCAGCCGGCAGCCAGAAAAGGGTAAACCGCGCGCCCGCAAGCGTTTAACTGCCAAACGCGCCTGGAGCGCACCACAGCCTGCACTGAGCGCAGTGATGGATGAAAATCTGTAGTCCGAACATCCTTGTGCGGACAGCGAACAGGGATGTTTGCTTTACAAAGGAGCTGCTCATGAACCCACAAGTAGAAATCATCAACTTTGACCCAGACAACGTCACCCAACACGGCTTTTTTTGTTACAAGAGCAAAAAGAAGACGGAAGGCTACCAGCGCAAGCTGGCCTGGCTGCGCGCCCGTTTTGCCGAAGGAATGCAGATGAAGATGGTGGTGGAAGACGGCCGTTCCGTCGGCTTCATGGAATACATCCCCGGAGAATACGGCTGGCGCGCTGTTCACGCCCCCAACACCATGCTCATCCACTGTCTCTGGGTGGTGGGTAAGGGCAAAGGTAAAGGCTACGGTTCCCAACTGCTAGACCTCTGTCTGGAAGACGCCCGGCAGCGCGGTTTGGACGGCGTGACGATGGTCAGCAGCAGCCGCGTCTGGCTGGCCCACAGCGACATCTTCCTCAAAAACGGCTTCCAAAAAGTGGACGAGGCGCCGCCCTCGTTTGACCTGCTCTACTGCCCCTTCACCAACGCCGCCCCGCCCCGCTTCCCCGCCGATTGGGCGGCGCGCCAGGCGCAGTTTGGTCCCGGCCTGACGGTCATCCACACCGACCAGTGCCCCTACATTCCCGATGCTATCCGGCTGGCTCTGGAAACGGCCGTCGAACTTGGCATTCCGGCTCGCGCCGTCGAATTGACCAACGCCTACGACGTGCAGACCACTTCACCCTCGGCTTATGGTTTGTTTGGGATCGTGTATAACGGCCGTTTACTCGCCTACCATTACCTCTTGCCCAAAGACCTGACCCAGCTGCTTAGGAATGGCGCTTAGGAATGGCACTTCAATAAGTTGGTCAAGATTGGTTCAATCTTCGGAGATTGAACCAATCTAAA
>JACSRF010000240.1 GCA_014879875.1 Anaerolinea sp.
AAGGCAGAAGCCAGAAGGAAGAAGGCAGAATAGGAACAACGAATATTCTTCCTTCTTCCTTCCTCCTTCTTCCTTAAAACATCGACAATTTTTTGTCGATCTTGGCGCTGTTAGCGCGTATAATTCTTCGCACCGATGGAATGTCACAGCTCGAAGCGAACAAAAAAAGCACGCTCTCTGTTGGCCTTGTAGCAGACTTTTTGGGGTTCTCCGACAAGCTGCTAACCAACCCCCATCCTCCTACTCACAAAAAGGCTCTACATCATACAATATCCGCTCCGCACAAGTCAGCACGCGCACCACGCGATTCGCCTCAATCCAGGCTTTTAACTCCGCCAGAGAAGGATTGCCTAACTGCCACTGCCCAATCGTATGGTCAGATGAACCGGCAAAGACTGTCCGCCCATCTGGCCCCATCGTCACATCAAAAATAACCGTGCCCGGCGTGCCAAACTGCCGGATCAGTTCGCCGCTCGGCACATCCCACAATCGCAGTACACCATCCATGCCGCTGGTCAGCAGCAGCGCTCCATCCTGGGTGATAGCCAGGCGCACGCGGATGTCGTTGTGGGGGCCAAATGTGCGCAGCAAACGGCCGTTTTCCAGTTCAAATTGATAGACATAACCGTCAGCCGTCGCCCCAAACACGCTCTGCCCATCAGGATGAAACAAGGCGTCAGACACGTCCGGGCCGGCAGCCAGGTCCGTCCCATAATCCCGCACGTGGGCACAGTCGCCTAAATCCCATAACCCCATCACCCCGTTGACGCTCTCGGTCAACGTCATCTGCCCGTCCGGGCTGAATACCGCCGACCACAGGCCGCCAGCGATTCCCGGTTCAATACGGCAGAGGGGCTGACGGGTGGGCAGATCCCACAAGATGAGCGTGCCATCGGTTGAACCGGTAAGCGCCTGGTGTCCATCGGGACTGATGGCAACGGCCGTTACCCATGCCCCTTCTGCGTGTCCGCTTAATTGCCCCAGCGGCGTTAACGTCGCCGCCTCATACAGCGCGTCATTGGCGAGAATGACCTGGCCGTCCGGGGCAACCGCAACCTGAAAGATCACGGGAGCAGGTACAGTCTGCACCATAAGCTGCCGCCCGGAACCGATTTCCCACAGGCGCAGACTGGTATCCTGGGAGGGCACGGCCGGGCTGGGACTGCCCGAAGCGGAGACAAAATGCGCGCCATCCGGCAGCAGGGCCACGTCATAAACCATATCCCCGTGGCCGATGAAACGGCGCACATCCATAGCATCGTGCAAATCCCAACGTATCAATTCGCCGCTGCTGCTGATAGACAAAGCCACGCGAAAATCAGGCGTGACCACCGCGCCCATCACCGGGCCGTCATGGCCCTGAAGCCGATGAAGAAGCTGCCCCGTGTTCAGGTTCCAGACAAGCAGCGATTGATCCGCCGAGCCGCTCAGCGCCTGAACGCTGTTTGCGCCTACAGCCAACGCCGTGATAGCGTCGCTGTGCCCGCTAAATCGCTGCACCACCTGATTGCTGGACAAATCAAACAAAACGACAATGTTGTCATAGAAGGAACCGCTCAGAACCCAAAAACCCCCCGGCAGGGGTGTTATGACAGCGGCGTCATGTCCCAGCGCATCCAACATGGACAACGGGGCGCCACTGTCTACGTCCCACAAAATCAGGTCCGATAAAACACCGCCCGCATCGCCACCGCCCTGGTCCACGAGCAGTTCCAGATCGCCAGAACTGGCCAGGATGGCGGTATCTTCCAGCACAAACTGCGCCTGCACCACTCCTTTCACATGGCCGTCAAAACGGTGAACAATCTCGCCGGTGGTCAGATCCCATAAGAACAACTCGCCCGGCGCGTCGTAATTGTCGCCATAAAAGCCGCCAGAAATCAATCGCTGTCCATCCTGGCTGAGGCTTAAGCTGCGTACAGACCCGGAATGTCCGCTTAATGTTTGCCCGATGCGTCCTGCGCTCAGGTCCCATTGCCCAATCAGGCCATCCGCCCCCGCAGAAAACAAACGCTGCCCGTCGGGGGCGACAAGAATGGCGTTAACCGGCGCTGAGTGGGCCGCAAAGCGCCCGGTTTCGCGCTCATGCGCCCAATCCCAGGCGACGATCAGGCCATCGGCCAGGCCGATGTAGGCCATTTGCCCGTCAGGAGAAAGCGCCAGCGCCGTGGCCGGTCCCTGCACGCCAGGGAAAAGCGTCGTCACGTCATAGCGGCGGCGTGGACCGGGAGCATAGGCAGCATTCAACAAGGTTTGCCGGGCCAACAGGGGTGGATCGTCTATATTGGTGGCCGCCAGCGCCAGCACCAGCGCCTTCGCCGAGTCGCCATCCTTGAGCGCTTCCAGGGCGTTGGCCGTGAGGCTGAGGCTGTAGGCTTGAAAGGCGTCGTTGCGCTGGCGCCAGGCAAACAGCGAAAGAGCCAGGGCCACAATGGCCGCGACAGCCAGCACGCTGGCAGTGGCGCGCAAGCGACTGCGAGATCGCTGCTCCAGGGCGCGTTCCCGCGCCTGTCGGATGGCCTCGGCTGCCTCTTCCCGCGCTTGCTCGGCGGCGCTGGTCTGCAAGTACGCCTGTTCGTCGGCGGTAAGCGCCAGGTCGGTGTGCTGCGCCCATTCTGCCATTTGCGCCAGCCGGGAGCCGCGCAGCAGGAAGCTGGCTTCACGCCCGGCGGCGATCCATTCGGCGGTGGCCTGGGCCAGGAGGCGCTGCCAGCGCAGGTCGGCGCGGCTGTCATCCAGCCAGCCGCGCAGGCGTTCCCAGGCGCGCAGCAAGGCCTCGTGCGCTACCTCAACGGTTGGCTGGCGGGTGGCCGGTTCGCGGTCAAATGTCAGCAGGCGCTGGCTGCCAAACGCAGCCAATACCAGACGAGCGACGGTTTCGCCGACGGTGGCGAACAATTCAGCTTGCGGCACACGCTGCCGTGTCTCTCCGCCGCCTTCCTGTAAGGCTACCAGCCGCAAGAAGATCTGGCGCGTGGCTGCCTGAGCGGCCGGTTCCAGGGCCAGATAGGTGGCTTCTGCCTGCTGCACCAACGCGCCATGGACGCCGCCGATGCTTTCATAAGCGGCATGGGTGAGCAAACGGCCGTCGCGCCGTTGGAACAGCCCGGTCAGAGCATATTGCAGCAGGGGCAGCGCCCCTGGCTGCTCATTCACGGCGGCCACCAGAACGGCCGTCAGCCCTTCTTGCAGGGCAACGCCGATACGCCGCGCTGGGGCTTCGATGGCCTCAGTAAGTTCCGCCGTTGTCAGCGGCACGATGACTTCTGTGCGGCGCTGCAACAACCGGCTCAAGTCCGGGTGCATGAGCGGCCGGTCGTAGAAATCGGCGCGCAGCCCCAGCAGCACGCGCACCCGGCTGCCGGGGCTGGTCACGGCCGTTACCAGCATGTGCAAGAAGCGCTCACGTTCGTCTGGGTTGGCGACGGCCGTATACAGCTCCTCAAACTGATCCACGATGAGGCAAAGTTCTGCGCCGTCTGGGAGAATGGCAACGGCCGTTTCCCCCAGGCATGCCCCATTTTGCCGCAGCCGGTCGGCCAGTTCTGGCAGTGGTCGCGGCGACAGGTGCAGCAGCGCTGCGGCCAGCCGGTCAAACGGGCGCGCGCCAGGCGTGATGGTCAGCACATACCAATGCGCCGATCCGGGTAGCGCCCCCTGCCGCAGCCGGGGAATCAAGCCCGCCCGCAGCAGAGAAGATTTACCGCTGCCGCTGGGTCCGACCACCGCCAGGAAACGCGCCAACGGATCCGGGAGCGCCAGACAGTCTAGCAAATGGTCAATGAGCGCCTGACGGCCAAAAAATTCTCCCTGATCCGTCTCCTCGAAGGCGCGCAGCCCTTTGTACGGGTTAGGCAGGTGTGCGTCTTCCAGGCTAAGGGCAGGCAGACGTTCTGCTCTGGGTTGCAGCGCTTGTTGGAAAGCGTAGGCCAGAGTCAGCACATCGGCAAAGCGGGCTTGCGGTTGTCTGGCCGTCGCCCGCTGAATGACGGCGTCTACCGCCGCTGGCAGATCCGGGCGGAAAGTCAGCAGCGAGGGCAGCGCCTCAATCCGCTGCTTTTCCCGCACCTGGTCGGGAGGCAGATCGAAGAAAGGGGTGTGAGCGGTGAGCAGCGCAAACAGCACCATGCCCAGGCTGTAAATATCGGTCGCAGGCGTGGGCGCGGCCCCGTCCAGCAGTTCTGGCGAGGTGTAGGCGCAGCTTAACGAAGCGGCGGCGGCATCGTCGAGCAGGTTGATGGCCGGTTCACGGCCGTCTGGCAGTGGCGATAACAGCATAGCAATGCCAAAATCGGTGAGATAGCCGTTGTCCGCATCGTCCAGCAGGATGTTGGCCGGCTTGATGTCGCGGTGGACGACGCCGCTCTGATGAGCCAGATGCAGGGCCGACGCCACCTGTAACACCAGACGTACTGCCTCGTCCGGGGGCCAGGGGCCTTCGGTCAATGAATCGGCCAGGCTGCCGCCCGGCAGCCAGCGCATCACCAAAAAAGCGCCGCCCGGTTCGCGCCAGAAATCATAAAGCGGCACAATGTAAGGATGCTCCAGCCGGGCCACCAGCCGCGCCTCCTGCTCGAAGCGGCGAATGAATTCCGGCCGGTCAGCGTAGCTGGGGCGGATGATCTTGATGGCGACGTCGCGCCCCACACCCGGCTGGTAAGCGCGGTAGACCTCCCCCATGTGCCCCACGCCAATACGGTCGCCCAGCTCGAAACCGCGTACCGGATAACCGGCAGCCAGGGATGAGTCTGGGCGCAGCCTGTGTTCGCGGATTTGAGCGACCAGTTGGTCCGTTTCGGCTTCCAATTCGACGGCCAATTCCTGCCACAGCGCCAGACGCAGACTCTCATATTGAGCCAGCGCCTCGCTGCGCTGGCCGCTGAAAGCCAGCAGGCGCATGAGTTGGCGGCTGGCGGCCTCGTCCCAGGGATCCATTTCAACTCGCTGCCGGGCAAACGTCAGCGCCCGTTCATACTCGTGGCGGTGTTCATAGGTGCTGGTCAGACGGCTCAGGCACGCTATCACCTGCCGGTTCAACCGTTCTCGCTGCGCCAACAGCCATTGCTCAAATTCGGGGCAGCCGTTCAGGGTGAATCCGGCCAACAGCGGGCCGCGAAAATGGCGCAGCGCCGCCTCGGCGGCTACCGCGTCGAAAAGTTGTGTCTGGGGTAAGCCGCGCTCAAGTTCATGCAGGTCTACCCAAACCTCGCTAGCCGTATTGAACTGGATTACGTCGGGGGTGACGATGAGGTAGTGGGGGGCGGCGTCTTGATCGCCAATGGCCCGCCTGAGGCTGGACAGGGTGAAGCGCAGGTTGCTGCGGGCGTTGGCGTCGCTGGTTTCCGGCCACAGCAGCGCCGCCAGCATGTTACGGCCGTGCGGCTGCCCGGCCTCAACAACCAGATAGGCTAACAACGCCCGGTCTTTGTTGGAACGAAAGTGAAGTGGCTGCTGCTCCCCGAACGTTGCCAGAAACGAACCTGATAAAGCAATGCGCAACTGCGTCATTCGGTTTTCCTTGCCCTGTGGGGCAAACACTGTTCTAACCAACATTATAAGACCAATTTTTCGTCATTCAACCATCACCACGTTTTCACCACGCCCGGCTGCTATATTGTGGTCAGGCAACCGGGCAAGCTGGTTGCCGTTTACGAGGCAAAAGTCTTACCTGAAGGAGGTATCTGAGATGAAAACTTATTTTTTACTCTTGGTCAGCCTGGTTTTGGTTTCCTGTATCACTGCCTGCCAGGCAGAAAGTGCGGAAAGCGTTGGCGATGTCTATATGCAGGCTATGGTCGCCGGTGACGCTGAGGCGATGTTGGCGCAGGTGAGCGACGATGTAACGCTGGTGATTGATGGCGGGGCGATCTTCCACAATGAGCTGTCCGGCAAGGAGGCGATGCGTGACTACCTGGCAGGCATTACCAGCGGGGGTTTTCAGCTTGAACTGACGGGAGAAACGGCCGTTAACGGGAACCAGGTGACGTATCCGGATCGCTTCGCCTTAAATGATTTCCAGGCTTTGGGCGTGGACTGGGTGGCTGGACAGGATGTGCTGACCATTGAAAACGGCAAAGTTATGCACGACGTCTGGACGATTGACCCGGCGGCGGAAACGGCGCTCCAGGAAGCGATCTTGCGGGCCATGGTCATGGGCTGGACACAAACGGTGAATGACCAGGACATGGAAGAGAACCTGGCGATGGTGGCCGACGATATGCAGCGCCTGGCGCTTGGTGATCCTTTCTTCCACGAGGAGATCAGCGGCAAAGCGGACTTTGCGGCGGCCCTGGCAGAGCAGATGGCGCTAAACATGACGGTGGAATATCCCGATGGTCCGGCCGGTATGCAGGTGAAAGGCAATGTGGTGACAACGCCGGTGCGTTTCGGTCTGGATCCGTTTCGCGCTGCGGGGGTAGAATGGGTGTATGGCACTGACGAAATCACCTTCGCCAATGGCCTGATTAGCCGCCACGTCTTTACCATCAGCGAGGCGAGCCTGGCCGAATTGGGGACAGCGTTTGCAGCGTTGGAGCAGGGTCTGACGCCGGATGAATTGGCCGGTTTTTGGGGATATGACAACCCGGAAATGGGCAAAGGGTACACCCATTATCTGGCTGACGGCACGTATGAAATGATCCGTTATGTGGCCGGCGCTGAGATGCTGCTGGATAAAGGCGATTACACCATTGCCGGAGATACGGTAACGCTGACAACCAGCGAGGCGGTTTATTGCGCTGAAGGGGTTGTGGGCACGTATACCATGGCAGTTACTGACGATGGCCTGCTCGAAGTGACGGTGGTGGAGGATGCCTGCTGGCGGCGTAGGCCACCGGTGGATGGCCCAATCTACCTGTCGCCGGTGACGCCGTAATTGCCTGGGAATCTGGTCTAAGGGGCGCCGGGATAACAGCCGGCGCCTTTTTTGTTGTTTTTCTGGATTACTAAAGTTAGTGGAAGGGAAACGGCCGTTCCCCGCGCCCGCCTCGGCTTACAACCCTGAATTCACTGTACGATCTTCACGGCCGCCCTAAATGCGCTATAATGAAATGGCTAAATGCAAAGAGGTGATTTTCGCAGGAATCCATGCTTTTGAAGGAGTGGATGCCTGCCCCCCGCGTAGGTGGGGGGAATGACAGCCCTAGTAGTTACCTCCTTTCAATGATTTGAAATGATTAGTCTGTCAACCGAGTCATCGGCTGACATTTTTATCAGGTTCCGTGAAACAACTTGTCTTGCTTCACGGTCAATTTTTCAAGATTGAGGAGAACGACTATGAGAAAGTTTATTTTTGTTGCAGTTAGCTCAATAATTGGGCTAAGTTTATTTACGTTGTTCCTGTTTGCCGGTGGGTCATCACTGGCGCAGGCAGACGCCCCCGTGGCGCCATCCTATGATGTCTGGCAGTTGGCAAACGCATCACCATTCGCCTTCACGCGCATTGACGCCGAATATTCGCTTACCACTGAGAAGGTGTACATCCTGGGTGGGCGGTTGGCTGATGGTGGGACAGACGGCCGTGTCTGGGAATTTGATCCCGTGACCAGAGTTTACACCGATACAGGTGTTGATATGCCAGTTCCCGTTTCCAACTACCACATCGCCCGCGTAGTAGACGGCAGCGGCGACGAGGTCTTGCTTCTCTTCGGTGGCCGGCCGGCGGCCGGTGGCGTCACCAATGTCGTGCAAGGATACTATCCCGCCAGCAACACCGTCGTCAATTTCAGCCCGACAGATACATACCCTGTCAATACAGCTCCCGGTGGTCTTGAAGTTGCCAACAATCTGGTCTACATCTTTGGTGGGTTTGACGGCACGGCGATCATTGGCAGCACCTACATTTTCGATATCACGGCCCCGGCTGGCAGCCGTTTCACCGCCGGACCTGCGCTTAATCAGGCGCGCAGCTATATGGCAACGGCCGTTGTTGACGACGTCATTTACGCCATAGGAGGGACCGATTGGGATGGTTCCTCGCTCATCGCGCTGTCCATTGTCGAAAAACTGGACACGACAAACCCCACAGCCTGGGATGACGCTGGCGCTGCCGACATGCCCCTGGCCTGCGATGAAAACCGCGCCTTTGGCTTTGACACCGGCTCAACCTATGACCTGGCCGGCACAATTGTCGTCGCCGGCTGCGGGCAATGGCCCGATGAACTGGCCGAATCACTGCTCTATGATATCGCCAGCGATACCTGGGACCTGACATTCCCCGACTTGAATGAGGCGCGGCGTAATCATGCCGGCGCATTTGTGCCGGATGGTTCAGGGACAAATGGTTTACCCGGTATCTGGATTTGGGGTGGACGCCAGGCGGCAGACACAACGGTACTCAATATCGTTGAATATTATACCGTCGTCCCGTTAAGCGAATTTACCTTATCGCCTCGTGAGCAATTGCTTGATAGCAACGGCGTCGTCAGCGTCACCCTCAATGCGGCCAACCTCAGCGGTGCAGATGAGACGTTTGACCTCACGTACACCGGCTCTACCACCTGGACCATCAACGGCCCGGCAACAATCTTTGTCGCCGACGGCGCAACAACATCCTTCATCTTTACCGTGACCATCCCTGATGACGCAGCCTGCTATGCGGCGAACGAGATCGAAATCACGGGTACAGGTCAGGCATCGCCATTCACAGACACCGTGTTGGCGACTATTCGCCAGTTCTGCCCAACAGGTATTAACGGTACAGTTTTAGACGCGAACACGGGCCTGGGCATTCCCCAGGCATACATCTACATGGAAAAAGTAGATGACGATTCTGTGTTTGAAGAGACCTTTGCCGACAACGACGGCGCTTTCGCCATAACGGGAATGATGACTGGCACTTATCATATTGTCTCATCGGCGCAGGGGTATTTGTTCACCCCATCTGTGGGTGGGTGGCCGACAGCTACAGAGCAGGTAACGATTGATTTTGGCGTATTGCAGCAACATGACTTGACGATGGACGCCCCGCTTATGACCTGGTCGGAAACAGGCTTTGCCGTGGACCTATCGCCAGGAACGCAATCCACACAAACGTTAACGATTGCCAACGACGGCACATCTGATCTCGTTTACGCCATTGACACGTATACAGGCGACATGGCGCCAGCGGTGGCGCCGGCTGTACCCTGGCCTGGCGATAGCAAAATCGATCCCCGTATTTTGTTTGATATAGCTGAATCTACCAATGGTACGGCCGATTTCATCATCATCATGCAAGAGCAGGCTAATTTACAGCCGGCATACAGTATCACCGATTGGGACGCGCGCGGGGCATACGTCTACCAAACCCTGCTGGCAACGGCCGAACGCACCCAGGCAGGTATTCGGGCACAGTTAAAGCAGAGCGGGCTGGCGTATCGTCCGTTTATTGCCACCAATGGCCTGCTGGTGCGCGCCGGTAATCTGGAACAGGCTAACCAGATGGCTGCCCGTCCTGACGTCGCTTTCCTGATGGCCAACGACGAAATTCTGTTGGAAACGATCCGGCCGTCCGCATCTGAGCAGCTTGCCCAACAATTGCAGCAGTTGTTCGCACCCGAATCCATTACCTGGGGTCTACTAGCGATCAACGCTGACGATGTCTGGGCAGACATGGGCGTTTTAGGTGAAGGCGTCGTGGTGGCAAATATTGACACCGGCGTAGAATGGACGCACAGCGCCCTGGTGAATCAATATCGGGGTGGCGTCGGCGACCACGATTACAACTGGTATATGCCAACTGAAGGTTGTGCGGGCGACGCAGAACCGTGCGACAATGATGATCATGGCACGCACACCATGGGCACAATGGTTGGCAGCATCATCCCCACCGACCCATTGAGCGACACGAACATCGCCATTGGCGTGGCCCCCGGTGCGCAGTGGATTGCCTGTAAGGGGTGTGAAGGGCGTGGCTGTTCCTATGAAGCGCTGCTGGTTTGTGGCGATTGGATGGTGGCCCCCACCGATCTGAATGGCGAAAACCCAGACCCCAGCAAACGGCCGCACATCGTCAATAACTCTTGGGGTGGCGGCGGCGGCGACTTCTGGTATGGCGGCGTCGTGGCTGCCTGGCGCGCCTCCGGGATATTCCCGCAGTTTTCTGCCGGTAACAGTGGTCCGGCGTGCAGCACCATCGGCTCCCCCGGCGATTATTGGAGCAGCTTTAACGCTGCCGCCCTGACCGATCAAATAGTGGCGGCCGGTTTCTCCAGCCGTGGCCCGGCTGACGTCACCGGCATCCTCAAGCCCAACATCAGCGCGCCCGGCGCCGGCGTCTACTCCAGCGTCCCTGGTGATGCGTATGCCTTCTTCAACGGGACGAGCATGGCGTCGCCTCACGTTGCCGGTGTTACGGCCCTGCTCTGGTCGGCCAAACCGGAGCTGATCGGCCAGATCGAGAACACGATGTGGCTGCTATCGCAAACAGCAGCGCCACTGCTTACCACAGATGGCTGTGGTGGCGACCTGAGTGACACACACCCGAACAACACTTATGGCTGGGGACTGGTCAATGCCGCGGCTGTGGTCACGTCAACCGCGCAAACTGTGCCTCTCTGGGTCACAGTGACGCCGTCCGGCGGTGTTGTCGCCCCTGGGGCCGCGCAAACGGTGCAGGTTGTGTTCACCGCGCCCACGGAAAACGGCCCTTACAGCGCCACCTTGCAATTAACGGCTGATGAACCGTACAACAACGAGGTTTTGCTGCCCCTGGATCTGTGGGTTGGCTGGCGCGGCTTCCTGCCCATTATCTTTAACATCCCGTAACCCACCGCGAGTTTGGCCGTACAACAAGAAGGCCGGGGCATACCCCGGCCTTCTTTGCTTAATCTGAACGATTACCTTGATTTTACCTCAGCCAGAAGTTGTTCGGAGCGCATTTTGAGGTTTTCAACCCAGGTCAAGATGGCCTGGTCAGTTTCTTCGCTGAGCGCCCCGCCATTGGTAAGGCATACTTGTGTAATGGGATCAATTGCCATGAGAAATTCCTGGATGATGACCCGGTATCGGTAGTAGAAAGGGTACCAATCCTCTGGTACATTTGTGAAACCGGGTTGACCTTCCCCCATCGCGTAATAACCCCAAAAAGGGCCACAATAACCGAGGTTTCCCTTTGCAATTGGGCCAAAGAAACCAAGAAAATAGTCTATGGTGTCTTTTGTGTTTTGAACGGCCGTTACAAATACCCCCGCATCCCAGTTTTGTATCGGCGTATTGGGGGCAAGTGGGGCGTCGGGAAGGGTTGGCGTTGGGGGCGGTTCTGGTGTGTTTGTGACCGGGGGAACTGTCGGGGGCGGTGTACTTGTGGCTGTAGGCGTTGCCGTTGGAGACACGGTTTCTGTAGGCGTTGCCGTTGGAGACACGGTTTCTGTGGGCGTTGCCGTCAGGGTGGGAGTGGCGGTTGCCGTGGGCGTATCTGTATTGGTGGGAATAGACGTTGGTGAAGATGTTGCCGTTTGTGTCAGGGTCGAAACGGCCGTCGCCAGTGGCGTTGCTGTCGCGGCCGCGCGCGTTATGTTTGAGACTTCCTGCACCGGAGGCGTATTGACAGGCGCCGCTGATTCCACTCTGCAACTCGCCAGCAGCAAAACCAAGCACAAAACATATAAAATTAGGGCTCACTGATAGTTTGCTCGGTAGCCCCCACATATGGGGGGTGTTACAATCTCAGAAAATAGAGAGATTGCGGTGAAAACAAAAATGAGTATCAAACCAAGAAATACAATCATGCTGCCATTGGACATTCCGGATGTAGAAGTTATTGGCACAGAAATCAACGAACGTGGTGACTACATCATCAAAGTAGAAAGCACTCGGAATAGTGTAGTCTGTCAACACTGCGGAAGTCAGCTCACGAAATTCAATGGTCATAATCGAGAGGTTGAATTACGTCACTTACCGATATTAGGGCGGCGAGTATACATTCGTATTCGTCCAAAACGCTATGAATGTCCAAATTGTGGTGGCAAAACAACCACCCAGGAGCACGATTGGTATGAGAGCAAAAGCCCACACACGAAAGCCTATGACCGTCATCTGATGTTGAGTTTGGTCAACAGCACGGTGGAAGATGTCAGCCACAAAGAAGACGCGGGTTATAAATCTGTTGAAGGCGCAATTGCCCGTTGTATCCATACCCAGGTCAACTGGGATGAATTCACCCATCTCAAAATCATTGGCATTGACGAAATTGCGCTGAGAAAAGGACATCAGAACTATGTCGCCCTCATCACAACCCAACAAGAAGATGGGCAGGTAGCGATCTTGGGGGTATTGGCAGACCGCAAGAAAGAAACCGTGCGCGCATTTTTGGAAAGCATTCCAGCACGTCTACGGTTGACGATGCAAAAGGTATGCACAGATATGTGGGATGGCTACGTCAATGCGGTCGAAGAATTTGCCGCTGCACACAAAGATGTGTCCCTTAAAGTTGTCGTGGATCGCTTCCACGTTGCCAAGAATTATCGTGAGTGTGTTGATAAGGTTCGCAAGAAAGAAAGCCGTCGTCTCCAAGCGGAATTGCCTGCAGAAGAGTATGAAAAGCTCAAGGGTGTGATGTGGATTGTCCGCAAGAATAACCGTGATTTGACCGCTATAGAGCGAGAGAAACTCAACCTCTTGTTTGATTATTCTCCTGACTTGAAGTTGGCTTACACGTTTCGCGAAGAACTCACTTCTATTTTCGAGCTGAATCTGACCGTTGAAGAAGGCAAAAACCGTCTCGTCAAATGGCGCAACAAAGTTCGCCGCAGTACCCTGACCTGTTTCGATAAATTCCTTATTACCACGCTTGATTATTGGATAGACAAAATCGCCAATTACTTCTCTGACCGTCTCAGCAGCGGGTTTGTTGAAGGGTTGAACGACAAAGTTAAGGTACTCAAGCGCCGTTGTTATGGCATTCTTCAGATCACAACTCTGTTCCAGCGCCTTTATCTTGACCTTGAAGGCTACCGTGTCTTTGCTTAAGCCCACCCCATATATGGGACTTCCACGCAAAATCTCAAAGAGCCATAATGCGCAACGCAGCCTGCTGTTGTTGGTGATCCTGACCTTCATGGGCGGCTTTTTTGGCTCGTTTG
>JACSRF010000182.1 GCA_014879875.1 Anaerolinea sp.
GGTCGTAAGCCAGGTGTGGTCTGTCGTCGTCATCGTTCCTCCCCTGTAACCCAGGTTGCTAACCTGGGTTACATCCTCCACCGAGCTGCTGTTCTGTTCTCGCGCGCTCATGGGCATATTGTACGCGGGATGGGGTGTAGGGGCGAGGCAGCGGCGCATGATGGTCGCCGTAGCACACGGCCTTGTCTCGCCGCTGCCTCGCCCTCTTTTCTTGGCGGCGCATGATGGTCGCCGCAGGGGAAGGGCGAGGCAAGCGGAGAAGATGCCGTTCGTCACCCCAACCCCATACTCGCTTGCCTCGCCCCTACCTGATTTGCGCGGCGGGGCATGGTTCAAAAAGCAGAAGATGTCCTTTACAAATTAGTCCGCGAATCGTCATTCCTTCGACAAGTGCAGCCGAAGGGTTCAGCATGACGCGCTTTCTTGCTGGATTTGTAAATAATATTTCCCCTCTGTGAATGTAAGGCAAACTGGAAAGTTTGCGCTACAGATTCCACGACAATGTAGGGCGAACTTCCCAGTTCGCCCGCACAAACTGGAAAGTTTGCGCTACCGATTCCATGATCATAAGCGACCCACAATTTGCCGCGCCTGCTCAATCTCATTGGCGATAATCGTGTGCCCCATTTGCGGATAAATTCTCATCGTTACCTGACCGCCCATTTGCGTGAACAGATCGGCCGTTTCCTGCACACGCGCCAACGGAATGTGAGAATCCACATCGCTGCACCCCAAGAAGGCTGGCGTGCCCAACAAATCGCCCTCAGCCGTGCGGGACGCGCCCGGCGGTCCAATGACGCCGCCACTAAACGCCAGCAGTCCGCCATAGCGACGCGCATTGCGCGCGGCAAACTCCGCCGCCAGGCACGCCCCCTGGGAAAACCCGCCCACAACAATACGCTCGGCCGGGATGCCCGCCGCCTCCACCCGCGCCAGCAAATCCGCCAGCAGGTGCAGCGCCGATGAAAGCCACGGCTCATTGTGCGCGATAGGCGCTAAAAAGCTGTAAGGATACCAGGTGTGCTGCGCCGCTTGCGGCGCCAGATAGGCCATCTTCGCATGGGGCAGCTCCTGCGCCAATTCCAAAATGTTCTCGGCCGTCGCGCCCCGCCCGTGCAGCAAAATCATGGCCGCCGTCGCCTCGGTGAGCGGTTTTCCGGCCATCAATACCGGCTGCCCTTGATGGGGTCCCTGCAAAAGGATATTACTCATGAACAACCTCCGCTTTGACAATTGGCTTGCGTACAAATGACGGCAGCGCGGCCTCAATTTGTTGGCGCTGCGCCGCAAACCAGGCTGGCAGTTGCAGCCGGTCGCCCAATTCAGCTATTGGCTCGTCAATGGCAAAGCCGGGGGCGTCTGTAGCGATTTCAAACAACACCCCGCCCGGTGAGCGGAAATAAATCGAGTGGAAATATTGCCGATCCTGAACCGGCGTCACGCGATACCCCGCCTGCTGCAGGTGGCGTAGATAATCCAGTTGCTCGCTGTCGTCTACGGTGCGGAGGGCGATGTGATGAATGGAACCGGCGCCAAAACGGCCGTCTTCTCCACCGGGTCGCTGCAAAATATCCACGTACACGCCCATGCTATCATCCGCCGCCTGATACCGATAACGGCCGTTTTCCTGCCCCACAAATTGATACCCCAACTGCGCCGTTAATAACTGCGCCGTCGCCTCAACCTCATCTAACCATAATGTGACGCCATGGAACCCCAACAACGTATGTGACTCTGGAATGGGACCTTGCTCCCAAAAGCGAAATGCGGCCGGCGCTGTGCTCGCCACCAGTTCCAACTGCATCCCATCTGGGTCTGTAAAGGTCAACACGTCTGCGCCAAACCGGGTTGTGGTCAACACGGCCGTCACCCCCTGCCGCGCCAGATAGTCCCGCCAAAACCCAATCGCTTCCGGCCGTACCCCATAGGCAACGGCGGCCGTTTCCCCATTTCCCACACGTCCCTTGCCCACGTGCCGCCACGGGAAAAAAGTCATAATCGTCCCCGGCGTGCCCACTTCATCCCCATAATAAAAATGGTATGTGCCGGGATCGTCAAAATTAACCGTCGTTTTCACCAACCGCTGCCCCAAAACCTGCCGGTAAAAATCTACGTTGATTTGTGGGTCTTTGGCAACGGCCGTGATATGGTGTAATCCCTGAATACGTTTCATACTCATGCTCCTTGCTCCAACCCCAACTTGCGGCACAACGCCGCCAGCTGCTCTTGTTCAGCGGCGGTTAGCACGCCGATCGCGGCCACAACCTGCGCCACATGCGCCGGCATAATCCCGGCAATCAGCGCCTCGCCCACCGGCGTCAGGTGAATGTCAATGCAGCGCCGGTCATCCTCGCGCCGCTGCCGCACCACGAGTCCCCGCTTCACCAAATTGTCAATGACCAGCGTCATATTGCCACTACTGCGCAAAATCTTCTCGCCCAACTGCCCCACCTGCATCGGACCAAGGTGGTATAACGCTTCCAACACGCCAAACTGGCTCAGCGTCAGATGATGCTCGTTCAAATGCGCATTGATCTGAGTCGTTACCGCCTCGGTTGCGCGTGACAGTTTGATGTAGGTGTTTAAGGCCATGATTTCGACGGCCGTACCCTGATAATGTGTGCCCATGTTTGTAATCTTTATATCAAATATCTTAATGTCAAGACAATAGCATAAAACAAAGAACGTGTCAAGCACGCTCACATCAGGCCTGGCAGGTTTTTGAAGACCTGTCAGGCCTCCTCGAAGTTATTGGAAAAAGGCCACAATTTGCTCGGCCACGCTCAAAGCGGCCGCTTCCTGCGCATCGGTCGTGCTGGCGCCGATGTGTGGCGTGGCAATCACCCGCTCGTGCCGCGCCAGGGCGCTGTCAATGGCCGGCTCATGGACAAACACATCCAACGCCGCGCCGGCAATTTGCCCATTATCCAACGCCTGCAATAATTCCGCTTCAGCAATCAATCCGCCACGAGCTGTATTGACCAAATAAGCGGTCTGTTTCATCACCGCAAATTGCGCCGCGCCGAACATATTTTCCGTTTCGGCGGTCAGCGGCAGGTGCAAAGTAACAAAATCCGCCGCACGCAGCAGATCAAACAGGTCAACCGACTGCACACCGGCTGCCAGATCAAGCTCCGGCGTGGAGCGCCGCTGATTGACGAGAATTTTCATACGAAAAGCGTGCGCGCGCATGGCAACCTCACGGCCGATGCGCCCAAAGCCCACAATCCCCAACGTCTTCCCGGCCAGACCCTCACCAACCAGGCTTGACTTCTCCCACTTCCCTGCTTTCAGCCCCCAATCGGCGCGTGGCAGCCGACGCGCCAACGACAGCAACAAGCCCATCGTGTGTTCGGCAACGGCCAACGTATTGGCGTCGGGACTGTTGACGACGGTGATCTGGCGTTCACGCGCAGCGACGACGTCAATATTGTCCAGGCCGGCGCCGGCGCGGGCAATGAGCTGTAAGCTCTGACCTCGTTCAATGACTGCGCGCGTTACCTGGGTGGCGCTGCGTACAACCAACACATCATAATCGGCAACGACATCCAGCAGCGCAGCGGGGGTCAATGTCGTGTTGACGTCTACGTCTGTGTGTTCGCGCAGCAGCGTAACGCCAACGGCCGCAAGCGCATCACAAATCAAGACGCGCGGCCGTTTTTTCGTAATTGAATGGCTCGAATTCGTCATCAGACAGCGCCTATTTCTCCAAAAATTCCGTCAAATCCAGCCGCTTATACAAGCGTTCGCGCGCGGCGCTGGGCAAAGCAGGTTGTGGCAAATGTTGGTACAAATAAATCGTTTTGCCTAACGTATCTACCATCACCCGGCAGTTATCACAATCACGCAAATGTTGTTCAATTTCTGCACACAAGGCTTCAGACGCTTCCCCATCCAGATACAAAGACAAATCATCTAACAGATGGCGACATTCTCCATGCTGACTCATACCCCTAACCTCCTACCACGCCGATACCGACATATTCTTCTTTATCTGAAAAATAGGCAGTGAGCCGTTCCCGCAGCCAGAGACGGCCGCGATGCAATCGTTTTTTCACCGCATCCGTCGAAATATCCAGGACTTGCGCCGTTTCGTCGGTAGAAAGCCCCTCTATTTCACGTAACACAAAGACTGTTTTCAATGTTTCCGGCAAAGCTTGAATATTGGCCTCTAAAAAGTCGCGTACCTCATTTGTTTCAAAATCGCTTTCCGGTAAACAGCACCAATCGAACAACTGGCTGGGAATTGTCACCGGTCCGTCTGGTTCCAGCGACTCATCAATAGAAACCATCGCCGGGGATGGCGTGCGCAGGCGCATCATCGCCGCATTATAGGTTATGCGATACAGCCAGGTTCCCAGACCGGCGCGCCCTTCAAATTGCCCAATCGCGCGATAGGCATTCATAAACGCTTCCTGCACCACATCTTCAGCGTCCGCTTCGTTTTGCATCAGGCGCAGCGCCAGGCGGTACAAACCGCCGCCATATAGCTCTACGCATTCTACATACGCTGATTTATCGCCAGCTTGCAAACGCGCTACCAAATCCGCTTCTTTCTCTGCATCGCTCATCAATGGTCACATCTCCTGACATCAGCATTCGCTGTGTAACCTATACTGTCTATTCTGTGTGCGTGACCATTATACAGTGAAAAAGCCTGTCGCACGCAGCAACAGGCTTTTTGCAAGGAAAGAGTTATGGAGAATACTCTACACGGCCGTTTCCAGCGAACACCCACTCAAACTTACTTATACCCCAGAGATAGCTCAATACCCTATGCGTCATGACTATACGTGTTCACTGAATTTGCCGCCCGTTATTTTGTTAGATGCAGCCACGTCGCAAAAGGGACAACGGCCGTCTCAGGTCTCTTGATAAAGCTGCCAGGTTTGCAAAGCCGTTTGCCCCCAATCAAATCGCTGCGCCTGCGCATACCCGTTGGCGATCATCTGCGCCCGTAACTGGCTGTCGGTCAACACCCGGTAAAGGGCATCCACCCACGCCGCCACATCTTCCGGCTCATCTACCATCACCCCATCTGGCCCGACAATCTCCGGCAGCGAACCACGCCGGCTGACAACAACCGGGCAGCCACAATGCTGCGCCTCCAACGCCGGCAAACCAAACCCTTCATAAAAGGATGGCGTCACCAACACCCCGGCTGCATGGTACAAATGCGCCAATTCTTCATCAAAAACACCGCTAAGATGGCGCGCATGGGCAGACAAGCCTAACGCCGCAATGGTGGCGAAAATCTCGTCATAAATCCACCCCTTACCTCCCACCAAAATCAGAGGCGCATCTACGCCCATTGTACGCAGCCGCGCATAAGCATGCAGCAACGTCGGCGCATTCTTGCGCGGCTCCAGCGTGCCCACGAACAAGATAAAACCGCGCGGCAGGTTGTGCTTCGCCAGCGTCGCCGCCACGGCCTCATCCGTATATGCCTGCGCATACAATGGATTGGCCGCCAGGTGAATGGTTGTGACCTTGTTGGCGGGCACGTTGAGGCGTTCAATCAGGTCATGGCGCGTGGCATGGCTGTCGGCGGCAATGTGGGCGGCCACGTCACACGCCCACCGAATCTGGTCATTATAATAGTGCAAGCTCGCCGACGTCAGGAATTGCGGGAAGTAGATGAAGTTGAGGTCATGGACGGTGATAATGAACCGTTTGGCGCCCAGAGCCGGCGGGATAAAATCGGGGCTGTGCAGCACGTCCAGGCGGTGCGGCAGCAGTTCCGCGCCCAGCGCCCACTTTTCCAGCCGGTGATGGCAGGGGGTGAACAGGTCACGGCGGCGGAAGTTGGGGGCGAATGGGGTGTAGCAACGGCCGTCTTTGCCCATGTGAAAAACGGTATACTGATTCTCCGCATCAAGCCGCGCCAACGCCGTCAGCAAATGCAGCGTGTACTGGCTAATGCCACCCATCTGGTAATACGGGAGCCGCGTGTCAATGCCAATGTGCATAACGAGATTATAGATTAAAGAGTATCACCAGAAAAGCGCCCCGGCCGTTTCGCCCATTCCCCCGTTGCAAGTTATAATGCCCCCCTAAAACCGTAACCCAGGTTGCCAACCTGGGCTACATTTACACAGGAGCACGATTATGGCCGCAACTGGAAACGCCACAGACGTACAAGACCTGCTCAACCGCATCGAATGGCTGGATGGCGAACGGCGCAAAGTCAACAAAAAATTGACCGAACTGGAACAGCGCTTCGAACTACGCCAGCGCGATTTACAAGGCCGGGAGCAGCGCATCACCGACCTGGAGCAAAAACTGAGCGCCGCCCTGTCACAATTAACCCGCCTGGGGCAGGTAGACACCAAATTAGGGCAGTTCAAAGACGAAATGGTCGCCATGATTGAGCAATACGACCAGCGCCGTATCCGCGCCGAAGATGAACTGGATCGGCTGCGCCGCGTTGAAAATGAAAACCTGGCGCGCGAACTTGGCGACATTCGCAAAGAGCTGCCCGCCATTCCTCGCTTGCAGCAGACAATGGAACTGCGCCTGGCCGAAGAAGCGCGCCTCTCTAACCTGATCGGGCAGCAGAAGAACAAAATCGGTTTTGTCAGTAATCAGGTAGAAGAGTGGGAACGCACCCTGGCTTTTCTCGAAGAAAAAGAGCGGCAAAACGGCCGTAACATCGCCGAAATGCAATCTAGCCTCATGGAAATTGGCAAACGCTGGAGTCCCATTCAGGAACGGCTCGATTCCCTAAACGGCAACATCTTACGCCTGGAAAACCAACTACAACCCCTCCTGACTTTACGTGACGAAATCTACCAGCGCATGGAAAGCTGGATGGAACAAATTCAACTCGGTGAACATGAGCGCAATAAACAGCTTGAAAGCTGGCGCTATTTGCTGGACGAACACAACGACTCGCTGCAACGTTTTGCCAAAGAGTGGATCGCCTACTCTGACCAGTACAAAGAAGCCAAAATGGCCATTCAAACGTTGGCCGAATGGCAAAAGCAGATCGAACAGCAGCAGCGTGAAACATCAGAGTTGATGCGCATTGAAACCCACCGGATGCAATCTCGCTGGGACAATTTCCAACAAGAGATGCAGCGGCAGTTGAAAACCTACCAGGTAGAAGCTGAACAACGTTGGCATGGCGTAGATCGCACAAGTCGCCAGGTCAACGAACAGTTTGCCGCCCTGGATGAACTGCTTGACGATTTGCAAAAAGATCGCGAGCTTATCTGGCGTATTCAGACGGCGCAGGCGGACGCCATGAAGAAAATTCCACTCGTCTGGCTGGAAGAGATTGATAAAGCGCGCAAACAAGACCCCAACCGCCGCCGCCAACCGGCGCTGGTTCCTGTGCGTGAAGAGTAAATGGTAATCGGTAAACGGTAATCGGTTAGCGACAAATACCGACCACCGACCACCGATTACTGACCACTGATTACCGACCACCGACCACCGATTACCGACCACTGATCACCGATATGTACGTCATTGGCACAGCAGGACACGTAGATCACGGCAAATCAACGCTGGTGGAGGCGCTGACCGGCATTGATCCAGATCGCCTCGCCGAAGAAAAGGCGCGCGAGATGACCATTGACCTCGGCTTCGCCTGGATTACGTTGGGCGAAGAAGAGGTCGGCATTGTGGACGTGCCCGGCCACCGTGATTTCATTGAAAACATGCTTGCCGGCGTCGGTGGCATTGACCTGGCGCTGTTTGTGGTTGCCGCCGACGAAGGGGTGATGCCGCAAACCCGCGAACATCTGGCAATTTTAGATTTACTGGAAGTGCATGGCGGCGTTGTCGCCCTCACCAAAGTAGACCTGGTGCAAGAACCGGACTGGCTGGAACTGGTGGAGATGGATTTGCGCGACACGCTGGCCGGAACGGCGTTGGCCGATGCGCCGATTGTGCCGGTTTCGGCGCGCACCGGCCAGGGGTTGGAAACGTTGAAACAAACCCTCTGGCAAACGCTGCAAACCACGCCCCCACGCCCGGACAAGGGACGGCCGCGTTTGCACATTGATCGCGTCTTTAGCCTGTCTGGGTTTGGGACGGTGGTGACGGGAACGCTGCTCGACGGCCGTTTCCATCTTGGCGACACGGTGGACATCCAACCCGGCGGGCTGAAAGGGCGTATTCGCGGCCTGCAAACCCACAAGACCAAACGAGACGTCGCCCTGCCCGGCAGCCGCGTCGCCATTAACCTCACCGGCATAGACAAAGACCAGGTACAGCGTGGCGATGTACTCGCCGCGCCCGGCGTCGTCAGTGGAACCATTTTGCTCGACGCTGCCTATCGTCACCTGGCCGACGTTGGCGCACCGCTGAAACACAATATGGAAGTCAAGCTGTTCATTGGCGCCAAAGAAGTGTTGGCGCGGACGCGGGTGTTGGGCGCGGCGCACATTGAAGCGGGCAGCGAAGGGTGGCTGCAATTGGCGCTCAGCGAACCGGTGGCCGCTGTGCGTGGCGACCGCTTCATCTTGCGCCGCCCTTCCCCAGGGGTGACGTTGGGCGGTGGACGTGTTCTCGATCCGCACCCTGGCCGCCGCCACCGCCGCTTCCGCCTGGACGTACTCGACCGGCTGCGCACGTTGACGCAAGGGACACCGGCTGAACTGTTGTACCAGGTATTGGCGCGTCTGGAACCAATCGCGGAAGCAAAGTTGTTACCACAGGCAGGCATGGACCGGGAAACGGCCGTTACCACCCTCGCCGAACTGCTCGAAAGCCAACAAATTATCCAGGTAGAGAAAACCCTCTTCACGCAAGCCGGGTGGCAGCAGCGGGGCGAGCGCCTGCAGCAGATCGTCGCCGCCTATCACCGCGACAATCCGCTGCGGTTAGGCGTTCCCCGCGAAGAGCTGCGCAGCCGCCTCAAGTTGGCCCCGGCTCTGTTCAACGTGCTGCTGACCACCGCCCTTGCTGCTGCCCAGGTCGCAGAAGCGAGTGGGTTTATCAAGCTGCCACAGCACGAGATTCGCTTCAACGCTGCCCAGCAAACGGCCGTAACCCAACTGCTGCGCGCCTTGACGGTGGCCGGCGTCAACTCCCCCAGCGTCAAAGATGTGAAAGCGATGGTGGGGGAAGCGGTTTATCTGGCATTGGTAGATTTGGGAGAGGTACGGCCGTTAAACGCCGACGTCATCTACGCAAAAGCGGAACATGAACAGTTTACCCAGAAAATCGTGGCTTACTTACAGAAGAGCGGCCGGATCAACGCCGCTCAGGTGCGCGACCTGCTGCAAACCAGCCGCAAATACGCCATCGCCCTGCTCGAACACCTCGATGACGTCAAGATCACCCGCCGCGTCGGCGACGACCGCGTGCTAACGTGATATTCGTAAGCCGTTTACAACCCTTTCTGCGCATCCCGCCACGCCGGGAACGATTGCAGCGAGTTTTTGATAAACCCATCAGCAATCTCCTTCATACGATTAGTGGTGATATTATGCGTTACCATGTCCACAATCTTCCCCGGTACCAGGCGCATCCCCTTTGGACGTGGCGGATTCGCTTTCAATTGCAGCGTATACTCAATGCGCGTTTCATCATCTCCTACCGCCGCAAACGTCCCCACACTGCTGTAATATCCGCGTGTTGACGTTGAGTTAATTGTCACATTCGTTTCCACCGGTGGAAAATTATTCACCGCCAGCAGGTGAATCGTATGATTTTCCCAATCCAATTCAACCTGAATATCACAGTACACGTGAATGTGGTAACGACCCAATTCCACCGTATGGTAATAGAGGCGATATTCACCCTCCGCCATGGTCTCAAGCGGCGTCAGATCAATATGGGGTAAATGTTCAACGAGACGGGGGATGTGACTATAATAGGTAAAAGCTGTTTCCCAATCCGCAGGAAACATAAAGGAGATTTTCACGTTGCTGGCAATCTTGATCATAGCGCCTCCACCAAAGCTGTAGGGGTACCGGTTAGAGTGATCAGAAGTCAGTAACCAGTTTTCAGTGGGCGGCGGCCAGAGGTCAGTCATCCGTATGCCTGTTCAGTGATAAATACTGATTGCCGATTACTCATTACCGATTCCCAACTGCCTGCCCAACGAGCGAGCAGTATACGCCATTCCTAACCCATCTGCCAAATTCTTGCCACTGACACTTAACCGGAAAATAGGTGACATTTGACACGTGACGGGATAAAACACAAGCTGGAAACTTCATAGACCGTGTTGTTCAAATAGAGGAGAGGACATGCGCGGTACGCACCACAGTCGGCACTGAGCGCAGTGAAGTGATGGTGTAGTCCGAACATCCTTGTTCGGACATCGAACAGGGATGTTCGATTTACAAAGGAGACAACACGCGCTTGCAGCGCACCACGAATGAATGAAAACCTGTAGTCCGAACATCCTTGTTCGGACATCGAACAGGGATGTTCGATTTACAAAGGAGATTCGTATGACAAAAAAACCCCCAATTTCCCCAACCCCAACAGAAAGCGAAGGTATTCGGTATCGCCGTCAGTTCGGCGGCTTGATCGGCGTGCGCAGCAAAGTGCAAGTGCGCGACAGCATTGCCCTCAGCCTTGTGTACACTCCCGGCGTGGCCGAACCCTGCCTGGAAATTGCCCGCGACCCCAAACGCAGTTTTGACGTGACCTGCCGCGGCAACACCATTGCCATTGTCTCCGATGGCTCCTCCGCTTTTGGCATGGGCAACATCGGCCCAGAAGCGATCTTGCCGGTGCTGGAAAGCAAAGCCGTTATTTTGAAAAATTTTGCCGGCGTGGATGCGCTGCCATTGGCGTTAAGAACCAGCCGTCCCAGGGAAATTATCAATACGGTGTTGAACCTGGCGCCTACATTTGGCGCCATCAGCATCGAAGACATTGCCTCGCCTGACGGGCTGGAGATCACCAACGTCCTGGAACGCTCGCTGAACATTCCCGTTCTCAACAATCACCGCGAAGGGATTGCCATTGGCGTGCTGGCCGGATTGATCAATGCCGCCCGCCTGGTGGGTAAAGACCTGTACCAGATGCGCATTGTGATTAATGGCGCGGGCACGGCCGGATTGGGAACCGCCAGTATGTTGTATAACTATGGGCTGCGTCAGGTGATCGTCTGCGACCAGGAAGGGGCTGTCTACAAATATCGCCCGCTGAAAATGAATTGGGCCAAATGGGAAATCGCCCAAAACAGTAACCCGAACAACGAGCAAGGCGATTTGGTGCAGCTGCTGCAAGGGGCCGACGCCTATATTGGCTTTGCTCACAGTGATAAGTTGACGCCAGAGACGATCAAGAGCATGGCGCAAAATCCAATCCTATTTATCTTTGCCGCACCGTTGGAGATCACGCCGCAAATGGCGCGAGCGGCGGGCGCGGCCGTCGTTGCCACCTCTCATTCTGCCTACCCCAACCATATGGACGTAACGGCCGTTTTGCCCGGCATTTTCCGCGGTTTACTCGACGCCCGTTCCAGCCACTTCCCGGTCAGCGCGCAAATCGCCGCCGCGGAAGCCATCGCCGCCACCATCAGCGACGATGACCTGAATGCGGATTACATTTACCCCAAGGTGCTCGATTACAGCGTCGCGCCGCAAGTGGCCGCTGCCGTCGCAGCGGCCGTCATTGAAGCGGGCTGCGCGCGCAGAGAAGGCACGAACCCAGAGGCTATTGCCGAACGCACCCGCCGTTATGTCTACGAAGGCCATTTCCCCGTCCCACCCAAAAGCAATCGTCCCATGAGCGTCGCCGAAGAGTCGCTGGAGCAGCACGAACGCTTCCAGGGTTTGTTGGAAATTTACAGCAAGATTCCGGTAAAAGATGAGCATATCTTAAAACAGTTTTACCTGATGCCCAACGCCATGGAACCGGCCAAGTTGATCCAGCAGGATGTAGCGGAAGTGTTTGCCCTGACGCCGCGCGCGAATCTGGTAGGCGTGGTGAGTGATGGCACGGCCGTTCTCGGTTTGGGGAACATTGGCGGTCGCGCGGCGCTGCCGGTGATGGAAGGGAAGGCGATTCTTTTCCACACCTTCGCCGGCGTGGAGGCATTCCCCATTTGCCTCAACACGCAAGACGCGGATGAAATCATAGAAATTGTGAAGCGATTGGAGCCAACCTTTGGCGGCATCAACCTGGAAGACATCAGCGCCCCGCGCTGTTTCTACATTGAAAAGCGGCTGCGAGAAGAGACGGATATCCCCATTTTCCATGATGATCAGCATGGAACGGCCGTTGTCGTCCTCGCCGGGATCATGAATGCGTGCCGCCTCACCGGCAAACAAATCAGCGACCTCTCCGTTGTCGTCAACGGGGCGGGCGCGTCGGCCATTGCCGTGACCAAACTGTTGATGGCGCGCGGGCTAAAAGATGTCATTTTGCTCGACAGTAAAGGCGCCGTCTACAAAGGACGCAAAGGGCTGAACTGGATCAAGGAAGAGATGGCGGAAATCACCAATAAGGACAAAGTGAAAGGGGACCTGGCGACGGTTGTACAAGGGCGCGACGTCTTCATTGGCCTCTCCGTCGCCGGCGCGCTAAAGCCGGAAATGGTGAAAACGATGGCCGAAAAGCCGTTCATCTTCGCTCTGGCAAACCCCACCCCGGAAATCATGCCCCACCTGGCGCTGGAAGCAGGCGCGGGCATTGTCGCCACCGGGCGCAGCGACCTGCCCAATCAGGTCAATAATTCCCTCGCCTTCCCCGGCATTTTCCGCGGCGCGCTGGATGCCCGTGTGCGCAATATCACCGACGAGATGAAAATCGCCGCCGCCGAGGCCATTGCCGCGCTGGTGGCCGACAAAGATTTACGGCCGGAGTGGATCATCCCGAAAGGCACGGACTTTTCGGTCGCCCCGGTTGTCGCCGAGGCGGTGGCCCGCAACGCGGTGGAAACGGGCATGGCGCGTGTGGCGGTGGACCCGGCGGCCGTCGCCGCGCGCGTGCGCCGTTTTGTGTATGAAGAACGAGACTAATTTGTCAGGCAAGCTTGGTTCAATCTTGAAGATTGAACCAAGCTAAGGAACACGGATTAAATAAGTTACGCTGATTGACTGACAAATCTCATCTTCGCGGTGACGACAGC
>JACSRF010000030.1 GCA_014879875.1 Anaerolinea sp.
TGGTCTCTCTGGTCACGCATCACTCGTCACGCATCACAGCCTGTCAACCCCCTGAATTCCCAAAGAGCCAAAAAGATTTGGGTTTTCTCATAACTTGCCAGGAGCACGCAAATCGTAAATCGCAAATCGTAAATCGCAAATCGTTAATCGTAAATTCCATAGATGGTTTAGACGATGGTCCCCATCTCATCCAATGTGATGGTTTGTTCATTCCCTGCTTCGGTGAATGTCAACTGATTGGTCTGTAAATTGAAGCGGAAGGTTTGCGTGGTTTCGGCGTCGTCGCGGTTAAAGACGAACTGCCCCCATACGGCCGTTTCATCCCGCCCCCGCAAACGCAAACTCGCCCCCTGCCAGCGACAATAGTAAACGAGTGGTTTCATGCTTTCCCCTGTAATCGGTAATCGGTAATCGGTAATCGGTTCACGGTTCACGGTTCACGGACTCATTTCATACTGCGCAAAAATACGCCGGTACGCCGGTGACGTCGCCAGCAGCGTCTGGTGGTCGCCGGCCGCTTCCAGTCCCCCTTTGCGCAGCACCAGCACCAGGTCTGCCCAGCGAATTTGTGACAGCCGGTGGGTGATCAAAAAAGTGGTACGATTGGCAGCCGCTTCCTGAATCGCCCGCTGAATCTGATCCTCGGTGGCGCTGTCTACGGCGCTGGTCGAATCATCCAGCACCAGAATGCTGGGGTTGGTGAGGAAGGCGCGCGCCAGCGCCAACCGCTGCCGCTGCCCACCGGATAATGTCACGCCTCGTTCGCCAACAACCGTTTCATACCCATCCTTAAAGCTGAGAATGAAGTCGTGCGCCTGCGCCGCTTTGGCCGCCGCAACAATATCCGCCTCGGTTGCTTGCGGGCAGCCAAAGGCAATATTTTCGGCAATGGTGCGCGAAAAGAGAAAGATGTCTTGCTCGATGATTGAGATTTGCTGCCGCAGCGTCGCCAGGTTCCAATCGCGCACGTCAATGCCATCTATCAGAATACGGCCGTCCCCCACATCATATGTGCGGTTGATCAACTTCACCAGGCTGCTCTTACCGGCTCCCGTTTGCCCCACAATGGCGACCGTCATCCCCGGTTCCACGTGAAAGCTGATATCGCTGAGTACGTCGCTGCCCCCCGTATACCCAAACGTGACGCGCTCAAACTGCACCTGGCCGCGCAGCGGCTGCTGCCGTCCGGCGCTGTTTTCATCCAGCGTCGTTTCCCGCTGCATCAATTCTAAAATGCGGCGCGCCCCGGCAATGCCCAACGACACCCGCGAATAAGCCATCAGGGAGATGAAGGTAGGGAAGCCAAACAGCGACAGCAGCCCCATATAAGCGATCACGTCACCAACAGCAATACGGCCGTTGCCCGCCAAAATTAGCGCATGGGTAAACCCCACCGCCTGCGTAATGCCCATTAGCAGCAGCGGCAAAAAGCGCGCCTCCAACTTTCCTTGCGCCACCGCTTCTTGCCGGTAAGCTGCGGCATTGCGGGCAAACCGTTCGATTTCTTGCTCTTCTTGCGCCGCCCCTTTTACCAGTTCAATACCATCAATCGCTTCTGCCAGGCGGCTGTTCATGCGCCCAAACGTCGCGCGCACGCGCTCTGTGACCGGGTTCAGCGCCCCCAGGTAACGAACCAGCGCCAGAATATACGTCACTACGAAAAAGCCCGGCGCCAGCAGCAGCGCCCAATCATAACGTGGCGCTAACAGCAGTGGCATGATCATAAAATTGGCCGAGCCGACAACCAGATTGATGCCCGGATTGAGCATCAGGTTTACCTCATGCACGTCATTGGTAGCCCGCGCCATGGTGTCACCCACCGGCTGCAAATCGTGGAAAGTCATGCTTTTGCCCAGTAAACTGAGATACAGCTCCTGGCGAATGTCCCGCTCCAGCCGTTCGCCAATCAGGGCGCTGGAGAAGTTACGCCCCAATTGCAGCCCCGCGCGCACTCCCTGACTGATGATGATGCCCCACGCCGCCATAGCCACTGCGCGCATATCCGCCGGCGTGGCCAGCACGGCGTCGAAGGCGATGCCCACGTAAATGGGAATGGCCGCCGCCAGCGCCGCATTGCCAAAAGCGCCAATAAACATCAACGCGACATACAACTTGTGCCGCCCAATGTGCGACAGCAGCCAGCGCTGCGGCGAGCGTTGGTCGGTGGTGAAGGCGGTGGAGATGGTGAATTCTTGCATAACGGTAATCGGTAATCCGTAATCGGTAATCGGTAATCGGTAATCGGTAATCGGTAATCGGTAATCGGTAATCGGTAATCGGTAA
>JACSRF010000515.1 GCA_014879875.1 Anaerolinea sp.
AGCAGCTACTACTGCTACGATGCCAATGGCAATATGACCAAACGGGTAGAAGGCGGGGTGACGACCACGCAGAACTTCAACGTCGAAAACGAGTTGAGCAGCGTGGTCAGCGGCGGCAATACGACCAGCTTCACCTACGATGCGGCCGGGATGCGCGTCAAGAGCGTGGAACCGGGGGGCAAGACAACCTATTATGCTTTCCCCGGCTACGAGGAAGAAGTGGTGGGCAGCACAACGACGCGGCGCATCACCTACAGCGTGGCCGGGCAGGCGGTGGCCCTGCGCGTGCATGTGGTGGGCAACAACAGCGCTCTCTATTACCTGCACAGCGACCATCTCGGCAGTACTTCTTTAGCCACTAACACCAGCGGCGGCGTCATTTCCGGCAGCACAGCCCGCTACACCCCCTTCGGCGACTGGCGCACGGAACCGACGGCCGGGTTAACGGACCGCGGCTTCACCGGGCACATGCACAACAACCTGGGCAGCGCCCCGGAGGACATTGGCCTGGTGTACATGGCGGCGCGCTGGTACTCGCCTACGCTGGGCAGGTTCATCAGCGCCGATACGCTGGTTCCCGACCCGGCCAACCCGCAAGGCTGGAATCGGTACACGTATACCATTAACAATCCCCTGTCCCTTGTTGATCCGTCGGGCCACTGCTGGGGGCCGCTGAGCTTTGCTCGCAATACGTTCTACGCCACGACTTGTAACAACTTGGATATGGCCTTGACCATTGTCACCAGCCCAGACGCTTCGGTACTGGAAAAGGTCGCGGCCGGTGGTTACATGTTCGTTGAGGGAACGGCTCATGCAGCGGTGGCGATGGGCACGGCCGTTGCAACCGGTCAAGTTGTGGCCCCTTATGCTGGTGCAGCCATTGCTGCGGCGCAGACTACGGCCGTTGCCCATCCTACGGCAGCGGCAGTGATGGGGGGTGTCATGGAAACGGCCGGCGAGTGCGCCTTAACCGGTGGCGGTTGTACGGTTGTAGATTATCTGGTTGGCGGCGCGACGGCCGGGGTGGCCCATCGGTTGTCAGAGGGTAGAATTTATCGTGGAGCTTCTGGAACACCGGACAGCATCACTCCAAGACCAGGTATAGACGATGTTCCGGGATCACAAGGGCAATTAGGATTGTCATTCTTCGATAGCCTTGACAATCCAAATGTCAAGCCGGGCAAATATGTATCGATAGATGTTGCCAGACTATCCAACCTTGAAGCGCATTTTGACAATATTCCACTAGGTCATGTTTCTGTCCGACCACCAACGTTACATGAATTGCAGGGTTGGTCCGCTACTCGGGGAACGGGACAGATTCACCCCTTTACACAAGAACTCTTTGATGCTAATTTTCAAAAGGGAATAAAGCCAAATTGATTTTATTATGGAAAACAACAACTTGACTGTCTTAAAAGATATTCTATTACGACATATAATTTCGGTGGTTGATAAGATTCAACTACACGTCAGTAAAAACGGGAAATTAAATAGTGGCGCTTGGATAAATAAGACCAATACGATAATGGCATATTTATCCTACTATCCGAATGATGATTTCACTGAAAATTCTATTGACGCAACGATTGAGTTAACGGTAATAAATGAAAGCGCCAATTTTTCTGCGAATATTTGCTGGTCAGATGGGAAAATTATTGCAGATATAATGAATACTGATTTTGCTGTGGTTTCATTAGAGCAGTTACGTCAAGAAGTAGATAGTTTAGGTCAACTTGCAGCTAATAGAATAGTGAAACATTTTTTGTTTCAAATTGACCATGGTCTTCTTGAGTAACTTGGACCTGCCTGGTTGGAGTAGTGTTCGTATCGTATCACTCATGTGTAAATGACGTTTTCCTCTTGCCCATGTAGGGCAATTTTACAAAATTGCCCTACATGACGGCTTTTTTACAACAGTGGGGTCAATGTCGTGACAAGCGTTGGCTACAACGACCAGAGACAACTCAAACGCCTGGCGCTGGGCAACGGGTTAACCACCTGGTATGGCTATCACGGCTACGAAGGCTCCGGCAACCAGGATGCCTATGACGCCCTGGATGGAAGTTGGAGCGGCAATGGGGAGTGGACATTTGTTTTTACTTTCTGACCGTTTATAATTTTTGCATCTGGAGGTATTGATGATCACAAATCTTGCAACTGAAAAAACGGGATTAATTCGTATGGCAGAGACTCGTCTGCGCCACTTGTCACTGGACCGGCTGCGGGTAGCAAACGATTTCCTGGCTTATCTGGAGGAACGCGAAGAAAATGAAGCAAC
>JACSRF010000359.1 GCA_014879875.1 Anaerolinea sp.
ACACAGAGGAGACACGGAGATTCACAGAGAGATTGGGGAGTTTTTTACGCTTGGTTTCTCCTGATCTCCATGTCACTCTGTGTATCCTCCGTGTAACTGGAGATTGCACCAATCTAAAAGCCCATCAGTCACCCACAGTCAACCGCGCCGCCAACACCACATCCAACTCATCCCAGGCGCGTTCCAGGTCTTGCGCTGCACCCAGGGGGTTAGCCGGTAAATTTGCCAGCGCCAGATCCAACCGGGATTTGGCCCGCGTCAACACTTCTGCATCCGCTTCTGGCAGCGTGGGAATGAGCGCAGTCATCAGATCAGCCGCCAATTGGACGTCTGCGGCGGCTAACCCGGCATTGTTGTCCAGCAGGCGCAGGCGCGCGCGCGTGATGAGTTCCCAGGCGCGGAACAGCGCCAGGGTTTGCTGCATCTCTACCACGTCAATTTTCACCGTGTCGCTGATCAAACTGGCGCTGTCGGCGGTGGCCGCAGCCGTATCCGCCGCTGTCCGCAGCTCTTCCACCGCCCCACCCAACGCCGCCACAGCCGCGCTAGCCGCATCAATGTCGCCCCCCAGGCCATCAATGGCCGTCGTGTTGGCGTTGATGTCGGTTTGCAGCGCCACCAGATTTTCTTCGAGCGTGGCCGTGCTCGCGGCCAAATCCAGGGTTGTCTGCGCCACCGCTGCTTCTAACGCGGTTAACCTTTCGCTTTGTGTGGCGAGAACGGCCGTTAACCGCGTCTGCAAATTATCCAGTTGCGTATCCAGCGCATCCAGGTCTGAACCCAAGGCGGCAAGCTGACGCGCCTGCTGTCCATCACTCTCCATCAGGACGTTGACATCGCTGCGCAGTAGAGAAACAGCTTGTTCGCTGCTGCGCGCGCGCGTCTCAACGCTGCCAAAAGAGCGCTGGAGTTCAAGAAAACCAAAATACCCGCCACCGGCCAGCGCAAGCAAAAGCGCCAGGAGGATAAAGGTGATGACAATGGCTTTAAGAATCCACCATAGGCGGCGGCCAATGCTTTTGCCGGTATTGGGATGTGTATTTGTTTCTAAATGGCTCATGTGTCACCTCTTGCACAAACAATTAAGGTCCTGGCTGTGGTGTGGGCGCGTCGGTTGGCCGGGTAAGCGGCGTGGCTGTGGGGCGCGGCGTGCGCGTGGGAATGAGGGTAGCTGCGGGCGTGGCCGCGGCCGTCCCGGTCGCCGTTGCTGTTCCGGTGAAAACGGCCGCTGTCGGCGTCGCTGTCGGCGTGATCGTTGTCGTGGCAGTGATAGTCACAGTCACAGATAGGGGCGCCGCCGTCAATGGCGGCCCCTGCAAGGCCGCCAGCAAATCGCGCAGCCCATTGAGGAAAAGGTCAAAATTGGCGGCGGTGGCCGCCAGGCTGGTGACTTGTTCGTCAAGAGCGGCAGTCATCGCTTGCAGCGAGGCAACGGTGTTAACCGCGGCGTCCATGTCCGCTTGCACGGCCGTCACCGTCTGCGCCATGGCGGCCTGCTGCGTGGCGGCCGCGTCCAGATGGGGCACAATCGTCGCAACCTGACTGCGCAGTCCGGCATCGGCGGCTTCCGACGTGGCAGCGCTTTGCCCGACGCTGCTGCGCACGGCTTGCAAATCAGCCTGGATACGGCCGTTGCTGGCATACGTCAGGCTGCCGCCATTGAGCGCCGCCAACAGAGACAGCGTGAGGACACTGCCCAGCAGTGCGCCCAAAACGGCGCTCAAAATCACAAACACGCAGCCGCGCCGCTGCGAAATGGCCGCCGGGGCTGGACGGGAAGCCGACGATGCCGGGCTGGCGGATGTGGCGGTTGGTGTTTCGCGCCGCCTGTTTCTGGACGCCGGGGCAGCCGGCGCTGCTGTCGGCGCTGTCGGCGCCGCTGCTGTCAATTCAGCCGGATCGGGCAAATCGGCCGTTTCGCCTGTGGTTAAATCTGGCTCCTCTGTGATCGGCGTCAGGTTTTGCGTGGGGGCGTCCATATCCACGCCGCTTGTCTTAACTGCCGGGGTTTGGTCGGTCTCATTTTCGGGCATCGTTATTTCTTGCTCCTCAATGGTCGTTTGTATCTCTAACCATTTGTGGGCGATTATCCCCGCTTGTGGGGTTTGCGGCTACTTGGAATAGTTTATACGGGATGACGAAATTCGTCATGGGTTTCGGTTTCAGGTCATTTGTGCATGGTGATACAATAGTGGCAGATGTTGCTTACCGTGGCCGGTTTTTAGCCGCGCCATCTTTAGTAAAACAACGCCAGCCTTAGGAGCATACGCCATGAGTGATGCAGCAGCCCGCCTGGTTGTGCGGCAGGGGCCTTATCCTAATCAAGAGTATTTGCTGACGCAAGCAGCAACCGTCATGGGGCGCGGCCCCAATAACGATCTCGTCTTTGCGGACCCGGAAATATCGCGGCAGCACGCCCAAATCGTCATTGAAGAGAATGGGGAGTATGTGCTGAAAGATTTAGGCAGCACCAATGGTTTGTTTGTCAACGGCCGTCGCGTCTCAGGCACGGCCCTTCTCAACAGTGGCGACACCATCAGCCTGGGCGAATCTATTATCCTGGTCTTTTACCTGCCCGGCGTAGAATTTTACAGCGAAGATGATACGCCGACGGGGGAACTAGAGCCACCGCCCAGCGCACCGCCACCGGAGCTGGCCTATATGGAAGCCGCGCCGGCCGCCGATTACCCACCGATCGCCTATGCCGCGCCGCCTGCGTATGACCAAACGGCGCCATCTGGTCGCCGCGGTCGATCTGTGTTAATCGGCTGTGGCGTGGCGCTGCTGCTCGTTTTCCTATGTATAGCCGTTTTGTTCTTTTTGGATGCGTACGACAACGGCCGTTTACTCTATTGTGGTGGGCTGCGGCCGTTTTGGGAGACCATCTTGTCGCCATTTGGATTTGCGCCTTTGTGCAATTAGCCAAGCCACTGCGCAAAAAACGGGGCCAACGACCGCCCAACGGCCGCTTCCATGACTGCCCGAAACTGTGCATCACTGGCCGCCCGCCCGCCATAGCTCTGCACATACACGCGCAGTCCGGCAAAAAATGCCTCATCTCCCATCTCCTGCCGCAGCGCGTGCAGCAGCGCCGCCCCTTTGTAGTAAATGTTGTAATCAAAGAGATAAGCCGGCGGCGGCGCTGCCAGCGAAAACTGGCGCGAATTGGTGGTAATGCCAGATGTAATATTCGCCATCTCCGCTTCCAGGCCGGCCGCATCATCCCGAAAACGCCACAATAGTTCAATGTAGGTCGCCAGCCCTTCCTTACGCCACATTTCTGACCAGGAATCGAGGCTGACCCAATTGCCAAACCACATGTGCGCCAGTTCGTGTACGGCCGTCTTCTTTCCCAATAGTTCCGGTGACACCAACACCATCGTCTGCGTCTCCATCGCCAACGACAGGCCATCTACCATCACCAAACCAAACGCCTCAAAAGGATAAGGGCCAAACAGATCGCTCATCCAATCAATGGCAACGGCCGTCGTCGCCGCCACCGGCTCAAATTCGGCGCGCGCCTCCGGGAAAATGTAATGGCGCAAGGGAATGCCTCCCGGCGACACATCGTCAAGGCGCTCATAGACGCCCACCGCCACCAGCGCCAGGTAGGTCGCCATCGGGTAGTTATGCTCCCAAATGAATGTTTGCTGCCCGGCGTCGGCGGGAAGTGTGGCATGTAACTGGCCGTTGGCGACGGCCGTATAGGGCAGCGGCGTCGTCACCTCAAACCGAAACAACGCCTTGTCCCGTGGATGGTCATTACACGGAAACCAGGCGCGCGCCCCATCCGGCTCGGCCAGCGTATACACCGTTTGCTGCCCGCCGAAGACAAATCCCAGGCTGTCGGCAAACGTGGCATGGGGCGATGTGGTTGGCGCGGGCGCGCCCTCATAGGCGATGGTCAGGCGAAAGGGAAGCGCCGCCGACGCCGGCTCTGGCAGCGTGATGATCAGCTTGGCATCGCTGCGGGTGAAGGAGGCAGGCGTTGTCTCCCACCACACCCCCGTTACCGTAAACCCGACGAAATCGAGCGACAACTCAGACAGGGGCGTCGTGGTGATGGCCTCAAGAACGGCCGTGCCGCGTACCCAAACCACATCCGGGTCTAGCGCCAACTGCAAGGTATACCGCTGCACGTCATACCCCAGGTTGCCCAGTTCCGGTATATACGGGTCGCCCAACGAGCGTGTATCCGGCGTGGGCGATGGCAGCGGCGTTGGCGTGGGGATAAGCGTGGGCGTTGCGGGCAGCAAGGTAATCGTCGCAGCGCCAATAGGCGTGGGCCAAACGGCCGGCGGCTCCTGCGCACGGCAACCACTGCCCAACAGCAGACACAATAACCACACATAAATTTCGGCCTGGAATACTTGCTTTCTCATCATCAACCTACCATACTATGATCAATCTCCGAGGTTACACGGAGACTACACGGAGTGACACGGAGATCAGGAGAAATCAAGTATAAAAACTCCCCGATCTCTCTGTGAATCTCGGTGCCTCCTCTGTGTTCTCTGTGTAACTGACGACTCAGTGTAACTAGAAATTATCCACAGATTGCGTACATGACGTAGTTTTTTCTCTTTCTCCCTTCTGCGTCTTCTCAGCGTAACGCTGTGTCCCATCTTTTACACGAGGCAACACGCGCCTGTGGCGCACCAACAGTAGTCCGAACATCCTTGTTCGGACATCGAACAGGGATGTTCGATTTACACACGAGGCAACATGCGCTGTGGCGCACCAACAGTAGTCCGAACATCCTTGTTCGGACAGCGAACAGGGATGTTCGCTTTACACAGGAGGCAACACGCGCCTGTGGCGCACTAACAAATGAATGAAAATCTGTAGTCCGAACATCCTTGTTCGGACAGCGAACAGGGATGTTCGCTTTACATAGGAGGCTTGCTTTGGGAAAACCGAAACTCCGCCCGCTTGATTTTCAACCTGTCATCCACCAGGGGCAGCAGATGTGGCTGCTCAATGATCCACTGCGCCTCAGCGGACGCCAATTGATTGTACCCCAGGTATTGGCGTCACTGCTGCTCTACTGCGACGGCACGCGCAGCGAGGAAGATATTCATGCCGCCTTTTGCCAGCACATTGGCGAACACATTCCGGCCGAAATTGTCAACAACGCCCTGACACAGCTTGACGAAGCCTGCTACTTCGACAACGAGCGCACCTGGCAGCTTAAGCAAACCCTGCTCAACGAATACCGCGCCCAGCCCCATCGCCCACCGGCCCTGGCCGACCTCAGCTACCCGGGCGCCCCAGAGGCGCTGACACACCTCTTGCAGCAGTATGGGCAAGGGGATAGTTTGAATGGCTGGCAGCCGTGGCAGGGACGCGGCCTCATCTCACCACACATAGATTACCAGCGCGGCGGATCGGTCTACGCGAAGGTGTGGCGGCGGGCGGCGGCGGCCGTGCGCAGCGCCGATCTCGTCCTCATCTTTGGCACCGACCACAATGGCGGCCCGGGAACCGTCACCCTGACGCGGCAGCCCTACGCCACTCCCTATGGCGTGCTGCCAACAGATTTGCACCTGATTGACACGCTCGCCGACGCCATTGGCCCCGAACATGCCTTTGCCGAGGAACTCCATCACCGCCAGGAGCATTCCATCGAACTTTCGGCCGTCTGGCTGCATCATACGTACCGGCAGCTTGGCCTGGAACCAAAACCGATGGTTCCCATTTTGTGTGGCTCGTTTCACCATTTTGTCAGCAACGGCCGTCACCCCGCAAATGACGCCCGCCTCACAACCTTGATTGAGACACTGCGCCGGGAAACGGCCGTACAAAAAGTGTTGGCCGTCGCCTCGGTTGACCTGGCGCACGTTGGCCCCAACTTTGGCGACAACTTCGTCATGGACCAGCAGCGCCGCGACGCTCTCAAACAAGCCGACCATAACCTGATCCAGGCCATCCTTCACGGCAATGCCAGCAGTTTCTACGACCAGATCGCCACCGTGAGCGACCGCAACCGCATTTGCGGCTTTTCCTCTATCTACCTGCTGCTGCGCTACTTGGGTAACAGCAGCGGCCTTGAAATTGCCTACGACCACTGCCCCGCCGACTCCGAAGACAATTCTCTCGTCTCCATTTGCAGCTTGCTTCTGGATTAGTGACAATGCGGGCGTCGGGCGTCGCAAGAACCGGCGCCCGACGCCTGATGCCCAATTTGTTGAGGAATCACAACAAATCACTTGACATATGCGCGGTTTTGTTGTATTGTTGCAACAAGTATATTTTGTTGTAATATCCCGCATAAAACGATGAGTAAAGAAGATTTACTAGAAAACTACGCTGGCGTCCACGAGATAAGCAAACGTCTCAATATTCATCCTGAGTCGGTGCGACGACTTATTCGTCAGGGAAAGCTGCCGGCGATTAAGTTCGGAAACAAGTGGCTGGTGGAAAAGTCCATGCTGGAACAGTATGCCAGCCGCTATGACCCACGTCCCGGGAATAAAGCAACATTATTGTAATTGGGACAGGTAGCTGCTGTGGAGACGTTATCGGTGGTCGGTAATCGGTTATCAGTTTACGGACAACAGACGCCAGTTGCTGCCTGAAAAGAGGGAAAGGATATGCAAAGAGCACCTGAGATAGAAAACCTGGCATCCATTCGTGTCGTTGGCGTTGGTGGCGGTGGCAGTAATGCTGTCAACCGCATGATTGCCGAAGGCGTTGGCGGCGTTGATTTTGTGGCTGTCAACACAGACAATCAGGCATTGCTCTTGTCCAATGCGCCCACACGGGTGCGCATTGGCGACAAGCTGACGCGCGGATTGGGGGCCGGGGGCAACCCGGAACAAGGAGAGCAGGCGGCTCAGGAATCAACAGAAGAGCTGTATGAGGTGCTTTCTGGTTCTGACATGGTGTTTATTACCGCCGGCATGGGTGGCGGCACAGGCACAGGCGCTGCGCCCATTGTGGCGAAAATCGCCCACGAAATTGGGGCGTTGACCATTGGCGTCGTGACGCGCCCCTTCATGTTTGAAGGCAGCCGCCGCGCCAAATCGGCCGAACAGGGCATTGACCGTTTGAAGGAACATGTAGACACGCTGATCGTCATTCCCAATGACCGGCTGCTGGAGTTAACCGACAAGCGCGTCTCCCTTACCGAATCGTTTAAGCTGGCGGATGACGTGCTGCGGCAGGGTATACAGGGTATTAGCGAATTGATCACAGTCCCCGGCCTGATCAACCTGGATTTTGCCGACGTGAAGGCGATTATGTCTGAGGGTGGCGCCGCGTTGATGGCCGTCGGCATGGCCGCCGGTGATGACCGGGCGCGCCTGGCAGCCGAACAGGCGATTAATTCACGCCTGCTAGACGTGACCATTGATGGCGCTCAGGGCATTTTGTTTAACATCACCGGCGGGCCAAGCTTGAGCCTGTACGAAGTGAACGAGGCAGCCTCGATTATCCGCGAAACAGCGCATCCAGACGCCAACATGATTTTTGGCGCGGTGATTGATGAGAAAATGGGCGATGCGCTGCGGATTACGGTCATTGCCACCGGTTTTGAACGCAACATGAGCCGTCGCCAATTTTTGCAACAGGAATACGGCCGTTCCACAGCCGCCGATTCTTACACGCGACCAACAAGCAGCGCCGCGACCTTACACGAACGTGAAGAGGAACCCGCCGCCGTTGCCCGCGAAACCGTTCAACCACGGTTTTCGCCAAACAACCTGGACATCCCAGCCTTCTTACGCCGCCGTTAGGGTTCTGCTGTAACTTGCCGCCAACACCTCATTCGCAGCAATCAGGAGAAAGCGTTCGACGTACAATCGTAAATGACGCCACAGCGCTTTTAACTGTTTGTTTGTCATCTGTGTGTGATTATTTTTCATCACTCACGTGACACATCCCCTCTGCAAGCGCCCCCTGTAGTGCAGGACAGGGGGCGCACTTTTTTTTGCGGCAAAAAGCACGCCGCAAGCGCAAGGATCTAAACGACGATAGGCAACACGAAGGAAAATTGGCTGCCACAGCCAAGACCTTCACTCTCCGCCCAGATACGCCCACCATGCGCTTCTACCAGATGACGCGCAATGGTGAGGCCGATGCCGCTGCCGCCACTCGCCCGCGCCCGTGACTTATCTACACGATAAAAACGAGTGAACAGATGGGGCAGATGTTCGGCGGGGATACCTTCTCCCGTGTCACTAACGGTAATGAGGACGGCATTGTGTTGGCGCACGGCCGTTACCACCACCTCACTCCCGGATGGCGTATATTGCAGCGCATTGCCGATCAGGTTAATGAATACCTGGGCAATGCGGTCGCTGTCCGCCTCAATCATTAGCAGGCCAGACGGCCGTTGCACACGCAAGTTCACCCCCTTGTCATCAAACTGGCGGCGTAAACGCTGGGCTACGTCCTGGAGCAATGCCCCCATGTCCAGCGGCTGGCGCTGCAAATCATACGCCCCGGCTTCAACCCGGCTCAACTCTTGCAAATCAGCCACAAGGCGCTGCAAACGCGCCGCCTCCTGTTGAATCTGTTGAAAAGTTACTTCGTCTGGAGGCAGCACGCCATCAATCAACCCCTCCATCGAGCCTCTGATAACGGTGAGCGGCGTGCTAAGCTCATGGCTGACATCGCCAATAAGCTGGCGGCGCAAGGCGTCAGATTCGGCCAACTGCCCGGCCATCTGGTTGAAGCTGTGCGCCAACTGCCCAATCTCGTCCAGATCAGCCAGAGGGCGAACGGGCAAGGGAACAGCACGGCCGTAATTTCCCTGCGCAATATCCCGGCTGGCTTCCATGATCTGGCGTACAGGGCGGACGATACGCCGCGCCATGACCGCGCTGAGGGCCAGGGCGATCAAGCTGGCGGCGCTGAGGGCAATGAGGGTGGCTTCGGTGACGGCCGTTCTGAAGTTAATCACCAAATCCCCCGCCAGATGCCCGCTGCCCATCATCCCATGCGCGCCTGTAGACAAGAGGGCTACCTCCATCGCTTGTAGATGATGTTCAAAGGCGCGCGGCAGCGTAAATTCCATCGCGGCCATCAAGACGGCTGCCCCCAACAGCACCACCGCCAGGTACGAGAAAAAAAGCTTCCAGCCCAAACGACGACGTAATTGTTTGATCATCGTAATCGGTAATCCGTTTACGGGTTACGGTTCGAAGCGATACCCCACCCCGCGCACTGTCACAATCGCATGATTTGGCCCTAATTTCTGGCGCACGTGCCCCAAATGAACGTCTACCACGCGGATTTCGCCGAAGAACTGCTGCCCCCACACCTTTTCCAAAAGCTGCTCGCGGCTGAGAACCATGCCGCGATGCTCGGCCAATGTTTTCAGCAGGTCAAATTCAGTAATCGTCAACTCCACTTCCTGCCCCTCGACCCAGACGCGGCGGGCAGAGACGTCAATCTGGAGATGTGGGAATTGCATGACCTGGCTCTCGGCCAGGCTGCCACCGCTTTGTAAACGGCGCAGGGCGGCCTTGATGCGCGCCACCAGCTCGCGCGGGCTAAACGGCTTGGTCAGGTAATCGTCTGCGCCCACAGCCAGCCCCACCAGCTTATCCGTCTCCTCATTCTTGGCCGTCAGCAGGATGACGTACACGTCAGATTCACGGCGTAACTGCGCCAGCAGTTCGAGGCCATCCATGCCGGGCAGCATAATGTCGAGCACAATCAGGTCTGGCTGCATGGCGCGAAAGGTTTGCAAGGCCAGACGGCCGTTAACGGCCGTCGCCACCTCATACCCTTCTGGACGCAGGTAAGCGGTCACCAGGTTCAAAATGCTCTGTTCGTCGTCAACAACCAGAATCTTCGCCGACATCTTTCCTCAAGCGATAGAATGTAGTGATAGAGATTATAACAATCTCTACCGCTACGCTCTATCTCGCGCTCAACGTTTGCAGGAAGGCGAGAAGCTGCCCTAATTCGGCCGGGGAAAGGTTGAGAGGGTGCAGTTCGCTGTGCCCGGCGGGGGCCGGTGGGGCGCTGTTGTAATGCAGCAACACCTCTTCCAGGGTGGCGAACTGCCCGGCGTGCATGTAGGGGGGGCGTTCAGCCACGTTGCGCAGACTGGGCGGCTTGAAGGCGCGCAGCATCTGCTCCCCCTCACTGATCATAAAGCGCAGTTCGGCGCACTGCTCCGGCGCAGCGTCACTGTAGGGGCTGAGGCAGTTGAATTCGTCGGCTAAAACCTGGCGCGCACCGGCCGCGCGTCCGGTATCTTCGGGCAAACCGGGGACGGTGGGAACGGCCGTGTTGTGAAAGTCATTATCGGTGAACAGCGCCCCATTGTGACATTGCGTGCAGTTGGCCGCGCCGATAAACAGGCGCAGCCCGGCCACTTCGTCAGGGGTGAGGGCAGCGCGCAGCGCCCGCGCGTCCCCAGCCAGCATTGCCTGCACGTAAGCGTCAAAGCGAGATGGGCCGGGCATGATGGTGCGCTCGAAAGCGGCGATGGCCTTGCCCATGTTGGCGTAGATTTGCGTGACAGATTCGCGCGCCGCCGGCGTCATCGCTTCCCAGGCGGCGCGGGCGGTGGGATCATCTATGGGCGCGGCCGTTGGCGGTACGTCAGCCAGATCGGGCAGCGGGCCAAAAAGCGCCTCATACTCGTCATGGTAATGGGCGGCGATGAGATGGGCGTACTGCGCGCGCGTGCCGCCATGCTCCACCATGCTCTCCAGCGGGCCAAGCGCCTGTGCCCAGAGGCTGTCTTTACGGCCGTCCCAAAACAACCAGGGGCTATAAGCCACCCCGGCGATGGGCATGGTACGCCGGTCGGTGACGCCAACACCCTGCGCCAGGGCACGGCCGTCCTGAAAGTCCAATTCCGGCAAATGGCACGTCCCGCAAGAGACTTGCCCGTTAACGCTGAAGCGCATATCAAAAAACAGCTTTTCCCCCAGGGCCACGGCGCGCGGATCGTCCGCATACTGGTTTGAAGGGTCGGCGGGCAGCGGGGGTAGACTACCCACCCACAAGGTACGCAAGGTGGCGATCTCGGCTTCTGTCCAGGAGTCGGCGCGCGGCCACCCGATAAACATTGCCACCCCCGCGCCGATCACGCCAAAGAGGGCAATCAGGATAAGGGCCAGCTTAGAACGGCGCATAGGTTACTGTCCGTAACTGGCGTATACGGCCGTGACGCCGTTTTGGTCGAATGTGAGTACGTCATACGGCTGCACCTGGCCGCCGGGGGCTTCCATGCCGGGCGATCCCAACGGCATTCCGGGCACGGCCAGACCAAGCACATCCGGCCGTTCGGCCAGCAAACGGGTTATTTCGGCAGCGGGAACATGTCCTTCAATCACGTAGCCATCCACGATGGCTGTGTGGCAAGAATAGAGCGCCGGTGGAATCTGGTATTGCAGTTTAATCGTGTAGGCATCATCTACGGGGATTTCCTCAACGTTAAACCCAGTTTCCACCATGTACGCCATCCAATCGCCACAGCAGCCTCAGGTGGGTGGGTGGTAAACCTGTACCAGCGGCGCATCTGGATTACGGACAATTTCCGGCTTGCTGCTAGAACAGGCGACCAGCGCCGTCAGCAGCAGCAGCGACAAAGCAAGTAAACGAATGAGTTGTTTCATATGTTGTTACCCTTCCAAAACAAGGTTAAAGGTGATGGCATCGGCCTGTCCTGCGGCGGTGGCAATGTCAAATCTCACCTCCCACCAACCGCCCATCTGGAAACGCAGCCCCTCGACGCGGTAATTACCATCACCCAGGTAGCCAGTTACTTGTGGGCGAGTAGGCAGCCCATGCCCATGTTGTGGCATTCCGCCGTCAACGGTAATGGTGGCGTTTTCTACCGGCTGACCGTCGGCCGTTGTCACATTCAACGTCCAACTGTGCATCTGGTTGATGACAACCGGGTCAAGGTCGCTGCTAAAGGAAACGCGAAACAGGCCGTTGTCGGTGGGGCGCGTGGTAGCGGTATCCAGGCCAGCCGGGGCGGCGCTGTTCATCATGTGGCCGGGCATACCGGCAGGCATGTTGGCAGGCATATCGGCATACATGGTCTCTGCCATGCGCGAGTGCATGAGGCGCGGCCCCAGGGTGGGCATGAACCAGAGGAACAAGGCAAGGGTTAGCACGGCGGTTACTGTCGCCGTGATCAGGATCAGGAACAATGATTTTTTCATGGCGAGCAGTGTACGCTGGCAGTATAAAGAACGGTGCAAGGTTTCTTAAAGATTGTGTAAAGAGGTGTGGGCCTGACAGGCTTCCAAGACCTGACAGGCTGGTTTTATTGCCTGGCGTAGACGGCCGTTTTATACTTGCATCATGCCCAAGCAGCTTAAACAACACGGCATTGCCTATACCGCCTCCGTCGCCCGGCGCGCGGCCGTTGACGTAACCCATTTCCTGGAGACATATTGGCCACAGACGGTAGCCGTGCATAATGTAGAAGAAGACGCCGCTTACCAGGCGCACGACGTGGATCTGTTGTGGACGGTGGTGGGGAGCAGCGGCCGTTTGCGCACCATCGCCATCGAAATCAAAGGCGACCGCTATCATCGCACCGGTAACTTCTTCTTTGAAACGGTCAGCAATGCCAGCAAAAACAGCCCCGGCTGTTTTCTCTACACCAGGGCTGCCTGGCTGTTTTACTACTTTGTGGAAGTGGGCACACTCTACTGCCTGCCCATGCTGCACACGCGCCCCTGGTTTTTGCACAATCAGGAGCGTTTCCGCGAGCAGCGCACCAGCACCCCCGTTGGCGGCGACAGCTACGTGACCATTGGCTATCTGGTTCCCATCCAGACGGTCTTGAGCGAACTGCCCGGTGTGCTCGTTTATCAGAAGGAAGACGGCCGTTGGCGTCAGGTCTGACCGACCATCACCCGCGCCCTCCTTGACCACAACGCCGACGTCAACGCCCGCCAGCAAAGGGCAACGGCCGTACTCCCTTCGACCACGCCCAAATTAATGGGCACACGGCCGTTTGCACCCTACTGCAATCCTGACACCTTATTTTTGCGCAAATAGAGCGTGTTTCTACTATTTTCTTGCAAATACACAGGGTTTCTATTCCCA
>JACSRF010000467.1 GCA_014879875.1 Anaerolinea sp.
TGCTGAGGACCGACAGCACAGGGCGCGCCCTTTACGACGAAGAAATGATCGGCGCCGTGGTGGAAGTGCCCATGTTCGTCAAAACATCGCGCTATTCGCAGACGCCGGCAGTACCCCTGGGCGGCGCTGGCGGGCATCTCTCCCTCCTCTTTAACACCACCAACCCCGACGACCAGGGCTTTTCTCTGGACGATCTTGTGCCAGGTTTGGGGGCTGTGGCCATGCCGTTTCACGGCCGTTCCCTGGAATTCCTGCGCAACCTCCCCACCCGTGACATCGCCGCCGCCAAGGCGGCCTTAGAGCTGCAAGTGCGCGCCAGCTATCCCGACGCCGACGACGTGAATGTACCCGATCCGGCGCTGCTCTACGCCGTCGGTGACGCCGCCCAACCCCAGATAGCCCTGGAGCCAATGTTAGAGTTTGAGGGGATTGAAGTTGAGCTAGATGGCGAAACCATCGTCCTGCGCACCATCATGATCTCCGCCCTGGAAGAGGGCGAATTTGGCCCCGACGTCGCCATTACCAGCCCCAACGAGGGCGATACCTTCGTGCCCGGTACGGCCGTTACCCTGACAGGCCATATCGCCGGCGGCGCGCCACCCTACACCTACACCTGGAGCAGCAGTGATGGCACATTGCTCATTACCGGAACGCTCCCCATTACCGGCACGGTCAACGCGACGGCCGCCGATTTAGCAGTTGATTCCCACAGCGGTATTCCGGCGGGAATCGTCATACTGCTGGAAGCGGAAGACAGCGAGGGCGCGGTCCGCCAGGACGCCATTAATCTGTATCCGGCGGTAGCCCCCTCCGCTTACCTGCCCGCTGTGCTTAACAACACCGCCGGAACGACGACGCAATCCATCTTAGCCGGCATGAAAGGGCCACAGGCGGTAACGGCCGTTTACCGTTTCGGCGTTCACGCCGGTTCCGACTATCCTCCCTACGGGCCTGGCGGCTCTGACCTGCCAGGCGTCATCCCCGACGCCAACGGCTTCCGCAGCAGTATGCTCAGCTATGGCTGGACCTCCACCTACAACTGGTGGAACGCCAACGCCTGGGAGAAAGATTGGCGCGATTGCAGCCTGGGTGGCATAGACTGCACCGCCGGCGTAGATCGCGTAGATTTTGCCTACTATGCCGGGCATGGCGCGGCCGGCGGCCTTTCCCTGCCCTCCAATGTAGATAGTACCTGGTTTGATGGCAGCAATGCCCGCTACTCAACATTGCGCTGGGCCGGCTTCGCTTCCTGTCAGACCCTCCGCGCCCAATGGACGCCAGCCAGTTCAGCGCCCATTCGCCGTTGGTTTGGCGCCTTCCGGGGCGCGCACATGCTGCTTGGTTTCAACAGCAACATGGCCGACGTCGCCTTTGGGCCGCGTTTGGTGGACAACATGCGCCCCGTCACCTTCCTCGGCATTACGCTCTACCAGCGCACCATCCGCGAAGCGTGGGTGCAAACCGCCTTCAATATGAATGCGGGTAAACCAGCTTATATCTATGCTGTGGGGAGCAATGGCGTGAATCCGGTCAACAACAAGCTGCCGCAATCCGGCGCTCCGGCGCTGCCGCGGCCCTACCCGGTGGCCTCCTACCACTGGGTCTGGTGGAACGAGTAACAAAAAAGGGCGGGCATTTTTAAGAATGCCCGCCCTTTTGATACCCGTATTCAGTATAGTGGGTGCGACCTCTGCTCATGTCTACCGATCACCGATTACCGATCACCGCCCCTAGCGCCGCCGGCCGCCCCCGCGACTGGACGACCCAGTCATAAACATCGTCGCCGGTAAATTAAAGCCATACTGCCGCATCCGCTCCTCGCAGTTCGGCCGGCCGCCGCCGGGCACAAAATCCCCATACACCTTGCCGTCCTTCTCGCCACTTTCCTCAAAACGGAATATCTCCTGCATCACCACCGTCTCCCCTTCCATGCCGGTCACTTCCGTGATGCTCGTCACCTTGCGGCTGCCGTCACGGATACGCGCCTGCTGGACAATCAAATCCACCGCCGAAGCAATCTGCTTGCGCACCACCGTCAGCGGCAAATCCATGCCGGCCATCAGCACCAACGTCTCCAGACGGGAAATGGTGTCGCGCGGGTTGTTAGCGTGAATGGTGGTTAAACTACCATCGTGCCCCGTGTTCATCGCCTGCAACATGTCCAGCGCCTCGCCACCACGGCACTCGCCAACCACAATTCGCTCCGGGCGCATGCGCAGCGAGTTGATCACCAGGTCCCGAACGGTAACTTCGGTATCCCCTGTACGGCTTGGTTTCTTCGTTTCTAACCGTACCACGTGTGGCTGCTGCAAGCTCAACTCGGCCGCATCCTCAATCGTCACAATACGGTCGCCCTCCGGGATGAAACTGGATAACACGTTGAGCAAGGTTGTCTTCCCCGACCCCGTACCGCCGGAGACGACGATGTTCAACTTAGAGACAACGGCCGCCTGCAAAAACGCCGCCATATCCTCATTAAAACTGCCGAATTTGATCAAATCTTTGACGCCAAAAGGCGTTTTGGAAAATTTACGGATCGTGATATTCGGCCCATCAATGGCGCACGGAGCGACAACGGCATTCACACGTGACCCATCGGGCAGGCGCGCATCCACCAGCGGCGAGTCCCGATTGGCATAGCGTCCCAACGGCTTGATGATTTTGTTGATGACCTGCTCCACGTGCGCATCATCTACAAACTCTACCCCTGATAGGGTCAACTTCCCTTTTTGCTCAATGTACACCTGGTCAGAACGGTTGACCATGATTTCTGTAATGCCGTTATCTTTAAGCAGCGATTCCAGCGGGCCAAATCCCAAGATTTCATCGAGTAAAGCCTCAAAGAAAGCTGTTTCCTGTTCGGGCGGTATTTGTACTTTGGCATGTTTACGCGCCACGTCATATCGCTCGCGGATAAGCTTCACCGTTTGCGGCGCGCGTTCCAGCACCGTATTTTCAGGTAGAGAGGCTTCAATCTTTCTTGCCATCCATAATAGGGCGTGGCCTAATTCTTTATCTTTTATCATGTGTCCTCAATTCGGCGCTTTTGTATATTTGTGATTGTCTTTGCTACTCCGGGGTCGTTGTTACTTGAACATTATAGAGGAGGATGACGGCCGTTAACATAGGCTCTTCATACTATACTCGCTGTGGCCGGTCTACTTCGGTTTTGCTCAGTACATGCCTGACCGCGCCACCTCTGGTATATAAACAAAACTTTGCGTTAGACGTACCCTTTGCGGTAAACTCAACTTTGATATGATACGACAACGATTGTGGTCTCTCATTCTACTCCTTCTCCTCACCGCCTGCCACTCACCCGAACCACCCTCCCTGTCGCCAGCGGAGATTGTGGCCAAGATGGCTGCCAACATGCAGGCGCAGCGCAGCTTTCACTTCATCATTGACCGCACCGGCGCGCCCGCCTACGTAGACACGGCCGAAACGCTCTCCTTTCGCCGCGCCGAGGGAGACTACCAGGCCCCAGATCGGGCGCAAGCTGTGGTGCGCGTCATCTTGCCCGGTCTGGTCACAGACGTCAGCGTCATTAGCGTTGGTCCCATCCAGTGGGAGACAAACCCGCTTACCGGCCGTTGGCAAGAACTGCCGCCCGATTGGGGCTTCAACCCCACCGTTTTATTTCGAGAAGACGTGGGTTTGCAGGCCATTTTAGCGGCCGATGTGACCAATGCACACCTGCTGGGCACGGAGAAGCTGAAAAATGGCCCCGACATGGCTCTCTATCACCTGTCCGGTGACGTATCCGGAACCCGCCTCTATGAAATGAGCGGCACGCTGATAGGGCCAGACCCGGTCACGGCAGAGATGTGGGTGGAGCCGGAAACCTTTTTGCTGCACCGGATTATTGTTGTTGAATCGGTGGTCGGCAGCGAGGAACCCAGTGTGTGGCAGGTGGATTTTAGCCGCTTTGGTCAGGAGCTGCTGATTGAACCGCCTGTTTTTGACCAGTGAGCAGTAATCGGTAATCAGTAAACCGACGCAAAGGAGTGTTCTATGAACGAAATGTCCACAAATGAACTGTATGCTGAACCGCCGGTGAGTCAGCCGCCAAACGGCCGTTTCCGGCGTTTATTATGGGGCAGTACCCTTATTGCCCTTCTCTTCCTCATTCTTGCCGGCCTCACTCTCTGGCTCGACCCATTCGGCTGGGCCGTGCTGGAGCGCTTATCGGGGCAGTATGATGCGACGGCAACGGCCGTCCCCCCCAACAGCGTGCTTTACGTCGGCGTTAACCTGCTTAACAGCAACGTTGACGACATGAAAGCGCTGCGCGACACATTCGCCGCCCCCCTGGCCGACGCCGATGTGAACCTGGATGACGCGCAGCAAGAATTCACCAACATGCTCGCTACCGACTATGGCCTCACCTTTGCCGACGATGTGCAGCCCTGGCTGGGACAATACCTCGGCTTCGCTTTGTTAGACGTCACCCTCGGCGAGTTCGACAGCACGCCCGATGCCTCCTGGCTGTTGCTGGCCGAAACGCGCAACGGCAGCGCCGCTGACGCCTTTCTGGCAAAGGTAGCCGCGGCCTGGGCGGAAAATAACGACGCGACGCCCGTTAGCGAGAGCTACAATGGCGTCACCATCACTGCCTTCGTGGCCGAACGGCCGGGCGCCGGGCTGGCGCTGGCGCAATCCGGGCGTATGATGCTCGCGGCGACCAACAGCGATGTGCTCAAACAAGCCATTGACGCCCAAAAGGGGGAATCGCTGGCAGATAAGGCAGAATACCAGACGGCCGTCGCCGACTTGCCTGACGCGCGCATGGTGACGATGTACATGGATGGAGCGCAGTTGACGGATATGGTGCAGGAGATGAACGCCAGTATGTCGGGGTTGCTGATGACATCGGCGACAAGCGCCTTCCCCACAGATTGGCTGCGGGGAACGGCCGTTTCCCTCACCTTCATTGACGCCGGTTTGCAGATTGACAGCATCAACGCCTATGATCCTGATGCGCTGCCCGCAGCACAGCGCGCCTTGCTCAGCAATGCTTACGCCACCGCTCCCGTTTCCCTCAGCCTCTACCCGGAAAACACCTTCTTCTACGTTGGGGTGCAGGGCTTGGGCGCCATTTGGGAAACATACCGCGACCTGCTCGTCGCGCAAATGGGCGATCCCGAAGCGTATGCAGAAGCGATGGCGCTCTTTGCCCGTGACTTTGGCGTCAACCCCGACACTGATTTCTTCCCTTATTTGGGGCAAGAAATAGCTGTTGGTCTAATGCCCGGTGACAGCGGCGTCTTCGCCGAAGAAATGGATTTACCGCTGGAAGCGCTCATGTTATTGGGAACAAATAATGAAACGGCGCTGGCGGCAAGCCTTGAAGCCTTCACTGCCAAAGTGAGTGATCCCGACAGCGGCCTCGGCGAGGTCAATCGCCTGGATAGCAATGGCCTCATCTTGTATGAATTTGCCACCCCATTTAGCGAATCTGCGCAGTTCATGTATGGCCTGGGGCGTGGCTACTTTTACCTGGGAACCAGCGCCGCCGGTGCGCAAGCGTTGCAATTTGGCGGCGGCCCATCGCTCGCGGACAATGCCGGGTATCGTGCGGCCGTTGCTGCCCTCCCCACCGACATGGTTCCCACCATGTACCTGGATTTACGCAGCATGATGAGCGTCATCCGCAGCAGCGCGGCCGCTTCCGGTATGGACATGGCGGGATTTGACCAGACGGCTGCTGTATTGTACCCACTGCGCACCATTGCCGCCGCTGCCCGCGTTAGCGAAACGGCCGCACAACAAACGATGATCCTCTTCATCGAACGTTAAGCCGTGATGCGTGAAGCGTGAAACGTGATGAACCCTGGTCACGTTTCACGCTTCCCTTTTCACGTTTCACGCCACCACCACCCCCGTCACCGCGCCAAAGCCAACCCGATACCCATCTCCCTGACACCAGCCCGTCAGCGTCAGCCGGTCGCCATCTTGCAAAAAGGCGCGCGTCTCCCCGGACGGCAGCACGATGGGGCGCGAGCCATTCCAGGCCAATTCCAGCAGCGAGCCGCAGCTATCTGACGTGGAGCCGCTAATGGTTCCCGACGCGAGCAGATCGCCCGGCCGTAAATTGCAGCCGGTAATGGTGTGGTGCGCCAACTGCTGCGCCATGCTCCAATACAAATGGCGGAAGTTGGAGTGGGAAATGGTCACCGGCTCGTGCATGACGGCCGTTTGCAACTGCACTTCCAGGTAAATATCAAACGCGCCGGGCCAATCCGCTTGCAAATAGGGCAGCGGCGATGGCTCCTGCGCCGGACCAGGTACGCGAAACGGCGCCAGCGCCGCCAACGGCACAACCCAGGGCGAGATGGACGTGGCAAAGTTTTTCGCCAGGAAGGGGCCAAGGGGGCGGTACTCCCACCGTTGAATGTCGCGCGCGCTCCAATCATTGACCAGCGCCAGGCCAAAGATGTGCGCCTCCGCCTGTGCAATGGGCACAGGCTGGCCCAACGCATTGCCCGGCCCAATGAAAAAGCCCATTTCCAGTTCAAAGTCAAGTTCTTGCGTGGGGCCAAAGTGGGGCACGGCCGTACCACGTGGCGCCCACTGCCCGGATGGGCGGTGAATGGGCGCGCCACTGTTCACGACGGAACTGGCGCGGCCGTGATACCCCACCGGCAAATGCCGCCAATTTTCCAGCAGCGGCACGTCCCGGCCAAAGATGCGCCCGACATTGCTGGCGTGTTCTATGGAGGAGTAAAAGTCGGTATAGTCGCCGATCTGCGCGGGCAGGTGCAGTGTCACGTCGGCCAACGGCCAGAACGCCTGCCGTCGCAGTTGCGCATCATCGCGCAGCGTGGGGTTATCCCGCCGCAGCAAGGTTTGCACCGTTTGGCGTGTTGCCTGCCAGACGGCCGTGCCGCCGTCCATGAATGCATTGAGCGACGACGTGGCAAAGTCTGGCGGCTCAACCATCATGCCCGCAAACAGGCCCGCCGCTTGCAGCCGCGCCAGGTCTAACACCCAATCGCCAATGGCAACGCCCACGCGCGGCGCGCCACCGGTCGGCGGGCTAAAGATGCCATAGGGCAGGTTTTGGATGGGGAAGTGGGAATCGGGGGAGACGTTAATAAAGGATTGTATTGTCATTGTCAGGCAGGAATCGCTCATAAATTATTTGGGTACCGTGTCATTTTAATCATCTGTATTGATTGCTTCCATTATAGTGGAAAAGGGGAGGGGAAGGGTAACGGCTGTTTGCCTATCTGAAAGCGCGGCGATGGGTGTATTGGGTGGGAAACGGCCGTTATGGAGCCAGTAGCAGTGATACAGGCAAGAGTTGGAAACGGCCGTTCCCTTTCTAAAAGTGCGGTGATGGGCATGGGTGGAAACGGCCGTTATAGGGCCAATAGTAGTGATATTCCCTAAATGGTCAGTTTGTCACCAAGCTCTCCAAGTGGCATAATTACATGGTACGCAGGATAAAAAGATCAATCAATTCTGCCAGATGATACACAATTCAGATAACAATAAAAAATACTAGTTACCAAACAAATACCTCTTTAGATAATTAGGGTGACCAACAGGAATAACAAGGAAATGAGCTATACAGCAGTCGATCTATTTTGTGGTGTCGGTGGTTTAACACATGGTCTTCACCAAGCGGGAATTCACGTCGCCGCGGGAATTGATGCCGACCCAAGCTGTAAATTTGCTTACGAAACCAATACACCAAATTCGCGATTTATTGAAAAGAAGATCGAAGACGTTACAGTCAAAGAATTACGCGATTTATATCCAGAAGGAAACCCACGGGTGCTGGTTGGATGCGCACCATGCCAGCCTTACTCCTCATATAATCGAACCGAAAGCAAAGAAAATCAATGGGATCCACTACGTCGTTTTGCTGGCCTAATTGAGGAGCTCAAGCCAGATGTCGTTTCAATGGAAAATGTTACGCGACTCAAGCATTTTCGTAACGGTGAACTCCTAGAAGAATTTTTAGAAACTTTGAGATCGAATAATTATTATATTCACCAACAAGACGTTGATTGTGCACAATATAATATTCCTCAACTACGTAAGCGTCTCGTTATTTTGGCATCACGATTAGGTGAAATCAAACTCCCCCCACCTATTGTTACATCAACAGAAAATTACAGTACCGTAGCAAGTATAATAAAAGAGTTGCCCAAAATCTCGGCAGGGCAGGCAGATCCAAATGATAAATTACACTATGCTAGCCGTCTAAGTGATTTGAATATGCGTCGCATGAAAGCTTCGAAAGCTGGTGGGACTTGGCACGATTGGCCAGAAGAACTACAAGCAGCATGTCACAAAAAGCATAGTGGTCGCTTTTATTCAAGCGTTTATGGACGTATGGAATGGACAAAGCCTGCGCCAACAATTACAACCCAGTGCTATGGATTTGGCAACGGCCGTTTTGGTCATCCAGAACAAGATAGAGCAATTTCTTTACGAGAAGCTGCGCTTTTGCAAACTTTTCCCCCGGATTATCAATTTATAGCGGAAGACGAAGAACTTAATATTAGTGCTACTTCACGGCACATAGGCAATGCTGTTCCAGTTGCGTTAGGTCGTGTAATCGGAGAAGCCATCGTTGAGCATCTCAATGAACATATTGGCAAATGAGACTCTGTCACAACCATATGAACACCAATTAAACTTTTCCGTTGACGCTGCTTTGTTACGAGAGTTGGGAGAGCGGCTTGTTGGTCGACGCCATATAGCCCTGGCTGAACTAATAAAAAACAGCTACGATGCAGATGCTACTAAAGTTGTTGTAACGTTATTCAAAGATCGAATCGAAGTTGAAGATAATGGACAGGGAATGGATCTGTCGGAGTTCGAGAATTTCTGGATGCGCATCGGATCGCCACATAAAGAACACGAACGATTATCTCGAAATCTTAAACGCCCCGTAACTGGGTCCAAAGGTGTCGGTCGTCTTTCTGTTCAATTCCTTGCACATCAAATTGAGTTGATAACCATTTCTGATATGAGTATTCGTTCTGAATTGAGAGCATTTGTCGATTGGGATAATGCCGTACAACAGGAAGATTTAACTCAGGCAACAGCACAATATTCTCAGACATCTGCCTCTACTAACTTCCCTGAAAACAAACCTTATGGTACTAAACTAATATTACGTAAACTCAAACACAAGTGGACTGTCGAAGATATTGAAAATTTGGCACGAGAGTTATGGACTTTACAGCCTCCCCAAATTTTTGGTCAGTCAAGTGGATTCACCATTGATTTAGTGGCCCCTTCTAATCCTGAAGCCGCAAAACAGTTCCAAAAGCAAATGGAAGCAGTGTTTGATTTATGGGACGCAAAAATTGTGGGGCAATTGCTAGACTTAACACCTGATGGGAAACGCCGCTCAAAAATTGTTGTTCAATTCAGAGATGGGGATCAATATGTACAAGAACCCGTGTTTGACAATTATATACACAGAGCTAACTATGAAATTCGAATCTTTGATTTACGTGGAAAGCAAAGATTCAACATTCTCGTTGACGATGCTCGTACATATATGCGTGAATATGGTGGGGTTCATGTTTATGATGCGGGTTTTCACTTACCTTACTATGGGAGTCAACAAGATTGGCTAGGTATTGAACAAGATCATGCACAACGATTACATCGTTCTCAACTATTACCAGAGAATTTGCATGTAACTCGTGCACTAAACGATTTACCTACTAATGCCCGCATTTTTGGAGCAACATTTATTGATACAGCATCAGAAAAGGCAAACGCATCCGAATCATCACAATCTGGAGAAACAACACATTTAGCAATCCAAATCACAAGAGATAGATTAGTTGAAAATCAAGCCTTTCTCAAATTAAAAGATTTCGTACGTTGGGGAATGGATTTTTACGCAACTAGACAAAGAGATCGTCGTGAAAAAGAAGAAGAAAAATACTTTATTCAATTTAAGGATGTTAGATCACGGTATGATAATGCAATCGAAGCATTGGAAACATACCGCAGAGAAATTCCTCCGCCAATATACAAAGATTTGTATGAAACTCTTGACTTTGTACAGGAAGCATCAAAAGCTACTGACGAACAATACAAGCAACGTACAGGATTACTAGGAGCTTTGGCTGCTACAGGAATCACAGCACTAGCATTTGAACATGAAATCGGGCAACAAAAAGGACTCTTAAAAAGCGTAATTAACAATCTCCAACATTTGTCAAGAGAGCAAAATTTTCATTCAGCTGTTCTTGACGAAAATATTCAACAACTGGAACTTCTACTACAACGATTTGAACAAAATCGGCTACTATTTTCGCCATTGATGGAGTCTCCAGATCGAGAGGAAGTAAGTCGATTACGAGCGAAGCCTCTTTTACAAGAAATTTACAGAATGTTAGGGCCTTTAACTCGTAATGTACCGCTTGATATTAATGCTATAGATAATACGCTAAGGTTACCGCCAGCAACTATCGCCGAGTGGAACGCATTATTTCAAAATGTATTTCTTAATGCTATAAATGCCCTCATTGACATTCCACGAATTGATCAACTTATTGCTATTAAAGCTTATACACGTGGAGAGACTCAGTATGTAAGAATCCAAGATACTGGAGTAGGTGTTGATCTAAGTTCGGCAGAAACGCTTTTCCAACCTTTTGAAAGAAAACTTGAATTATCACCGGAGAGAGAACAACTAGGCGTAGGTGGAACAGGGTTAGGATTAGCTATTGTTAAAATGCTGGCTGAAAATCGTGATTGCCAAGTCCATTTTAGTAAACCTGATGAAGGCTTTGCTACAGCATTTGAACTTTCTTGGAGAGAAAAGTGATGGGCAAAATTTTAATTTATGACGATCTATCTAGTCGTTTACAGCAATGGAAAGATAGCCTTGACGTAGTTAAACCCGATGAATGGGATGTTGATGCGTTACCAGATGAAGTATTTCGAGACCATTTGAAAATATTGTTTGAGCGTAGAAAACAATCTCGGAACGATTCAATAGTAAATAAAGTTTCCGTTTTTGATTCAGCCGATATCGTTTTTATTGATTATGATCTTATTGAGGCAGATGGAAACCTCAACTTAACAGGAGAAGATGTAGCCTATTTGCTTCGATGTTACTCGAAATGTGGTTACATTGTTGCAATCAACCAATTTCGCACCGATCGTACATTCGATCTAACAATGAATGGACACTTAGATAAGTTTGCCGATTTACACATTTCCGAAGCTGATATAGCATCAGAAGGCTTGTGGAAACAAGAATGGAAGGGTTTCCGTCCTTCAACGTGGCCTTACTTACCAGATGCGCCAAGTCTCTATAATGCACGAGTTGATGATATAAAAAATTCGTTAGGTATTCCAATTATTGAGTTCTTCGAGTTTCCAGATTCAGCTGTTATCAGTGATAGTCTTGCCAATTTCCTTGATGTACCTGAAAAAGAATTTTCAGAAGTAACATTTACTGATTTCGTAAAAAAATCGACAAATGCCCTCAAACCGAAAGACGCACAACCAGATGAAGAAATGATGGCTAGAATTGCAGCTGCACGGATTCACAAATGGCTAGAACATGGTATCCTTCCACTTCAAAATATTCTAGTTGACGCGCCACATATTGCGCTGAGGTTACCAAGTTTGTATATTGGAGAAACAGAATCTGCCGATAGTTGGAATCAACTTAATATTCCTAACGAAGAACTACCCCTCAATATTGAAGTAATTAAAAAACATCAGTTCTCCCATGAATCATGGCTTTCCCGGCCTGTTTGGTTTTGGCGTGATGTACAAAACAATCGAGATATTCAGGAAGTCAAAGAGCCATGGAAATTCGAACCACCACCTTTTGTTTTTTGTGAAGATACATCTCATTTTGTACAGGAAGAAGAGGCAACAGAATTTGATACAGGTCGCCCATCATCTTATAGTTTACGTCATATTGAAAAGCTTGAAGAAATCGCTTACATTCCGTTACGACAACTATTCACTTAAGTAATCGTATGATCAGTCAGGGAAAATTTTTAATTGAGGCATCAAAGTTATTATTACGTCAAAAAGACGAGTGGACAGATTCGTCCAACCAACGAATCAAGACACTACTATCCACACTAGAATCAATATATCATAGTTTCCCGAAACACGAATTTGTGAAATACAGTAAGGGGGTGGGATCACCCCCGCAGTTTAATCTAATTGAACGGAAACAATTTATATACTTACCCCCTGTAACAAAAGATAAGATTATTTTACCTGTCATGAGTATTAATTGTGATTTGAGCGGAACGCAACCAAAATTATCCTTACGAATAATGCTTCTTTTTTTTCAGAACAATGATCACACAAATTCGATCAAATCAATCGGCTATCGCTATGAAACACCAGAAGAAGCAGGAACGAATCGAAGTCGGCATGATTATTATCACGCACAGCCAATCACCAAATTTGACCGAAATCACTCAGAACATGACAGTTTTTGTGATCAAGATATTTTAGAAAAAACGCCAGCATTCCCGCTTGACGCAAAAACACCAGCAACTTTATTCATGTCTATGCTAATTAGTTTATATGGAGTAAATGACCCAACAGTGCAAGATATATACCGATTATTGAAAAAAAAAGTCCGGCCCGACACAGGTATAATGCATACAGAACTAGAACCACAACAATAAAATGCCATATATTTTTTTAGTTACGCATTGAATTTTGGAGCTGATCAGTAACTATTCATCATTAATCATTCACTGTTATATGTTTATCTACACCACCACAATCCCAGACCCCGATAACGTCTTCACCACCTCAATGCGCGTGGAGAAGGCGTCGCGCAGGTCGAGGTCGCAGGATCTGGCGGTGCAGGATGCTTCAAACTCATCTACGGCCTGGGCCAGGGCGCGAGGGCGGAGGTCGTCTAAGGCGCAGGCGGTGGTGGTTTTTACGGCCGTCAGACACGCCAGGGACTGACACAGCTTCTATGGCGCCGGGAAGAATTCCAGCCCGGCCCAGGGCTTCTCTCTGGCTGTCTTGAGGCGCGTTG
>JACSRF010000029.1 GCA_014879875.1 Anaerolinea sp.
TTACACCACCGGTTGATTTGCCGGAGGATGGCAGTCTCTTTTTCTCCTCCCGTATAATTGACGCAAAGCACGAAAAACTGCGATGTTGGCTGGTTGGTTAAGTGACCAATCACCTCAGGAATGACTGAAATGGGTGTACAAGTAACCTTACATATCGCTGAAGACCTCTATCGCCGTGCGGAACGGTTAGCCCGTTCGCGGCAGCGCGAGGTTGCTGACCTATTAGCAGAATCTATCCACCTGCCCCAAACTGCGGAAAATGCAGCGGAACTGGCTGATGATGACGCCATTGAGCGCGAAACAGCGGCTTATCGCGCATTGCACGGTGATCTACTCCAATATTATGAGGGGCAGTACATTGCCCTGCATCACGGCGAATTGGTGGCGCACGGCCCCGATTTTGGCGCAGTTTACAGTGAAGTCAACCGTGCTTACCCGCATGAGTTCGTCCTCATCCGCCGTGTGGAAACCGACCCGGAGCCGGTTTACCATTTCCGTTCCCCACGATTTGCGCCGGAAAGTTAAATGATCTACAACAAGCAATGAGCAACGAACAAGATGACAAAGCCCGCCTGATCTCCCTGCCCGAAACTGTCGAGTTGTCGGAATAATGGCCGTTACCCCTCCCCACCCCTTTTCCACTATAATGGAAGCAATCAGTAGCAGGCATCCCAGTCCAGCAGGGATGGGATCCCTGCCATGTTGGAGGTTACGATGACCATGCAGGTAAATGTCTCGCTGCCGGAATCCCTATACCGGCGTGTCCAGCAGCGCGCCAAAGGGATGAACCGCTCTGTGGCTGATGAATTGACGGCCGTTGTCGCCGATGCGCTTGCCGCCGATGACACCTGGGTAGGCATACCGACCGACATCGCCACAGAAGTAGCGCAACTGCGTTTTTTGGATGACGCCCATTTGTGGCGCGCGGCGCAGTTGGCCGTGCCCTCAGAGAAATCTGAACGGATGCAATTTTTGAGCGAGAAGTTGCAGTTTGAGGGATTGACGGCTACCGAAGAAGAAGAGATGCGTCAATTGCAACATTATGGGCAGCGAGTGATGTTGGTGCGTGCGGAAGCGGCCGTTTTGCTGCAAGGGCGCGAGTTTGATATAGCTGGTTTGCGTCAGCCCCGATGAGCCACTCTGCCATTTCATCTGCATTGCGCACCGAGGCAGCGGTATATTCACGCCACTGCTGCTGCTACTGCCTGTCGCAAGAGGATGTGTTGGGCATGAGTTTTACAGTTGACCACATCATCCCCAAATCGTTAGGCGGCGAAACAACAACTGAGAATTTGTGCCTGGCTTGTTGGGATTGCAATCTCCTAAAACAAAGCCGCATTATGGGCATAGATGAGAAAATAGGTGAAGAAGCGTCGCTTTTCCATCCCCGGCGACAAAAGTGGGATGATCATTTCCGATGGGAAAGGGACGGGTTGCTCATCGCGGGCCTGACGCCTACCGGACGCGCCACAATCGCAGCGCTGCGGCTGAATCGCCCGATGTTGCTGCGTGGGCGCGAGCGGTGGATTGCCGCAGGCTGGCATCCACCGCAGATAACATGGTAAACGGATCGATCTAGTCAAATCGGTGAACTGCAAATTACTGAATTGATGACATCCCTATGAACCGAGATCGGCAACCATCCCTTGACGCCCCCCTGCTGGCGAACATGCTGCAAGAGAGCCTGCGCCACAACCAACGCCCCACCCTGACCATCAGCAGCGACAGTATGCTGCCGCTGCTGCGGCGCGGCGACCAGGTGACGCTGGAGCCGGTCGCTCCCGCGCAACTGCAACCGGGAGACATCATCACCTGTTTGCACAATGCCCACCTGCTCACCCACCGTTATTGGGATACGGCCGTCAGCGCCACCCAACCCCATCTGCATACCCGGGGCGACCGTTCGCTGCAAGCCGATGCGCCCACGCCGACCACTGACTTGATCGGCCGTGTCACCCAGCGGACACGAGGCAAGCGCACCCTCTCGCTGCAAACAGGCGCAGGTCTGTGGCTCAATCGCGCCCTCGCCAACCTGGCGCGGCGCGAATGGCAATGGCTGGCGAACGCCGCCACGCCCCAACCCACCTGGCGCGTCCGGGCGCTGCATCGCGCCGTGCTGTTGTACGGCAGCCTGTTGACGTGGCTGGCGGCAGCCTGGGCCAAGAAGGGTGTGCAACGCGAAACGTGAAAGAAATCGGGCTCTTTGGGAACTCAGGGGGTTGACAGGCCCCTTCGACAAGCTCAGGGCAGGCTGTGATGCGTGACG
>JACSRF010000028.1 GCA_014879875.1 Anaerolinea sp.
GTCTCTCTGGTCACGCATCACTCGTCACGCATCACGGCCTGTCAACCCCCTGAGTTCCCAAAGAGCCGAGGTTGGTTGGTTTGTTGGCTGGCAAACCAACCAACCAACCAACCCTCCCCATATTCACAAAATACGCTGCCCCAACAATGACGCCGCCAGTTCAACGGCCAGTTCGGCCGTTTTGTTGCGATCATCGAGAATGGGGTTGATTTCCACAATGTCCAGCGATTGCACACGGCCGCTGTCGCCAAAAATCTCCATGAGCAAATGCGCTTCGCGATAGGTGAGGCCGCCGGGCACGGCCGTTCCCACCCCCGGCGCTTCATCCGGGTCCAGGCTGTCCATGTCCAGGCTGATATGCAGACGGCGCAAATGGCGCAGCCGGTCTAACGTCTGCCGCGCCACCGAGGCTATCCCCTGCTCATCTACGTGGCGCATCGTGAAGACGTTGATCCCACTCTGACCCAGCCGCGTCCGTTCCGTCGCGTCCAAATCACGCACACCAATTTGCACAATTTGCGACGGCTTCAGTTTGGGACCAGGGTAGCCGAGGTTCACCAGTTGTTCCGCCCCTTCGCCAATGAGCGCGGCCACCGGCATCCCGTGAATGTTGCCGCTGGGCGAGGTCTCAGGCGTGTTAAAATCCCCATGCGCGTCAATCCAGATCACGCCAATGGGTTCCGGCTGCGCGGCGGCGGCGATGGACCCCATGCTGATGCTGTGGTCGCCCCCCAGGTAAATGGCAAAGTCCCCCTGCGCCACGCAACCTGTACCCACCTCGTAGACGCGCTGACAAACGGCCGTGACCGCCTTCAGCCGTCGCGTTTTCCCCTCAGCCACTTCCTCTTCTGGGTTCGGCGCCAGCACATTCCCTTCATCATGCACCACGTGCCCCAACCGCTCCAGCCGCGCCTGCAACCCGGCATAGCGCGCGGCGCTTGGTCCCATGTCCACCCCACGCCGATTTTGACCCAGGTCCATGGGCACACCGATGATTCGTACCGTTTTTTGTTGCAAAAGTCATCTCCTTCGTAAATGTAGCCCAGGTTGGTAACCTGGGTTACAACAAACCCTACACATCCCATTCCCACACGCTTCACGCCGCACACCCGCTTGCGCTTACCCTGCCCATCCATATAATTCTACCATGCACCCGTACCTGTTAAGTAGCGCCCGTTTACCCTGGCCTGTAGATTGGGCCGCACAATTTGGTCGCGCCGCGCCGTTGGCCGTGGAGATCGGCTTCGGCAATGGTCAATTTTTGCTGGCGATGGCGAGGGAACGGCCGTATCTCAACCTCATCGGCCTTGAAATCTCCCTCCCCTCCTTGCGCAAAGCGGAACGCAAACTTAGCCGCGACGGCCTGCCCCATGCGCGGCTGGTTCAGGGGGGCGCGGAGAGTTTTTTCTGGACCTTATGCGCGCCACAAACGGTCAGCGAACTATACATCAACTTCCCCGACCCCTGGCACAAGGCGGGGCATCACCATCGCCGCCTGATCAACGAGCGGTTTCTCCATTTAATCGCCACACGGATGCCGCCAGGCGCGCTGCTGGACATTGCCACCGACCACATTGACTATGCGCAGGCGATTACAGACTGTTTGCAGCAATCCCCCTACTTTCACAGCCGCCGCAGCGCCCCCTTTGTGCTGGAAGACACAGCGCGCGTGCGCACAAAATATGAACAGAAAGCCCTGGACGACGGGCGCGCCTGCCACTACTTCAAATGGCAGCGCAGCGCGACGCCCGCCGCCAACGCCTTCCCCATTCCGCAGGAGTTCCCCATGCCTCACGTTGTCATGCGCTCCCCACTCACCCTGGATGACGTGGCGCGCCAATTCCAACCCTTCTACACCGCCACGCCAACGGCCGAAATCAAATTCATCGATCTCTTCCGCTCCACGCGCCACAACAACTTGCTCTTTGAAACCTACATCCACGAAGAACCGCTGAGCCAACGCCTCGGCCTCAGCTTAAACGCGCGCCGCGCCGGCGATTGGGTGCTGGGCTTGCACGAAGTCGGCTTTCCGCGCCCCACGGCCGGACTGCACCAGGCCGTGCAAACCCTGGCCGACTGGCTCGTCAGCCTGCACCCGGACACGGAGATTGTCAACAGCACGTTAGTAGATTGGCTCAACCCGCAAGAGTGAGCCGATGCGCTAACTATAGATGTTAAGAAAAAGATCGCTCTACAGGATTTCATGGGGTTCGGCGTGACATGTGACGAGTGATGCGTGTGGTCTCTCTGGTCACGC
>JACSRF010000416.1 GCA_014879875.1 Anaerolinea sp.
ACTTAAATTCGTTGTCGTCACCGCGAAGATGAGATTTGTCAGTCAATCAGCGTAACTTATTTAATCCGCATTCCTAAGCGGGTCGGTCGTTACGGGAACAAGTGTCGGTGTGGGGCGGGACCGACCGTGCAGCCAATCAGCAACGTGACAAGGATGATCAACCCTTGTGCCTTGCGCATAGCTTATTCCTCACTGGCGACTCGGTCAGAAGGCCGTCCACAGTCCTTGAAATATTGAGGTATTACGCCCGCATGATGTAAAACACATAGCCATACCAGGAAGAATAATTGCGGTACAACGCAATCTCTGCCTGCTCTACATCCAGCACGCGCTGCGCCGCAGCATTCCCCCGGTATTGCTCGCGCAGCATGGCAATGCGCGCGGCCATCGGGTGATAGTATTGGTCCCACCAGGCGCTCTCCGGCAAGACAAAATGGCCCAGGGCATGATAGCCCGCCGCCGTCAGGCGCGCCAAATTTTCCTCAATGGCCCCCATTCCTGGATACCCCTCTTGCCAGAATTCCAGGGCTTCGGCCGGCGGATCCGGTTTCAGCCAGGAGAGTTCCGTCACGGCGACAAACCCGCCCGGTTGCAACAGCTTGCGCCACTCGCGCAACCCCCGCTCGAAGCCGATGATGTAAATCGCCCCCTCTGACCAGATCAGGTCGAACGGCTCGGCGAAATCGAGATCGAACATGGAGGCGTTGCGCGGTTGGATACGCTCCGCCACCCCGGCCTGCGCCGCCCGGCGCGTCAGCTCGTCTAAAAAGGGTTGGTGGGTATCAACGGCCGTCACCATCCCCCCACTCACCCGCGCCAAAACCACCGTCTGCGCCCCAGGGCCACAGCCAATATCCAAAATTTGCGGAGCGGCGGGCAGGTCGGGCAGCATGGCCCAGGCTTGCTGCGTCGCTGCATCGCTGCCGGGCGCTTCACGCGGCAGATCGCGGTGAATGGCCCAAAAAATCTCATGTTCTGGCAAAGTAGTCATCGGTTCTCCTGGTTATGTGGGCGTCGGACATGCTCAACTCACGACACCCGGCGCATAATTTCCTGCCACTCGCGGCTGCGCCGCAAGGGGGCGAACTCCGGCAAGCTGTTGAGCAAGCTGGCGTCGCCGAACCCGGCGTCAATGGCCTGGTTGAGATAGGCCAGGGCTTTACGGCCGTTACCCACCTTGGCCCACGCCCGCGCCGCCAGCAAATAGTAATGGTCAGGGTACGGTTCGTCACGCTCAATCTCAAATACAAATTCCAACGCCTCCGCCGCCTCGTCGTAAAGCTGCGCCTCAAAGAAGTACATGCGCCCCAGTTCGGCAAAATGGCGCGCCTCATCGTCGAGGAAGACGTAGCGCACGTACTCCCGCGCAAATTGGAACCCGGCGCGCACGGCCGTTTGCACCGAGGCGGCATGAGCGGCCGGGCAGCGCCAACCCACTTGCGTGATGCCCTGCGCGAAGCAGTGGGCGAGGGTGGCCTGGGTAACGGCCGTTGCCAGACCACGCCGCCGGTGGGCGACGGCCGTCTCAATGCCAATTTCCGCCGCCCCCGCGCTCACACAGTCCGCCAGACTCCAACAGACGATCTCTTCCTCGTGTAGGGCGCAAAAGCCAAACCCTTGCGCCAAAAAATTGGCCTCATCTTGCCAGCCAATGCGGATAGAGTCAGCGATGGTTTGCGGCAGGCGCGCGCCTTGTCGTCCCAACAGCGCCGCATCCAGACGCGCCAATGTGTAGCCGTCGGGCAAGGGGCGCGGTTCCGTCGGCGGCGTGCGACGCCAGTAATAGTGGTGCAGTTCCACCAATGGCGGCCAACACCAATCTTCCATCAAATCGGCCAGCGTCTCCTCCCATTCGGGATCGTCCAAATGCACGGCAATTTGCACGTCGTCCGGGTTGACGCGATCCCCGGCGAACAAGGTTGCGTCCAGTTCGTCGCGCAGCGCCTCATTGAAGGCGTCGTTGTGCGCGTCGCCGGCCAGGTAGCAGGCGTCAAGGGAGATAGCAAAAACGGCCGTTGGCGCGTCCAGGTCGTCTACGTACACACGACCGGGGCTGTCGCCGTTGAGAACGGCCGTGACATACACATTGTACGTCGCCAACCCCGCAAACAGATCGGCCGCTTTGTGGTATTCATGGGGCGCTAGTTGATGCAGCATGATGATCCTTTTTTATTTCTTGACAACATACGATTATCCACTATTATATCATTTAACACACGTTTATCGTATGTTAAGGGTTGTTTTATGAAACAAATTAGTATTCAAATTACCAATGAAACGGCGCGGCAGATTGCTTTTTTAGCCGAGTTGTGGGGCTATCCAGAACAGCGACACAATACGGCCGTTATCGAGCGCGCCATCAACACCATCTACATGCTGGAATACGGCTACGAAAATTACCGCAGCCGCCTACGCGAGATGGGCGTTGATCTCTCCGACCCAAACGAGGTGAACCCATGAATGAACAAATTCCCGAATTTCTGCGCGTCATGGAAGTGGCGCTCCGTTCCGGGTACAGCGTGGCGCAGGGGCTGGAAATAGTGACAAAGGACATGGATGGCCCGTTGACCGCCGCGGTGCAGCGTGTGCTAAACGATTTACAGGCCGGTACGTCGCTGCTGTCGGCATTAGACCAATGGCTGGCGCGCGCGCCCAGCCGCGACCTGGACCTGATCATTGCCACAATCCGCGTCCAGTTAGAAGTAGGCGGCAACCTGGCCGACCGTTTCCAATTCATCAGTCAACTGCTGCCCAAGCTGCAAATCGCCTGAAAACGACCAACCATCTCCGCGCGTTCCTCCACAGAAGAGCAAACTGACAGTTTGTCCTACAACAATGACGGTTTCCAGGTGTACGGGTAGGTGCTGGTGAGGAAGCGAAAGCCCCGTTTTTCCAGAATGGCGCGGCTCATGTCGGTGGCGTCTATGGTCAGGAAGCGGTAGCCGCGTTGGCGCGCTTCCTGGGCGCGGGTGTTAACAAGGGCCGTATACATCCCCCGTCCGCGATACGCCGCCAGCGTCGCCCCGCCCCACAATCCGGCAAACTGGCTGCCTGGCGGAAATGAAGCCCAGGCGGCGCAGACTGGTTTGTCATCTACGCAGGCCAGGTAAATGCTCCAGAAATCAGGTTCAGCCATGAATTCGCTTAACTGCGCTTCCAGCCAGCCAAAATCATCATCCCACACCTGCTCCTGAATGGCAACAATGTCGCGCGCCTGTTCAATGGTTGTGACGCGGCGCACGTCGGCCGTTACCGGTTTCCAGTAAATGGGCGGCGCTTCTTCCATGTCCAGCACCAGCAGCCCTTCCGCTTCACCCGGTTGGAAACCGTGCGCGATGAGGCGTTCCTTCAGATCGGGCGGCTGGTCGTGGTCGTACACCTTCCACTCCAGGCCAAAACCGCCTATTGTTTGGAAGTAGGCGATTTGTTCCTGGATGACGCGGTCGGCGGAAACGGCCGTTAAATTGCTGTAAATGATAAAATGCAGCCGTTCTGGCAGCGTGCAGATGTGGCGTACTACGTCGGGCGTCACTTCGCGCCGGTAAAGGGAGTGGCTGCCCTGCTGCCGCTCTTGTTGATCGTACAGTTGTAAAATGGTTGATGTGTCCATAACAATTCTTTGTAGCGCGATTTCCGCATCGCGCTACTGAAGTCCTAAAATGGCGCGACCACGCTGGACGGCCGTCCGTTCCAACGCCTGCCGCACCCCTTCCCGCACAGCCTCATCGGGCGCGTCCAGCAGTTGCCGCGCATAACGCCACACCTCCTCGCGCCAATGGGTGATTAGCTGGGTGATGATGAACTCGTCTACCGGGCCGCTCAACCAGTCAATCAGGACCATGAGCGGCGAGTAGCGCTCGACCACTTCGTCTTGTACGGCGTCAATGGTTTCGGCGATGATGTCGTTTACCAGACAGTAATCCACATAACATGCCTGCCGCTGCGCCGAAGAGAGGTCAGCCCATTCGTCATGGAGCAGATCATAGACAGTCAGCGCCAGGTCGTAATTGATATGCGCGTTGATGCCGAGGAAGAGAGTTTGCAGGACGTTCGCGCGGCGCTCCCTGGCGGCGTCGTGAGTAAGCGTCCAAACCGGGGCGCACGAGTCCCCAGTCTCGTAATCAGCCAGGGCGTTGAAGTAGTAGTTAGCAAAATGTGTGAGCAGGTGTGTGACCCAAGGGGCGTCTTGGAAACGGCCGTTTGCCACCCCCGCGATCATGTTCTCCGTCATCATCTGGTAGCATTGCAGAAAAATGACGCGCTGGTCGTTGGCCTGCTGCCAGTCGGCAACTAACTGCGCCATGCGGGTTGTTACGAGTTCTATCATAAGCCCTCAACACCTGGCATTACCCGTGTCGCAAACGCATTGTCGGCGTTCTCGTTGTCTCAGCCATGCGGTAATTGAACCCCAAAGAAGTGTCAGAAGCAAGTAGCGCAAAACTTGTCGGTTCTTCAGGATTTCGTGGGGTCTGGCCCTGCGGCAGCCTCAGGGCAGGCTGTGATGCGTGATACGTGATGCGTGAATGCTCTCTGGTCACGTTTCACGCATCACGGGCTGTCAACCCCCTGAATTCCCAAAGAGCCAAAGAATGTTAAAACCCGTTCTTCAGGCTGTCCGTTGTTAGCAGCAGCAGAACACGGCCGTCTGCATCCAGCAGCGTCAACGAACTCATCTCAATCCGGTACGCGGCCACGTCCGCCAGCGCCAACACCCACGCCAACTCCCGCTGCCCGCGCTCTTCATCGCAGGCGCGCTTGGTTTGTCCCAACTCGCTTAGCGTCAGCGTAGCGCCATCAAGCTGGTAACTGCCGAAAAAATCATTGCAGCCGGTGTACCCCATTACCTTCCCCTCAGTAAACTGAATGTTGATTTCGCTGTCAATCCAGGTTGAAACGACACTCTCGTCGGTCGCAATGCCGTTCAATGTCCACAGACTGTTTTCCAGCGTGGCGTTTTGGGCAGGGGTGAAAACCAGGTCGCCAATAGGAGTGTGCAGGGTCAGCCTGCCGGCCGCCAGCGTATGGTGGGTGACGGCCTGGAGCAGGGTGAGAACGGCCGTTTCCTGCTCCATCCCCTCCAGGCAAGCCATGAGCGTGCTGCCCATTTCGCCCATTTGCCAGGCATCCCCGTCGCGGGTGACGCTGCCAAAGAAGCTGTTGCAGCCCGTATTACCCCCCAACTGCCAATCGCTGCTGATTTTGAGGGTCGGCATGGTTCCCGGCAGTGGCGGCTGGCCGTTATAGCTTTGCAGCGCCCACAGCGTCTCAAAAAGCTGCGTATTCTCCGGCGCGCATTCACCCCGGAAAAATGCCCACTCTTCACATTCGCTGCCATCGGCAAAAAGGCAAACGCCAACTTGCCCGCCGCTGGCGTCTGCGCGCATATCCAGCACGCCCCCTTGTTCCGTACAATGCACAGAGGCGGGATTGGGTAAGCCAACGGCCGTAGCGCCCGGTACAGCAGGTTCTACACTGTCATCATGAGTATTGGCGTCCTCAGACGGCGTGCAGCCAATCAGCAGCAAACCAAACAGCATAACGGTTAAAATAAGTAAACGACAGGTTCTGATACTCATCATCTTCATCCTTTAAGTTCAAGCAAGATTGGTTCAATCTTCGAGATTGAACCAATCTGAATGCAAACCAGGTAGTTCCTGGTCATGCCATTGAAACGCTGCCCTTGCGCCAAAAGTTCCGTGACCAACATTAAGTCCTCGCTAAATTGGGTTGGCACGGCCGTTAACCTTCACTACAATCCTGGCAGGTTAGGAATGCAAAAATCATTATTGGACGATTTTGGAAAATCGTTCGACCAGCAAAGAGGAGCATAAAATGTTAGCAATTGGCGATACGGCCCCTGATTTCACCCTCATTTCTGATACCAATACCTCCGTCAGCCTGTCTGACTTTCGCGGTCAGCGCGTGGTGCTGTTCTTCTACCCCAAAGCGGACACCCCCGGCTGCACCACCCAGGCTTGTGGTTTCCGCGACAAATTCCCGGTGATTACGGCAACCAACGCCGCTGTCATCGGCGTCAGCCCCGATGATCCGGCAGCATTAGCCAAATGGAAAGCGAAGCAATCGCTGCCCTACACGCTGCTGTCTGACCCTGATCACCAGGTTGCCGAAGCTTACGGCGTATGGGGCGAGAAGAAACTATATGGCAAAGCATACATGGGCATTACGCGCAGCCACTTTATCATTGATCCTGATGGCAAATTGGCCGACGTGCAAATCAAAATCAGCCCAGAAGACAGCGTCGCCAGGGCGGTCAAAGCGCTGCAATAACACGAACAAAGAACCACGTTTCTTCTGAGGAACGCGATTCTTGAACGGCGCACCACTGGGCACAATCTGCCTACATTATCATCATCATCAAAAGTCGCTCGTTAGAACCAGAGAATTTATTACAAAGAAACAAAGAGATTCTTTGTCCCTTTGTTTCTTTGTCCCTTTGTAATAAATTTTTATAACATAGGGATCAGTCTGTCCGTATAAGTGGCACGGCGTTGTTGGGGAAGGGATCGCCAGTGACGCCAACGGCCGTTAAGCGCGGCCACCTATTCCCCAAATTTTCGTAAAAACCAACCACCAACCGGTATTCACCAACAGGCAGCGCGGCCAGCGGCCACGACACCATGTCAGAGACAATTTCGCCCACGCGCCACTGGCTGGTGGGGTAACTGTTGGCTTGCGGCATGGCGTCGTTTTGCGTTGCCAACTCCCCGCCCGCATCCAGCACATGCACAAAGCGCGTATAATCGGCCGTCATAGGCGCTAACGCTTCCCAGTAGAGCGTCAGGGTAACGGCCGTCGCCGACCGCTCCAGGTAATACCCATGCAGTTGCAGCAGCGGTGTCTCATCGGCCATGAAAACGGCCGTTTGCCGCGTCAGCTCATTCGGCAAGGTGAAATTGGGCTGGTGTGATTGTATTGCGCCATTTTCCCAACGTCCCAGGCGGCGATTGAGCACAATCTGCCCCCCCACTTCATACAACTGCACCATCAACACCGGCGCATCTGGTAGATCGTCCGGCAGCGGCAGCGCCAACCAATCATTCACCCACTGCCCGGCCGGCCAACTGCTGCTGGGGCGGAACCCATACCCTGGCTGCGTGTCAAACTGCGTCACCGCCCTTCCCTGTTCGTCCAACAGGCGCAGCGACACATTGTAATTATGGGTTAACGGCCGCTGCGTATACCACGCCAACTGCAACAACCAGGTATCTTCGACGGCCGTCAGGTTAGACAAATGCACTGCCAACGGCCGTTCCACCTCGGCCCCGCCGGCCCCGGTCGCCGCCGTCACGCGCAGCGGTCGCAAAAAAAGATCGCCGCGCGTCTGCCCCACCGGCGTTTGTGGTTTACTCTCTGCCAGCGTCAGGCGCGGCGCATACAGACCCAACGGCGCATTGGCGGGAATGGTCAGCGTGAACGTGGTCCGCGCCGTTAGCGGCTGTGTCTGGCTCGCCAACAGCGGCGCGGTCTCTTCCCGGTACACGGCCGGCGTGGTCAGCGCCAGCGTAGCCACCTCTCCCTGGGCGTCGCTGACATGCAGCGTCACCACCACCGTTTTACCGGCTGCTACCGTGTCTTGCGTATAGGTGTACTGCCGTAAGCGCGCCCCATTGGTGAACAAAACCCCCGCTGCATCATGGTGCAAATACCCCATCTGTGCAAAATCCCAGGTCAGATCACTGTTGGGGCGGTGGAACTGCGGCCAACGGTGGACCGCCAGGATGAGCAGCGCCAGCGCGAACAGGGCCGTCGCCCCCGTCGTCACCGTTGACCGGTCTGGTTTGTGAAGGCGCAATAGACGTCCTGGCCAGAGCGTCAGCAGCAGCGCCGCCAACGAGAGCAGTTCTGCCCACAGCCGCACCGGCGTGCGCAGCAGGCGCAAGGTGATGGTATGCGTCCCTGCCGGTACGTCGAGCGTGATGAGGCCGCTACCCGCCGCCGGCCGCAGCGGAACCGTCACGCCATCTATCTCGGCTGCCCACCCCGGCCAGGCCAATGTGGGCAGCGTCAGCACGGCCGTTTCCGCCACCACCACCTGCCAGCTTTGCCGGGCTGTGCGCCGCTCTAACAACTGCACGGCCTCAATACGGCCGTTGAGTACCTGCACCCGATCACGCTCGCCCCGCTCCAGCCAGGGGGATGTCAGCGGGCGCGGGTTGACCGTGTGCGGCAAATACTCGGCGCTGACCGTCGTGCCAATGTTGCCCGTGAACCATTCGTACTGCGCTAATTTTTCTGGGGTAATGTCCGCGTCGCTCAGGGTAAGATGATCTGGTTTCAGGTCGCCCAGACCGCTCAACAACAGCAGCCCAATGCTCACCAACGCCAACCAACGCCGCCACGGGCGTAACGGCAGCCAGACAATCCCCCCTGTCGCCAACGCCGTCGCCAACGCCTGTACCGATAAAAACCGCCAGGGAAACTGGGTAAAATCGAGCAGCGGCAGATGTTCCCACAGCCAGCGCGACAACGGCGTGATCATCAGCGTTGCCGCCAGCAAACTGACGATCACAAACAGACGATTCTCAGCGCCGCCGCGCCGCCGTACCACAAAACCTGCCAGACCGAATACGGCCGTTGCCGTCTGCACCAGCCCCATGCGAAAAGCGCCGCCTCCATCCGGGTTGTAATCAAACAACAGCCGCCCCTGCACCAAATCCCAGCCCCGAAAATGATTGCTAAAATGAAAATATCCCTCCGTCACCGGCGCCAACTGCGCCAACCCTTTTTCCGCCAGCGCCGGCACAAAAAACCAGGCCGCCAGCGCCAGCGCCAGCAGCAAAGCGAGGGAAGCGGAGAGAAGGGGAGGGAAGGGGGATTGACGATTGACGATTGACGATTGACGATTGACGAACCGGCCCTGAGCTTGCCGAAGGGTTGACAATTGATGACCCTGCCCTGAGCTTGCCGAAGGATTGACGATTGGGGAACTTGTCCTGGGTCTGGCGCAGGATTGACGATTGAGGCCATACGCCTTGAGCAGGATGTAGAGCAGCAGGAAGGGGGAAAAGATGAGCGCGGAGATATTGTGGCTGAGAATGAGCGCCGCGTAGGTTAGCGCCAGCGCCGCCATCGGCCGTCGCGGCAAGGCAAACCCCGGAATGCGCCACCGTCTATATGGCACACGGAACACGGAATACGGAATACGGAATAGGTCATCCGCCGCCAAAATCAGCCAGGGGTAAAGGGCCATCGCCCAAAACTCGGCCAATGAATCGCCGCGCACGTAGACGTTGACCATGTGGAAGGGGGCGACGGTGTAGGCAACGGCCGTCAGCAGCCCTGCCCACTCATCCCCCCACCAGCGGCGCGCCAACCGGAACATGCCGACGGCTGCCAGCAAAAACGCAGCAAGCTGTGATAATTGAATGGATTGGGTGTAGCTAAAGCCAATGAGGCGGAAAACGGCCGTCACATAAATAGACAACGGCGCATAATAGTTATAAAAGGGGTAGCCATAGCCATAATTCGCGTCTGGCATCCAGCGTACCGGGAAATGACCGTCGCGCACGGCCGTTTCCAACTGCTGCAGCCGCTGCAACAAAAACGGGCTGTCCCCACCGCCGCGCGTATTCAGCAATCCTGGTTCTGCCAGCAGTGGCAGGGCCGCAACCACCGCGACCAACAACGCCGCTGCCCCAAACCAGTTAACGCGGGAGATGTGAAAGGCAAACCGCGACGCCCGTCTACCAAATTTTTGCATTAGTAGTATTTTGTATGGCAGGGATAGTCTTCGTTTGAACCAACGGTGACAAAGCGTGGCCGAAATGAAGACTATCCCCCGTATGGCCGATCACCGACAACCGATAACCGATCACCGATAACCAGCTCCCAACTCCCCACTATCCCGTTTGCCGTCGCAGCAGCGCAAACAACAAGCCGCCCAACAACACAACGGCCACGCCAATGGCAATAAACCCGCCAACCACGGCCATATTGGCGCCTCCTTCCGCGGCGACGGGCGCAGACGCAGGCATAGTCGGCAGCGGCGTTGGTAACTGCGCCGCGCTGGCAACCGTGTCCGGGCTAGACGTATCTGTGTTGCTAATGCCCGTGACGCGCAAACGGCTGCCAAATGCCAGGCCAACCGTTTTGTTCTCTTCCACGGCAATGGTGGCGCTGGCGGCTGTCGTCATCTCCAGACGTCCCGGCGCAAGCTGCGTCACCTGGTAGGAACCAGGGGGCACGCCTTCAAAACAAAACGGCTCGTCCGTGCCCGACGAGATGGCTTGCCCCACCATCAATTCCGTACTGGCAACCGTAAACGTCACGCCGCCCATGTACCCCTCGTCCGCGTCCTGCTGCCCGTTGGCATTGCGGTCGTCAAAGGCATTGACGCACACGCGCCCTCCTGGTGGTGGTTCCGGCGTGGGCGAAGGGGCGTCGGTGGGCGTGGGTTGTGGCGTCGGCGTGAATTCAGGTGTGGCGGTGGCGACTGGCGCAAGGGTTGCCGCCGGGGGCACGGCCGTTGGCGGCGGTGGTGGTGGCGTATTGGTAGGCGGCGGGCCGACTTCTACCAACGAGGCTGCGTCGAAATAGGTATTGAGGAATTTGTAACATTGGTTGACGCCAGGCACAGCCCAATTAGCGGAGGTAAAAACGGTGATGGTGCTGCCAACGGCCGTTGCTTCCACGCTAAACTGCACCCATTGGTCATGCGCATTGCCGGGCGCGCTCCATACCACGTCCCCATCACTCCACAACCCACTGCCATCCGGGTCAATACCGGCGCGAATACCCATATTAAGGCCGGTGAACGACGGGTCGGTGCTGTCCATGGAGCCGTAGCCACGCGCCCAAAAGCTGAAACGGTAGGTGCTGCCAGGGGTCACGGTGACGTTTTGCCACATCCCGGCCGACCAGGTGTCCCAATTGTTGCCAATGTACTGCGCACTGCCGCCGTCATACACAAAATCAGTGGCCTGTCCCCAGGTCGGTCTTTTGAAATACCCATTGGTACAATCGCCAAACTGATCGGCGCTGCTTTCACGATGCCAGCGCACCCAACTATTGGCGGCGCCCCTGTCATCAAACGGCCCATCAAACCCAGGGTTTTGTAACAAGTTGGTTCCCTGCGCCGCCGCTTCTGGTGCGTCAGGAGCAGCGATCAGCCCTAAAACCAGAACGGTTAACAGTAAAATTAGATGTTTCATTTTCATAATTCTCTCCGAATCATCAAGAATAACACAGCCACCAGCAAGATCATAACGACAAGGCCAGCCGTCAAGAGAATGATGGTATTGCGTGGGGTAGTCATTGTAGTTGTGCTGGTTTGTGGCGCGGCCGTTGGCGTGGCTGTTGGCTGATTCAGACGAATGGGCGCAAGCGTGGCCGTCGGCGCTATCGCCATCCCGGCGCCTGGGCTTATCAGATAACTGCCAAATTCCAACTGGGCCACGTCACCCTGGCGCAGGCTGATCGCCCAATTGCCATCATTGGTCAGCACCTCATTCGGGCCAATGGAACGGGTGACGTGATAGCGCCCCCCAGCCAGCCCTTCCACACAATACGGTTCGCTGCGGCCGTCGGTGATGTAATTGGCGATAACGGCCGTTTCATCAAAAATCGTAAACGCCACCGCTGGCCGCAAGTTCTCTCCGGCGTCAAACACCCCATCCCGATCTTGATCATGGTAAGCCAACAGGCAAATTGCCGTGCGCGGCGGGATTTGCGTGGGGCGCGGCGTGGGTGGGGGCAGCGTCGCCGTCGGCAGCGGTTCTGTCGTTGGCGTCACTGGCGGCGGCCCATACCCCACAATCAGCCGCTGCCCCGGTTGAATCAGCGCATTTTCCGTCAACCCATTGAACTCAAGCAGTTGATTGAGCGTCAATCCCGCTGCGGCGGCAATGCTCCACAGCGAATCATTTGGCTGCACCTCGACATAAATGATGCCGTCCGCGTCAGGCGTCGCTGTGGGCAGCGGTTCCTGCGCGCCCGCCAACAACGGCCGCCACAGCAGCGCCCCCAACCAACAGCAAATCAAAATATTGCGTATGACATATGGTGTATACCGATGCCCAACGCCCGACGCCCGACGCCCAATTCCCTTTGTTTTCAATCGCTACTCTCCCATTTTCACGATCCACACGTCACCCAACGGCGCGCCAGCGGCAGCATACGCTGGCAGGCGGTTCAGGGCAGCGTCATAGACGCCGAGTAAAACCTGCTGCTGCGCGGCGTCAAACGGCTGCGGCAAAGGAATGATCCGCCGTTCGTGCAGCAGCAGCCCAGGCCGCCACCACGCCGCCGCCCAATTCCCGCTGCCCGGCGGCGCATCGTCTTGCGCGATTAGCTCATGCGCGTCAACGACGTGGACGAAAATAGTCAGGTCAGGGGCAACGGCCGTTCCCCCCGACCATACCAAATCCACCTGCAACCCGCCATTCACGGCCGTTACGCCGGCCCAATGCAATTGCAGCGCATCGCCAAAAGATACCAGCGTCACCGCTGCGGCGCTGAATGGCGGCGTTATACCATAATGAACATACAACGGATACGCCTCCGGCTCCAAATCGCCGCGCGCCAATGGGCCGTTGTTGACCCAAACAACGGCCTGTTCCGGCAGCGCCGGCGGCAAATAATCGCGCGGCGTATAAGGCCAGATAAACACATCGGCCAGCGCCGGCAAGGGAGGCAGCCCGTCGGATGGGGTAAAGGTTAGGATGCGCGCATGTGTTGCCAAAAAGGGGATGGAAGGCCAGCCTGACCAGAAACGTTCATCCACAAAATAAACAGCGTTTAGACCGCTTTGGGCGCTGCTCATGCGCTCGCCCATCTGCCGCGCCGCCTGCTCAAACAGGTAGCCGGTGTCTGCATCCTGGCTGTAGGCGGCATAATCACGGATGGTAACGGCCGTACTCCCCACCAGCAGCAGCCCCACCAACGCCCCTGGAACCCACCGCTGCCAACGCCCG
>JACSRF010000267.1 GCA_014879875.1 Anaerolinea sp.
AAACCAGAAAAGAGATTTATCCGCAGAACTTGTCCTGAGCTTGCCGAAGGATTACGCAGTTACACTGAGACGTCAGTTACACAGAGCACACAGAGGAGACACGGAGATTCACAGAGAGATTCGGGAGTTTCTGCGCTTGATTTCCCCTGATCTCCGTGTCACCCTGTGCAATTTCGTGTAACCCCAGACGTCTTGTGCCAGACGACGCTGGCACAAGAAGGTGTAAACACAGATGGGAAGAACACGGATAAAGCCCAAAAAGAACTGTGTTTTTCCTGTCTATGTTTACAAAATCGACAACTTTTTGTAGATGGTGGCGCTGTTAGCGCCTATTCAATCTGTAACGCGATTTGGCAAATTGCGTTACATGGTTGCTATAGATGTTCAGAAAATCATTTTGGGCCTGGTTTGTAGTAACGACTTTAGTCGTCCAGCGTGGGACCGCTAAAGCGGTTACTACAAACCCAAAACCTTCTTCTTGAAAGCTATAGAGGGTCTTGCCATCTCTCTCTATTTGTACTATCCTGTTAGAAAGCTGCCAAGGCTGGCTCTTCTCAGAGTAGTTACGCAAAAGGTTTGTTGTTACGGCCGTTTCCAGGGCCGTTATTGATTGTTGGGGTGAGAAGATGATCGAGTTACCATCGCTGCCTAAATCTTATACAACGCGACAGATCGCGTGCGTTAGTTGTGGGGAAACATTTGCCGTTACCGAAGAATATGTTCAGATCAATCATGAGGCCATTAACGGCCGTGGCGCGCGTGAACGTTGGCGTATAGCGCCAGATAACAACCCGGTCACCAAACTCCGTTTTCAAGATGACCGGCAGCAGCGCCCCATTCTGCCACCGGCACGCGCAGCGCCAGATGAGGCCCTGCCGCGATCATACGTTGATGTCCAACCAGACAACCATGACAATTTCATCAACTGCCCCCGCTGCGGCGCAGACAATCGCAACTGGGCGCAAATCCTCACCCGGCCGCGCTCCTCTCTTGATTTGAACCTGAAAAACTTGCCCGTTCTCCCCATCGTCATGCTGACGGCCGTTACGCTGGCGATCTTCGTCTTATTTGCTTACCAACTTTTTCAAGCTGACGCGACGGCCTTCATCCCTGTAGTCATGGCGTTTGTCGTGGCCTTACTCCTTGCCGGGGGCCTCCTGCAGATCGCGTCCGACCTCTTCAAAGACATTGGCCTGATGGAGAATTTGTTGGCCTCCTTCCTTGCCCTGACTGCGGCGCTGGTGGCCTTGATGGCGGCCCTGAAGCTGGATGAGACCACCCTCTTCACAAGAGCCATTCCCCTGGCTGCCTGCGTCTTTTGCGCCGGCTTTCTGCCAGCCGTGCTCATGGCCCGGCAGTGGCAATCTTTTTTCCAATGGCAGCGGCAGCGACGCTACTTACCATTGACCACGCCCAGGCCACATCGCTCCCCGCTTCTGTTAACTGGCGGCGGCGTGCTCATCGCCTTCGCCATCCTGGCGCCGCTGTTTGGATATATCCTGGCCCCCATCGGCGTCAACATCTTTGTTGACATCGTTACCCCCACAGAGACGGTACACCCACGCCAGGTCGTCGTCAATCTGAACCGGAACGTCGAAGCATGGTTAGAGCAGCCGGTACGCCCCGGCCGGCAGGCTGTGCAAAAATTGAACCTGACTCTGATTGATTACCTGGCGCACGTCGAAATCAATCAGTCGCAAATGCAGTACGCCGAAGACATGATCAACAAACTGCCATCGCAGTTGACGGGATTGCCACAGGACGTAGCCGATGACGCGGGCGCTGCGCTCATCAGTTTAGAAGGGTACGCGCGGCGGCATTCCGTCACCAGGCCACCAGAAGCGCCTTACAAAGTGCCAGATGACATCCCGCGCAAATTTTTAGTTATGTGGGTGATCCTGGTAAGCGTAACTGGCTTTTTGGGGGCGCTGTTGGCGCAAACGGCCGTCACCGGATTTGTCAACCAGGTGATGGACCAATCGCCCCCGCCTATTTATTACAGCGTCGCCAACATGACCCGCGTGGTCGCCTGGGAAGCGGGCCTGGCCCTGGAAAACGTCAATGGCATCCGCCAGGTGCAGTGGGTTGACGTGCAGCGCAATCATGAGGGGGGCATAGATTTAATCGGCCTGCACCGGGACCTGCCCGAATTTGACGCCAGAGGACGGCCGTTGCACGATACGGTACGCGCGCAGCGCTACACCATCACCACCGATATGTGGGGACGCATTCAAACAGCGGCCGTGCGCGACGTGCGCATCCCCCCAACCGTCGGCGCCCCTTACTACGTCACTCCAGCACAAACCTCCATCCCCCTGCACGCCGAAACAATGGTCAACGCATGACGGCCGTTTAGAGTGCGGCAATAGGGCATGTCTCATCAAACAAGATATCTACATCTTTTGTCAGGCGATGCTGGCAAAAGAAGGTGTAAACATAGATAGGAGAAACACGGATAAAGCCCCAAAAAACCGTGTTTTTCCCATCCGCGTTTACAAGATCGACAAAAAATTGTCGATCTTGGCGCTGTTAGCGCCCACCTTACTTGACCAAGTTCAACGCAGGCTCTCAGCATGACCAGCGCCAGGGTTATGATTTTCCTCCTCTTCCTCTCCGTGTGCCTGCGTGTCTCCTCCGTGCAACTCCGTGTAACTGAATGAATTGCTGGAATATCCCCGCTTTTTCTCCCCAGATCGCGCTGTTAGCAGTATAATTCCCTCGTATCGTGGCAAGCGGCAGCCTGTGGGCTGCGCCCGTCGCATGAAGGAATTAAGACGCTCAACTTCTTCTGAGAAGTTGAACGCCTAAACTGTAGCACAAAGTAGATGATAGATATTCGGATCAGGAGATAGACAACATTATGGCTTATCAAAACATCAATGTTCCCGGCGAAGGTGAAAAAATCACCTTTAGCGATGGCAACCTGCACGTCCCCGACAACCCCATTGTCGCCTTTATCGAAGGCGACGGCATTGGCGTGGACATCACTCCCGCTTCCCTGCACGTGTGGGATGCGGCCGTCGCCAAAGCGTATGGCGGCCAACGCAAAATCGCCTGGATGGAAATTTACGCCGGCGAAAAAGCGGCCACCCTGTACGATGGCAATTTCATGCCCGAAGAAACCTTCGCCGCCATGCGTGAATACCTGGTGGGCATCAAAGGCCCCCTCACCACCCCCATTGGCGGCGGTTTCCGCAGCCTCAACGTGACGCTGCGCCAGGTGCTCGACCTGTACGCCTGTGTACGCCCGGTACGCTACATCCCTGGCACGCCCAGCCCCATGCGCGAACCGGAAAAAATGGACATCGTCATCTTCCGCGAAAACACCGAAGACGTTTACTCTGGCATAGAATGGCCGGCCGAATCCGAAAGCGCGCAGGCGCTCATCAAGTTCATGAACGAAGAGCTGGGCAAAAGCATACGTATGGATTCCGCCATTGGCATTAAACCCGTCAGCGCCTTTGGCACGAAGCGGCTGGTGCGCCAGGCCGTGCAATATGCCGTTGACCACCAGCGGGACAGCGTGACCATTGTCCACAAAGGCAATATCATGAAGTTCACCGAAGGGGCCTTTAAGAATTGGGGGTATGAACTGGCAAAAGATGAATTTGGCAGTGTGACCATCACTGAAGACGAATTGTGGGACAAATATGACGGCGTGGTTCCCGCCGGCAAGATCGTGATGAAGGATCGCATTGCCGACAACATGCTGCAACAACTGCTGACGCGCACCGACGAATACGGCGTTATCGCCACCTTGAACCTGAATGGCGACTACATGAGCGATGCGGCCGCCGCCCAGGTTGGCGGATTGGGCATGGCCCCCGGTGGCAACATTGGCGATGGCGTGGCCCTCTTTGAAGCGACGCACGGCACCGCGCCCAAGTATGCCGGGCAAGATAAGGTGAACCCCAGCAGCCTGATCCTCAGCGGGGTGATGATGTTGGAATACATGGGCTGGCAGGAAGCGGCCGATTTGGTCGTGGACGCGATGACCAAAACGGTGCAGCAGAAATTGGTCACCTATGATCTGCATCGCCAGATTGAGGGCGCGACGAAATTAAGCTGCTCGCAATATGCGGAAGCGATTGTCAAGAATATGGGGTAGGGGACGGTTATTGGTAATCAGTGGCCGGTAATCGGTAGTCGGTTGGTTATGGAGCCGTCAGCGTTGCTGGCGGCTTTTTTTGTCTAAGGGTACTTACCATGAATCATTCCGTTCCCCCTCCCAAAGTGTTGACCATTGCCGGGTCTGACAGCGGCGGCGCGGCCGGGTTGCAGGCGGATTTGCGGGCGTTTGCGGCGCTGCATGTGTATGGGATGAGCGTGGTGACGGCCGTTACCGCCCAAAACAGCGTCTCCGTCCAGGCTGTACAATACCTGCCCGCTTCGCTGGTCATGGCGCAGCTCGACGCCGTGTTGTCTGACTATGGGGCAGCGGCCGTTAAAACCGGGTTTATCGGCCGGCCGGAACTGGTCATCGCCATCTCGTCCAAATTGCAGCAGCACCACTGCCGCCCTGTGATCATTGACCCGGTGCTGGTGAACCATCGCGGGCAGGCCATGTTCCCGGATGTCGTGCGCCAGCTTTACCTGGCGTACCTGCTGCCCCTGGCCGATCTCTTCACGCCCAACCTCACCGAAGCGGCGCTGCTGCTGAACACCTCCATGCCCGCCAACAGCGACTTGACGAAACTGGCGCGGCTGGCGCAGCAGTTGTACCGTTGGGGCGCGCGCCATGTGCTGCTGAAAGGGGGGCGTGATGGCGCGGCGCGCGTAGATGTGTTTTACGACGGGCAGCAGGCGCAGTTGTTATACACGCCATATGTGGAGACGATCAACACACATGGGGCAGGCGACACCTTGTCGGCGGCGGTGGCGGCGTATCTGGCGCGGGGAGAAGGGATGGCGACGGCCGTTGCCCACGCCCACCAGTTCACCGCCCAGGCCATCCAACGCGCCGCCCATTGGCAGTTGGGACAGGGGCACGGTCCTGTCTGGCCGTTGTGACTGTCGCCATGGGCCATTTGGCCGTGTTTACGTATCTTCTCAATAAATCGCGGTGGAGTTGGTTGAGCTTGTCGAAACCATAGGTGTTTACTGCCCGCTGCCTGCATACCACTTCGCAATCTGCACGCCCCAGATGAGCATAATGATGCCGGCAATAGCCAGATATTGCCCATAAGGCAAGTAGCTGTAGCGATGAAAGCGGCGGCTGAGCAGCAGCGCGGCGCTGATCACGCCGCCGAGCAAGATTGCCAGCCCCAACGCAAATAGAATGCGGTGAAAGCCGAGCATCGCGCCCATAGCCAACGCCAGTTTAACGTCGCCATACCCCAACGCGCCTGGCCCGAAGATGAGCTGACCGATCCAATACACGATGAAGAAGAGGACAAAGCCAACGACGGCGCCCACCAATGCCAGGCGGATGTTGTTATCGCTGACCACAAAACTGAGCAGCAAGGCAACGGCCGTTACCGGCAATGTCACCACGTCCAAAATCAACTTGTGCTCCAAATCAATGACGATGACGAGGATGAACACGGCCGTATACAACCCATTCACCCACAAATTCACCCGTTCTGGGATGAGCGAGGGCAGGCTGGCAAAGAGAACGGCCGTACCCGCCACCACCCACAACGCCCGCCGCCGCGGCGCTGCGCCACATTGCGCGCAGCGCCCCAGCCCCAACCAATGGCTGGGCGCGTAACGGTGTTGGCAGTTGTGGCAGTGCGGCGGCGACGGCCGTCGCCGCTGCGGTAAATCATCTGCCAGGGCATTGATGACCACCCCGGCGACCAGGCCAAGCAGAGCGAAAAGCACATTCATCATCTCACAATCCTTTCCGTTATCCGTAAGCCGTTATCCATAAGCCGTTATCCGTTTACGGATCACCGATTACGGATTACCGTTTACCGCTTACGGCCGCCACGCCCACAACGAAACCGTTTCCATGCGGTACGTTTGTGGCTGTGTGTCAATCGGCTGAATTTCGACCAGGCGATAACCGGCGCGGCTGAGATGTTTGCCATCGCGGGCCAAGGTGGCAATATCTGAACTGACGTAAATGAGACGGGGCGCGGCAACGGCCGTTACTCCTTGCAGCGCCTCTTTACTCAACCCCTCCGCTGGCGGATTGACCACAATTAAAGCGGGCGCTACGTCCAGCGCCGGCAAGACATCTTCCACCCACCCCTGGTAAAGGGAAACGTTGTCATAGTCGGCCAGGTTAACGGCCGTATCCGCCACCGCATCCTCATTCACTTCCACCGCTGCCACCTGCGCCGCCTGCGCCGCCAGGAAAGCCGTCAACATGCCGACACCGCTGTACAGTTCCAGCACAACTTCCCGTCCGCCGAGGTTGGCATAAGCCAGCACGGTTTGCAGCACCAGTTCCGCGCCAGCCTGGCTGGTCTGAAACTCGCATCCTGGCGACACACGAAAATCACGGCCGTTCACCGCCTGCACCACATAATTATCACCGATGAGAGAAGCGGCCGTTTTATCTGGCAGCACCAGCGCCACCGACAGCGGAAAATCAACTTCCAGTTCCGGTGGTTCAATGTCATCCACTTCCAGCGCGGCCAACAACGCGCCGTCATCGCCAATACGCAGCGTTAGTTTGCGCAAACCGGGCAGCGTCAAGTCAATATCTTGCAGCAGCGCCAACAAATCCTCGTGCAAAATGGGGCATGTCTCAATTGGGATCACCTGTCGCAGCGATGGCGACCAAAGACCATAGCCGCCGTCGCCGGTCGGACTCAGGCTGAGGTCGGTCCGGTAATGCCAGGGGGTGGGATGCGGCAAAATCGGCCGTACCGACGCCTGCTTCAAGCCGCCAATGCGCTGCAGCTGATCCGCCACAATGGACTGCTTGGCCTGCAACTGCGCCGCATACGTCATGTGCTGCAATTGGCAGCCGCCACACACGCCAAAATGAGGGCAGCGCGGCTGCACCCGCTGCGGCGACGCCTGCACAACGCGCACCAACGAGGCGCGGTTGTACCCGCTTTTTCCCTGGTCGAGCGCCACCTCCACCGTTTCCCCAGGGATGGCATAAGGTACAAAAATGATTTGCCCTTTTTGATCGTGCCCGATAGCTGCGCCGCCATTGGCAACGGCCGTTACTTTTAAGGTGATTGTGTTCATAAGAAGTCGGCAGCCCACCGATAACCGATTACCGATTACCCTAAATACGTCCACTGGCAATGAGCATGGTGAATGAGACCATGAACCAGTGAATTAGCCAGGGATAAATAAAAGAGCCGGTTTGCCAGGCGACAAAGCCAAAGGCTGCGCCGCCGAAAATAGTGCTCAGCGTTTCTATTTCGGGCTTGCCCAGGTGCATGAAGGCAAACGGGACGGCTTGTAAAAAAATGGCCGGGCCAGGGCCAAAGGCGCGCGCAAAGGCAAACAGCAGCAGGCCGCGCCAGATAAATTCCCAACCAAACATTTCGACGCCATTCAGCCAAAAGATACGCAGCAGTTCTGCATACGCGCGCTTCTCATAATATTGCTGCATAGCCGGCGTGCGCGCCAAAAACCATAAAATGATGCCCATGCCGACGACGGCAACGGCCGTATACGCCAGCCCCAATTTCCAATTACCCAGACGAAACCCATAATCGCCCATCGGTTCACGAAACAACAACACAATCACCAGCGCCGGGATCAGAAAATAGTAAAGAAAGCGATCATACGCCTTCACCCCGGTCAGCTCGTGATTATACCGGTCTAGCATGGGCACAATGGTACTGAGGACAATGAGAAACGTTATTTTCAGGTCAAAATGGACACCGCCAATATTCATACCAGACATCCTCAACAAACCGCCCACCCATTACCGATTACTGTTCCCCGCCTACGGCGCCGGGGCAATCCCCACTAACAGGGTCAACCGCTCATGGCCGTCATTGCGCACGCCGTGAGCCAACCCGGCCGGCGCCCACACCACGTCCCCGGCAGCGGCCTGTACCTGCTCATCGCCAAGCCAGAAACGGCCGTTTCCCGCTACCACATAATAAAACTTATCCTGATCCACATGATCGTGCGGCGGCTGTACCTGCCCCGGTTCCAGGCAGTTCATCCCCAACAACAGCGCCGTACCCCGAAACAACGTCGCCTTAAAAAACTTGTCTTCACGCGCGCCAGCGTAATCGGCTACCGTTTTCACCAAATCCATCATACACCCCATACCCTTCCTGTAACAGCAAACGTGCCCGGCAAATTGCCAGGCACATCTGTTTTATACCACAAAACAGTCAATTTGGAAGCGGGTTCAGGCCAGTTCTACCATATTCTGGAGAATGCGCTCCATCGCCATAATGTGAGTACACACCTCATGGCGTGAACGATAATATTCACAATCACAACTCCACTCACCTTCGCTGTAGGTGACAATGTGGACGCCACTGTTATCACCCTTCATACTGGCCTTCAGCGAAATGAAATCAACCCGGTCACTTCGCTGTTCCGCATACATTTTTGATTTCTCAATTTTACTGATTCGGGTATAGTCCATCATATAATTCTCTCCTCTACAGGTAATTTGCCGCCCATTTCCTATTTATTGAGCGGTCTGACCATCAGGGTGTGCAGTTGCCGGTCAGGCTATAAAACAAAAAACGCACGCGGGCAGGCGTGCGTTTTACAACAAGTTAGATGAGCGTGATTTTAAGCCAAGTACACTCATGGGTTAAGTATAACGTACCTGCATCCTGTGTCAAATAGATTTTCGCAGCCGTAGGGAAATCGTATCAGACACCTGGTTTCTTCAAGAAATTATCTGTAGTGACTTATTCCAGCAAAGCTTGCGGCAGCGTAAAATGAAAGGTAGTTCCCTGCCCCAACTCGCTTTCCACCCACACCTGCCCTCCATGCAATTCAATAATCCCTTTGGTAATAGACAACCCCAAACCGGTTCCCGGCGATTGGCGAATATTGGGATCATCAGCGCGAAAAAACTTGGTGAACAGTCGCTGCCGATCTTCCTCGGCAATGCCATACCCATGATCTTGCACAGAACAGACCACCATCGGCTGGAGCGACATTCCCGGCGACGGCCGTTCCTCCGCGCGCAAAATCACCATCACGTCCGTATGGGACGGCGAATACTTACACGCATTACTCAGCAGGTTTGTCAACACCTGCACCAGCCGTTCCTTATCGCCCATCACTAGTGGCAAGTCTGGCGGCAGGTCCAGGTGCAGACGAATCTGTTTCTGGTCACATAACCCTTGTACGGTTGGTAAGGTTTCACTGATCACGTTGGCAAAGGCAATTGGCTCTAACACAATCAACAAACGACCGGTCTCAATGCGCGAAATATCCGTCAGGTCACGAATCTGGCGGTTCATGCGCTCAATATTGGTCATAATGCGCTCTAAAAAGCCGCGCTGCTGTGCGGTCAACTCGCCCGTCATGCCGGAAAGCATCAAATCTGTATAGCCGCGCATGGAGGTCATCGGCGTTTTCAGCTCATGCGAGACCATCGAGACAAACTCAGATTTAGCCTGGTTGGCCTCACTCACCTGTTGGTACAGGATGGCGTTGGTAATGGCCACGGCCGCATGGGTAGTAATGCGCACGGCCGTTTCCATCATGCCTGGATCAAACGCATCAAAACGATCACTCTCAATGGCAATCACCCCAATCAAATGTTCCTGGTGGATAATCGGCAGCGTTAACTGTGAATGCGTGGACAACGACCCGGCAATGTAATCAGGCTCCGCGTGGACATTGCCGGTAACGTGCGGCCGTCCCGTTTGCACTACATGCCCAATCAAACCGCCCGTTAATTGCCAACTGCCTAACTGTGCGCTGTCAAAATCCTCATCGTAGCCGCTCGTTTTTTGCGCAGTCAGCGCCCCGTCCTCATCCACCAGCGCCACAATGCCCGCCGTCCCGTTGCAAATGCGCAGCGCCCAATCCAGCGTCAACGTGAGAATGCGATCTAAATCTAACGTTGTGTTCAGGTCACGGTCCAGTTGTTGCAGCAAAAACAGCTCATTTACCCGCTCTTGCAGCGCCTGATCCGTTTGCGCCAGCAGGCGGGTATTTTCCATTGCTACCACAGCCTGGGCAGCAAAAGCCATTAACAACTGCTGATCCACCTCGGTGAAGGGCGCGCCACTGCGTTTATTCAGCAGTTGCAGCACCCCGGCCACTGTATTATGCCGGATCATCGGCACGGTCATGATGGCGTTGGTGTTGAATTCTGTTACAGCATCCACTTCGGCAAACCAGCGTGAATCTTCCTGCACCCGGTTCACAATTTCTGGCCGCCCGGATTGGGCAACCCGTCCGGCCAGGCCCGTGCCAATGGGCAGTCGCTTGCCCAGCAGCTCTTCACTGGATGGGCCACGTACCACGCGAAATTCAAGCTCGCCGGTATCTTCGAGGCTTAACATAAACGTGCCCGCTTCTGTATCAAGCAGTTCAATTGCTTTATCTACAATCACGTTGAGCAGCTGTTCCAAATTTGTGGTTGCAGCCAGGGTGAGGGTCACTTCATTGATAATTTCCAACTGCTGCGCGCGGTCATTGAGCTTTCGGTTCGTTTGCAGGCGTTCCAAAGCAGCGGCCGTTCTGTCGGCAAAGACGCTAAATAACTGCTGCTGCCGTTCCTGAAGCCGCGCGCCATGATACGTTGTATAGATTGCGCCTAATGAATCTGCCCCGGCATTAAGCGGCGCGGCAATCCACGTGCCTGCTGCGTCTGGCGTCACCAACATCTGCCCGGTACGCACAACCTGCAACACTCGTTCGTCTGTGACATGGTTGTGCGCCCCTTCCCGTTCCGGGTAACGCTCTCCTCCTTCTAAAAAGAAGACGTGATGAAGCGCATTTTGATACTGGTCGCGCAGAACAACGTAAAAATCTCCAATGGCAAAGGCGCGGGAGTAGTTGGTATAGACCAGTTCTAATAAATCATCCAGAACAATGGTGTAATTTAATGCCTGCGAGAAACGGCTCAACGTGTCCAGGTCAGCAATACGCATCTCCAACCGATGCACAACATTGGCCCGTTCCAAACCGATCAATGATTGATCGGCCAACGCGCTGACATAATTCAATTCGGCCGGTGTATAAGGATCTCCATTCTGTTTGGGCAGCAGCGCCAGCCAGCCCAACAAATCTTGGCCATTGTTGATGGGAGCGATAACGGCCGCTGCCAATGACAACACGGCCTCACGGTGGGCGCGCAGTTCGGGAGGCCAGGCGCGTTCTTCAACCAGGTCTATGGTATTTGGCTCACGGCTTAACAAGCTCACCAACGGCGAATCTACAGCAATACATACCCCATTTGCCGCGGCATGGGACACATAACCATCACGCTGCTCATCGAAGAGGTAGAGATGCAGCGCCGCATCGGGAATGGCGCGCTGCACGTAGGCGCTTAGCGTGGCGGTGACTTTCTCCACGTGAACGGCCGTTGTCAATTCCCGATTATAGCCGCGCAGCAAATCCGCAAACGCTGTTGGCTGTGCAAACAGCAGCGGATCCAGCCGGCGCTGCAACTGCACCCGCAGCGGGCCGGCCGCTAAAATAGCCGTCGTTACCAGCACAGCGATCAAAAACGGGTTGCTCAACCTGACAATATCTGGCCCCAACGCCGTCGTCAGCCCGCTTAGAATCAGCGTAAATGCGCCCACCAGCAGAACTCCCACAATCAGGTAGGAAAGCCCCTGGCGCAGCATATCCACATTCATCAAACGATAGCGAATGATGGTGTAGCCAATTGCCAGCGGATAAATGATCACCGGCGGCACATAAATAGCCTGGGTCAACCACTCCCACTTCAGCGCAAAACCAAGACTAATAAATACCATGATCAAGGGTGTGAAAGCCATTACGGCCCCGACTAGAATAATTCGTCCTTGTTGGCGTACTAAGACTGATGGAGAAACGACGCTGCGATAAACAGTTATGAGAACGGCAATCAACAGCCCAATAATGCTCAACAGATAAGCTGCGCGCCAGGGAATGGCGTAGGCCCATGGGTCTGGCCCATGATACAGCCAGGCCTGGCCCCAGATGGCGATGGCGCTGCCTGGCAGCAAGACCAGCCATTTTAGCCAGGGGCGATGGGTCATCAGGCGTGTTTCATGGGGGAAAACAAAGGAGAGGAGCGCCGCCAGGCTGGCCGCCAGGGCTATCGCCACCGTCCAAATACGAATAAAAACCTGCGTCGTGGTCAGGTCAAACAAATTACTCGCTGCTAACGCCGCAAACGCTGTAAACAGGGCAAAAACTTGCGCCGCGTCCACCGTCGGGCGCGCGGCAAATGTCCACACGCCCAATGCAAGAAACAGCAGCCCAACCAGATAAACCAACCAGAACTGGTTCCATAAGCCGGACGCATCAATCTGGAAAAGCGTCAGTTCAATGGTGCGTGTCGGCGTTTGGGGGTTCAGCGCGCGCACCGTCGCATTCTCTGGCGGTTGCGTCAAGGTAAAGGTCAGGGTATCCCCAACCTGATGCTGCGCCAGTATGGCGTAAAACTGATCATTAGTCGTGACCGGTTGTCCATTTACGGCCGTTACCCGCTCTGGATACGCCACCGGCGCCTCCAACTGCCTGGCCGTCCACGTCGCCTCGCCACTATCACTAATCACCAGGTTGGGGTCTAACAAAAAACCGGCAAATGGTTGGCGCGCCCATGCCAACGCGCGCAAGGGTAGCAGCACGTGAATAACAGCAGTGGTCAACAAAATGCCACCCACTATTCCCATTTTGATGCGGTCAATGTGTTTGCTGCTCACAGATTCGGTCGCTGCTGTTTGTTTCGCCAAATTGATCGTCGGGCGTCGGTGGTTGATTTTACAGAATACGCAATACCGATTACCGATTACCGATTACCGATTACCGATTACCGATTACCGATTACCGATTACCGATTACCGA
>JACSRF010000551.1 GCA_014879875.1 Anaerolinea sp.
TTACCGATTACGGATTACCGATTACGGATTACCGATTACGGATTACCGATTACGGATTACCGATTACCGACCACCGATTACCGACTCATGACCCTACTTAATTCCGACACCCTCATTCCCAACCGCGTCGTCGTCGCCATGAGCGGCGGCGTGGATAGTTCTGTGGCCGCTGCGCTGCTGGTGGAGCAGGGGTATGAGGTGGTGGGGATGATGATGCGCCTGTGGAGTGAACCGGGCAATGGCGGTCATACGGCCGCCAATCGCTGCTGTACCATAGACCAGATGACCGACGCGCGGCGCGTGGCTGATCAACTGGGCATCCCGTTTTATGTGTTAGACGTGCAGGAGAAATTTCGTCAGAACATCGTGCAATATTTCATTGAGCAGCACGAACTGGGGCGCACGCCGAATCCGTGCATTGAATGTAACCGGCAAATTCGCTTCACCTATTTGCTCAATCAGGCGTTGGCGCTGGACGCCAATTATCTGGCGACGGGTCATTATGCGCGGGTGGCGGAAACGGCCGTTGGCTACCAACTGCGGCAAGGCGTAGACGCGCACAAGGATCAATCTTACGTGCTGCATGTGCTGCGGCAGGAACACCTGGCGCACGTATTGTTCCCCGTGGGCGCATACACCAAGAATGAAGTGCGCGCCCTGGCGCAAAAATTCAAGCTGCCGGTAGCGGCCAAGCATGACAGCCAGGATTTATGTTTTTTAGCGGATGGCGATTACCGCCGCTTTTTGCGCGAGTATAGTGACAAGGTATCTCGTCCTGGACCAATTCTCAACCTGGCCGGTGAGACGCTGGGACAACATGAAGGGCTGGCTTTTTACACCATTGGTCAGCGTAAGGGGCTTGGCGTGGCGACGTCGGAACCGGTGTATGTTGTGCGTAAGGATGTGGCTGCCAATGCGCTGGTTGTCGGTTCACGGGCGGAATTGGGGCGGACGTCGTTGTGGGTGCATGACGTGAATTGGGTATCGGGAAACCCACCTCAATCCCCCATTGTAGCGCAGGTCAAGATTCGCTATAAGGCAGTGGCGCTGGATGCGGTGGTTGAGGTGGTAGCAAACGGCCGTGTTCAGGTACAATTTCATGAACCCGTTTTGGGCGTCACGCCGGGGCAGGGCGCGGTCTTTTATGATGGCGATATTTGCCTGGGTGGTGGAATGATTGCTGATAGTGCGGAAGCGCATTCCTTCGACGGAACGGGTTTTTTGGCACGAGAGAGATAATTATGGTCGGAACGGCATCCGCCCTGGTACTCGGATTTTTACTGGCATCAGCCTATGGCGCAGGCTTTCACCTCTTGCTGGGGGGGCCGGCGCGCCACATTTTGCTTTATGTGTTGACTGCCTGGTTGGGGTTTGCCATTGGGCATTTTTTGGGAGATCTACTCAACATTGAACTGTTAAAACTAGGCGCGCTGCATTTGTTGAGCGCCAGTATTGGCTCCTGGTTGGCGTTGATCACCAGCCGATGGTTAGTGGCTTACGAAGCGCAACGCGAGGAGCAGTAATTGAGGAACTCGATTACTGAATTGAAGTACGCTTTCATCAATGATATACTTGCCTGGCTTAGGTGAAATTCATGAGCAAACAACAAACACCAATGGAAGTATCCACAAAACGTAGCAACGAAAAGCCGCTCGTATCGAAAACGGCCGTGATCATCGGCGTCATTGTCGTTCTTCTGTTAGCTGGCCTGCTCATCTGGGGTATGTTAGCCCTGGCAAACAATTATTCCGGCCAGATTGAAGCTGTGCGTGATATTCTCATCATTGCTCTGGCATTGGAATCTTGTCTATTCGGCGTAGCGCTTTTGCTCCTGTTGATCATGGTGATTCGCCTGGTGAATATGCTGGAGTTTGAGATCAAGCCGATTTTGGAAAAGACGAACGAAACCATTGGGATGGTGCGGGGGACGACGACTTTTGTAAGTGAAAATGTGGTCAAACCGGTGACGAAAGCGAATAGTTACGTGGTTGCTTCACGGCGTGCGTTCAAAACGTTGTTTGGCGATCCCCGCAAGAATTTGCCTGACTGAACATTCGGGCGTTATCGTTTAATAGGGTTTGTTGGAAACAGGTAACGAACGGTTCGTGAAATGTGAAACGTGCGCTGTGAGGCGTGACCAGAGAGCATCACGTTTCATAACACGGCCTGTTTCAATTAAGGAATGGCACTTCAATAAGTTGGTCAAGATTGGTTCAATCTTCGGAGATTGAACCAATCTAAAT
>JACSRF010000372.1 GCA_014879875.1 Anaerolinea sp.
TTTAGTCGTCCAGCGTGGGACCGCTAAAGCGGTTACTACAAACCCAAAATCTTTTTCTTGAAAGCTATACATGCATGTTGTCCTCTTGTAAGGCTGTAATAATTTTGCGGTCGGTAACGGCAAAAGCGTAGCCGTTCAGTTCGGGCAGCGCGACCCAGGCGTGATCGGCCACGCCAAGATGCTGCGGCTGCCCGGCTATATGCCGCGCGTAAAAGGCGTGGAGGGTGATGCGAAAGTGAGTGTAGGCATGTTTGATGCTGACGAGAAAACGGCCGACTTCAATCTCCATGCCCAGCTCCTCCCAAATTTCGCGCTGTAATGCCTGGGGCAATGTTTCGCCCGCCTCTTGTTTGCCCCCAGGGAATTCCCACAAACCGCCCAGCAGGCCATCCAAAGGGCGCTGCGCAATCAGAAAACGGGGGGTGTCATCTTGTGCGCCATTTTGCCAGATGATGCCGGCAACTACATCATAATGGGGCGTCTGTTGGCGCGGTGGTTTGACCGGCCGTTCTAACTGTGTGCCGCGCTGCCGCGCCAGGCAGTGCGGGGACAGCGGACACAGGGAACAAGCTGGTTTGGCGGGCAGGCAAATTCGCTGTCCCAGTTCCATGAGCGCCTGGTTGTAATCGCCGGGTCTGTCGTTCGGGACGAGGGCGGCCGCCAATTGCCACAACTGGTTTTTAACGGCCGTCGTGGTGACATCTTGCGCATCATCGGTAAGCCGGGTGAGGACGCGGATGACGTTGCCATCGAGGACGGGGACGGGTTCGGCAAAGGCGATGGAGGCGATGGCCCCAGCCGTGTAGCGGCCGATTCCCGGCAGTTTCATTAATGCGGCAGCGGTGGTGGGGAGACGGCCGTCTTGTTCCTGCATCACGGTCTGCGCGGCGCTGTGTAGATGGCGCGCGCGGCTATAATACCCCAGCCCTTCCCACGCCTTCAAGACTTCATCCAACGAAGCGACCGCCAGGTCGGCGATGGTGGGGAAACGCGCCAGCCACCGTTCGTAATATGGGATGACGGTGGCAATTTGGGTTTGTTGCAGCATCACCTCCGCGACCCACACGTGGTATGGGTCGTGGTTGGCGCGCCAGGGCAGGTCCGCGTGGGCAGCGTCCCACCAGGCAAGGAGAGGGTTGACGATTGACGATTTTCGATTTTCGATTGACGATTGGTTGATGTTGCTCATGTCACGGCCGTCATCTGCTGTGGGTAGTTTTCGTACCGTTTTTCGCTGACAACGGCGCGCAGGCGGGCGACGGCAGTCCACACATCCACAAAGCGCGTGTACAACGGGGCAATACCCAGGCGCAGGTTGTCGGGCTGGCGAAAATCGGGCAGCACGTTCATCTCATGAATCAGCGCCTGGGTGATGCGCCACCCTTCATTGTGCCCCAGGGAGATATGCGAGCCGCGCCGCGCCGGATCGATTGGCGAATTGAGGCGAAAGCCAAGCGGGAGCAACTGCTCCTGCCACAAGTTGATGAGATATTCCATTTGTTGGCTGGACTTGGCGCGAATTGATTCAAGCCCTGCGGCGAGCAGCAAATCAACGCCCGGTTCAATGGCCGCCAACGACAAAACCGACGGTGTGCCGGAGAGGAAACGGCGCAGACCAGGGGCGGGTTCATAATCGAGCGTGAAGTTGAACATGTGCGCCTGCCCCATCCAACCGGAAACGGGGTTGCTGAGTTTATCTTGCCAATCGCGGCGTACATAAAGAAAGGCGGGCGCGCCGGGGCCGCCGTTGAGGTATTTATAGGTGCAGCCCACAGCCAGATCGGCGTTGGTCGCGCGTAAATCAACGGGGACAGCGCCAACGGCATGGCTCAAATCCCACAAGACCAGCGCCCCGACCCGCTGCGCCTGGGTAGTGACGGCTTGCATGTCATACAGGTAGCCGCTTTTGAAGGTGACGTGCGAGAGAGTGACGAGAGCGGTCTGGTCGTCAACAGCCTGGGATAGGGCGTCTACCGGGCCATGGACGCCGTCGGCGGAAGGGATGACTTCTAATTGGAGCGGCCGTCCCAGCAGCCGCATAGCCCCTTGCAACACATACAGATCAGAAGGGAAGTTCAAATTGTCGGTGATAATTTTGTGACGCTTGGGTTGGACCATTAAGGCAGCGACGACCAGCTTGAAGAGATTGACCGACGTTGAATCGGCGACAAGCACCTCATCGGCGTCTGCGCCCACCACCTGCGCGATTTTGGCGCCAATGCGCGCGCTCAGGTCAATCCAGCCCCCATTCCAACCGCCAATCAAGTCGCGGCCCCACTCTGTTTGCACCAGGTCGACGAGACGAACGGCCGTTGCGCGCGGCAGCCGCCCTAACGAGTTGCCATCCAGGTAGATGAGGTCAGGGTCGGTGATGACAAATTGTTCCCGAAATGAGGCCAGGCTATCCTGGCGATCTCCTTCTTCGGCATAGGCCAATGTCGTTATCTGAGGCATAGACGCTCCTTCTGAGGCGTCGGGCGTCGGTATTCCGTATTCCGCACTCCGCACTCGCCCCGCCGGGCATAGTTTAGCACACGTTTACCCAAAACAACGCTCGCTGCTTCCTCCCATAGACAGCAGGTGCAGCGGCTCCTATAATGAAGGCATGTTAGCCACCACACAACAAGATGAGAAAAAATCGTATGGAGAGCCATCTAACCCCAACCACTTTTGACTCTGCCACTTTGCGCGGCCTGATGGAAACGCATTTTGACCTGGATGGTATAGAAAGCCTCTGTTTTGACCTGCAAATTGATTTTGACAACCTGGAAGGGACAACGAAAACAAAAAAAGTCAGGCGCCTGATCCAACATTGTACGCAGATGGAGCGGCTGCCCGATTTGATCATGCAATGCCGCAAGCTGCGACCACAACTGGAATGGCCAACCATACCGCTACTTGAGCCAACGCCACAATCGGCATCAGACCTAACAGTGAAACCCGCGCTACCATACCGCAAGTTTTACCTGTTTCTGGGTCTGGGAATTATTTTGTCCGGGCTGCTCATCATGCTGACGCTGACGGGGGATTTGATGCGCGCGACCGTCGCTACCCCTATCACCATCACCACCTTTACCGTCAAACGGGGACATGTACCCGCAGCCCTGGTCACAGCCGAGAATCATATTGAAACGGCCGTCGGCGAAATTTTAACGGTGCATGTCCTGCTCCCTGCACCCTGGTCGCAGATGAGTGAACTGCAATTTACCTGGTACACCTGTCGCGGCGGCAGCAGGCCGGCGCTCGCTTTGTTGGATAATACCGAGTTCATTTACACGACCCCACCGCAGCCCGGCCAGGATTGTATACGAGTACTACTGTCACGGCAGGGAAATCTATTATCCGAGGCGGGACTATTTATCACGATCACAGAGTAAAGGGAGGATGCCATGTTTCAGAAACAACATACGCTGCTACGTTATCTCCTCTTGAGTTTATGCGGGCTGCTGTTCCTCAGCAGTTGTGGCAACGCCGCGCCCACTCCCGCACCTACTTCTAGCTTACTCTTGAAGCTGCAAGTAGAAGAACTGCGCGTCGGCGACAGCATTGCCATCGTCGCCGAAGTGAAACCCCTGGAAAGGGCAAACCTGGAGTGGTCCATTTCAGGCACGGCCGCCGGACAGTTAAACACGTATACCGGGGCGCAGGTTATCTACACGGCCATCCAGCCCGGCACAGATATTATCATTGTTGAAGGGACAACGGCCAGCGGTCAATTGGTGCAAGAGACGGTTACGCTGACTGTCGTCGCACGCAGCGCCGCAGTTGAAGAGTCGCCAGCAGCGGCGGCTCATACACCGACGCCAACAATAGCAGCGACAGCGTCGGCCGCCGCCGAAGCCTCACCAACGGCCGTCACCTTGCCCACCACGCTCGCCGCCGTTTGGGCCGCACAGCCACCATTGATAGACGGCCGTTTAGACGATCCACTCTGGCGCCAGGCGCAGTCCCTCACCTACGCCGTCCATCCCACCGCCAACGGCAGCAGCAGCGCTACCGTCCGGCTGGCCTGGGACGCTGACTACCTGTACGCCGCTTTCGACGTCAACGACACCCAGGTTGAAAGCGCCGCCTCCACCCCTTGGGATGGTGATTCCGTTTCCCTGGTGTTGGGGGGGGAAGAGTATCGTTACAGCCTGCCCGCCGACCGCAGCATGGCGCTGATGGCCCCCGGCGCGAATGCCGTCGCCACGCTAAAAGACGCCACTACGCTCGACAATAACAGCGATCAAGACAATGGCTACATTGTCGAAATGCAAATCCCCTGGACATTCATCCCCGTCGCCCGAGGCGCGCTTGACGCCGATTTCCTCTCTGTTGACCACGACCAGAACCCAGGTGGCGGCAGTGACGCCCCTACCCTCTTTTCTAAAATTTCCTGGGATGGGGATGGGCGCGTTGACACAACGTTACGGCAAATTGAGCTGCGCCCGGTGGTTCCCACGCCGCTCACCTTCCTCAATCTGCAAGACAACGGCACGGTAGCCCTCAACAATGCGTTGGTGGGCAATGTGGCTGCGGAAATCACCGACGACATCTGGGTGATGGTGCAGCCGTTGGGGAATCGTCTCTACCCGCAAACGCCCTGTACCGGCGCCCGCGTGGCCGAGAGCGCGCTGCAAGGGAACGGCCGTTGGGAAGTCCATACCCGTTTTGGCAATGAAGCAGACACAGGCGCTGTCTTTAGCGTCCTGCTGCTAACGGCCGCGCCGTCCGCCAGCCAGTCGCTCTCCGCCAGCCTGCTTTCCTGGTGTCAAACAGGGGAATTCCCCGGCCTGACGCTGGCTGAACTGCCGGCCGGGCTGATTGAGTACCAACGCCTGCTGGTGACGCGCAGCCGCGATTTATATGGGCCGCCGCCGCCGCTGTTGGAAACATCATTGGATGGCACAGCGACGATCACCAGTCTGAACGATGGTGACAGCGCGCCGCACATCTTTGTCCTCAGCGGCACGGCCGATCCCGCCGCGAGTGCCATCTGGATATTGAGCTATAACCCAAACGGCCGTTTCTACCCACAATCCACCAACCCGTGCCAAAACGTGCATACTGTTTTTGCCGACGGCCGTTGGCAAGTCCCCGTTTCCCTCGGTTTAGACGACGAAGTTGGTAAACCCTTCCATTTATATGTCGTGTTGGCCGATGCAGAAGCCAACGCCTTTTTTGACCAAAAACAGCAAGAATGGTGCCTGGCAAGCGACTACCCTGGCCTGCAATCGGTGGAAATGCCAACCGGGATCCAGGTCAAGGCGCACATTGCCGTTGTGCGTGATTGATGAAAACAGGAACCGCGTTCCGCAGCAGGAACACGGTTCCTAAACATCTCCTAACGGTAAAAAACGGCAACTTATGCGACAATAGGGGGCATGAAACGACTACCTGTCCATATCTTGATTCCCATAACCGTTGTTTTGGTTGTGATCTTGGGGCTGGCGGCGCTGGCAACGGCCGTTGATGAGAGCCGCACCTTTTTGCCGGTCGTCATGCAGCCAGAACCCACCGCCACGCCCACCGTGACGCCGACAGCGACGCCCACCGCCACGCCGCAGCCCGGGACGATGGTGGAAATGCGCGCCATTTGGGTGTCGCGCTTTGATTGGTTGGGAGACTATACGCCACAAAAAATAGACGAAATCGTCGGCAACGTGGCCGATGCCGGTTTCAACGCCATTTTTTTCCAGGTGCGTGGTGAAGCCGACGCCTTCTATGAATCCGCTTATGAGCCGTGGTCGGCCCGACTCACAGGCACGTTAGGGCAGAACCCCGGATGGGACCCATTAGGCTACCTCATTCAACAAGCGCACGCCCGCAACATCCAGGTTCACGCTTACCTCAACATCTACGCCATCTGGGTTGGCTGCAACCCACCACCAGCAGGGACCAATCCACCCCACCTGTATTATCGGATTGCCCAGGAGCATGGCACAACCGATGGCAAGTTAAACGGCCTGCAATGGTACAGCAATGGCAATGTCGTTTGCAGCCCGTCAGATTACCAGCGCAGCAGCCCGGCATCGGTATTTGTGGACAATCACCTGATGGACGTGGCCGCTGACCTGGTGACGCATTACGCCATTGATGGCATTCACCTCGACCACATTCGTTATGGCGGTTCTACAACCTCTTGCGACCCGGTGAGTGCGGCGGCAGCGGGCGTGCCTTGTTTCAGCGCGCCGCCCAATGGGTATGCGTCTTATGGGGATTGGCAGCGGACGCAGGTGAACGGCACGGTATGGAAGTTTTACACGCAGATTGTGCCGCAAAAGGAGGGGCTGTGGTTGTCGGCGGCCGTTTGGCCCAGTTACAACACGGGCTATAACAATTATTACCAGGACCCCAAATCGTGGCTCGGTTTTTATGATGGGGTTAGCTACATTGACAGTGTGTCGCCGATGATTTACCCTGGCGTGTATAATTGTCCGGATAACAGCAGTTGGACGCAGACGGTGTGGTACAACACGGTGGCGGAGTATCAGGGAGCGCGCAACGGCCGTTACATCATCCCCGGTATTGGCGCCGGTTACTGCACCTTTAATGAAATTGAGGCGCGGATCAACATGGCGCGCAGCCTGGGCACGGCCGGGCACGCCATTTTCTCCTACAGCGGGCTGAAAAACAACCAATACTTTGATGACTTACGAAATGGGCCGTATGCGGAAACGGCCGTTGTGCCTCCCATTAACTGGCATCCGTGACCTGCTGTCTATTGCGCCTGCCCGCTTGCCTGTTAGAATAGGCGGAGTTTTGGTACTTGGAATAAGGTTGGATATGAGCAACAAGCACAACTCATTGCTTTTAAGTGTCACCATGCTGGCGCTGGCGTGTATGTCTATACAGCTTCGTTACATGTCCACGGCTGCGACGGTTACGGCCGCTGCGACCTCCTCCCCTTTCATCACAGAATATCCACTGCCCAATACCGGCGCGCCGCGCTACCTCGTGCAAGACACAAACGGTCATTTGTGGTTCACCGCACCGGGAACCAATGCCATTGGTCGCCTGGTTTATACCTCCACCGTTGACTACGCCTACACCTTTTACAACATCCCCACCCCGAACAGCGAACCTTATGACCTGGCAGCGACGAATACAACGATCTGGTTTACCGAACTGGCAGGTAATAAGATCGGCAAACTGACCATCGCTACCGGCGTCATCGAAGAGTTCACCCTCCCAACGGCCGCCAGCGCCCCAACCGGCATTACCGTTCTGCCAGACGGCACAGTCTGGTTTGTGCAGCGGGCCGGCAACAAGTTGGGCGCATTCAACCCCGTTACCCAAAGTTTCACAGAATACGCCTACCCACGCGCCGACGCCCTGCTCGAGGATATTGCGGCTACGCAGTCAGGGGGGCGCGTCTGGTTTACCGCACCCGGCGTACAGCGCATTGGCTCCTTCACGTTGTCCAATGCCCAATTTTATGACGTGCCCACAGCCAGCTATGGCCTTCCACCTTATACGCCCAGCCAACTTGCGGTTGACCCCGCGGGTGACCCATGGGTGAGCACAACGACGGGGTTAATCGGCCGTTTTATGCCCAGTACCGTACAGCTTTTCCGTTGGTATCAAGTTGCCCCAACGGAGACTGCGCTGAATGGCCTGCTCTTGAAAGTTGGAGGTGGCAAAAATGAACTCTGGTTCACAGAGTCCAACACCGGCTTTGCCGGGCAGTTCATGACAAATTCAGGTGGATCGACGATAAGTAAATGGCGCCTGCCAATCACGCAAAGTAACAATCAATTGTACGGAATTGTGATCGCCGCCGATAGCGCTACCTGGGTTGCAGACCATACGGGGAACAAACTGCTACGTTGGTCTCCCCCTTATTTCTACAGCGCCTACCTGCCTTATATTACCAACAAGGAGTAATCTGTATCTGTGAAAAAGTTATTCGTTATTTTCTATATCAGCTTTTGTTTGTTAGCGTTGATACAATTTGGCAAGCAGTCAGGGGAAAACAGATATGGGGAGAGGGTTGCCGCCGCGCCACACGACACCCACACATTATTTCTACCCATCCTCAACTACAATTATAATCTACAGTTTCCGGCGCCTCTTTTCGGGATGCAAGTGTATGGAAGCACCGAGCAAAATTCCACCTATTATCCATACCTGATTAACAGCCAGACCAGTTGGGTGCGATCAAACGTCTTCTGGCTGCATGTGGAGCCGGAAAATCGTGATCCCGCCAATTTTTCTTGGGCAGGGACAGACAACGCCATTGCCGCCGCCCGCGCCGACAACGGTGGGCTGCATCTCATCGTTACGATTGGCGTCATCCCCGAATGGGCGCGGCTCAATCCGGAATGGGTAGACGGGCCAATTCACCCCGATGCTCTTGGCGAATTTGCCGAATTTGTGCAGGCGGTTGTGGAACGGTATGACGGGGATGGGTATCTTGATGCGCCCGGCAGCCCTATAGTACGCCATTGGGAACTGATCAATGAACCGGATGCGGGGCAAAACAGATGGGGCTATTACGGCGCCGAATATGCCGAAATGCTGCGCACCGTCTACCCTGTCATCAAACAGGCAGACCCGGCAGCACAGGTCGTCTTTGGCGGCATTGCTTATGATTACTTTGAAAGTCAGGGCGGCACGTTTGTTGAGTCCTTTTTTGATGACGTATTGGCAGCCGGTGGCGGCGCCTACTTTGATATCATGAACTTCCACATGTACCCCCTGTTTGCCCCCAATTGGGGTCACGACAGTACCGGGATGAAGGGGAAGGCTGACATTTTACGGGCGAAGCTGGCCGCTTATGGCTATCACAAACCATTTGTGATTACGGAGGCCGGCTGGCACAACAGCACTGATGCTGTACCCCCCAGTAATAATAACGAGCAAGTAGATCGGCTGGTGCAGCTTGTGGCGCATAGTTTTGCCACGGACATTAAAGTGATGATCTGGTGGATGTTATATGATCCGGGTGATTTTCTGCCCAATTACGGTCTGGTCACCAGGGGAAGCACGCCTACTCCTAAGGATGCGTACACAGCTTACCGCGCGGCGGTTGCGCTGTTAAATAATGCCCAATTTGTCAGAACGTTGCCCCCCACGGAAACGGGCACTACTTTAATGGAAGCGCATCAATTCCGCACCGATACCGGGTCTCTTTACATTGCCTGGCTCAACCCATATGGCACAACTGAGACACGGCCGTTATCCATTCCCACCGCCGCCCTCACAATTTTGGATGGCATGGGAAATTTGATCGGAACGGCCGTAGACAGCGACAATGATGGCTACGTGACGGTTACCATCACCACACGTCCCGTTTATATACAGGTTAATCATTAAATGAACGCGACGAGAACAAAACGCGCCTTGCGCCTCTGTTTATGGGGCCTTTTGCCAGGGTTACTGCTGCTGATCGGCGCCATCAGCAAACCAACACCGCCCGCGGTCGCAGAAGGAGCAGCGGCCGTTACAGGAGTAACGGCCGTTACCAACCCCACAGATGATGCCCCTCTTTGCCGTTTTGGCGTCAACGTCACCAACAACATCAATGCTACCGACCTGTCCCCGCTGCGGGTTGGCTGGTACATGAACTTCGGCGCCGACGCCAACCCGCCACGACCCAACGGCATTGAATACATGCCCGCCATCCGTTTCCTGCCCGATACCTCTGCTCAGGGCTACACCTACGCCCCATCCGGCGCTGACCTCCTCGACGTTATCGCCAGTAATCCTGGGGCCAAATGGCTGATCAGCAACGAGCCAGATAGTCCTTTTCAGGACAACCTGGAACCCGTTGTTTACGCGCGCGCCTACCATGAGCTTTACTATCTGATCAAAGGACATGATCCGACAGCCAAAATAATCATTGGCTCCATCGTACAGGCAACACCGGTGCGTCTCCTCTACCTGGACAGGGTGCTGATCAGCTACCATGCACAATACAACGACACCCTCCCCACCGATGGCTGGAGCATTCACAACTACATCTTGAACGAAGTAAGCTGCGACTACGATCCATCAAACTGCTGGGGCGCCGACATCCCGCCCGGTATTGAGTGGCCCTATGGCGAAGTGTGGGGCATCCGCGACAATGATCGAGTGGACATCTTCATCGAACGCATTACCCGCTTCCGGCAGTGGCTCGCTAACCGTGGTTACACCGGGCAGCCGATCTACCTTACCGAGTACAGCGTGCTCATGCCTGCCGATTTTATTGACGAGGACGGCAACGCCTTTCCCCCGGCGCGGGTCAACGCCTTTATGGCCGGCACGTATAATTACATGTTGGCAGCCACAGACCCCATCCTCGGCGATCCTAACGATGGCTACCGGCTGGTACAACAGTGGGCCTGGTTCAGCACAACTGAAGACGTCTACAACGGCAGCCTGTTTAATCGCGACACGTATACCCTCACCGAAATTGGCAATTTTTTTGCCGGTTATACTGCGTCCCTTAACAACGAAGTAGACTTTTACCCCAGCCGCATCAGCGCCGGACCACCTCTCCCATTTTCACAAGGGGAACCGGTTACAACGACGCTGCACGCGCGCATTGCCAACAGTGGCAACCTGGCGACGCCGATCACCACGACTGTCCGTTTTTATGATGCCCATCCGCAAAACGGTGGCATACAGATTGGCGCCGAGCAGATTGTCAGCCTGAGCGGCTGCGGTGATAATCAGGACGTAACTGTCGTCTGGAGCAATATCCCCCCCGGCGCTTATGACGTATACGTGCAGGTCGCCGTAGATACGGGTGAAATTAATACAGACAACAATATCGCTGCCGGGCGCATTTTAATCGGCACAGAGATCACATTTCTACCAACCATTCGGCGTTCGCTGCCATGACAAGTAATCGTCTGCAATTAACTTGGCGATTTGCTATGGCCGGTCTCTGACCGCGCCACCTCTGTGCCTTGCGTCAATACACATGAATCAACAACCCTTGCCAGAGCTGCAACCTGTTATTAAGTTGGAAAATCTGAATAAGCAGTTTGAGTTGATTACGGAAACGCCGCAATCTATTCTGGAACTGCTGATTTCACGACTACCGCACAAACAAATCCAAAAACGGTACAACAAACAACATTTAACGGCCGTCAGCAATATCAACCTGGAAGTATTGCCAGGCCAATGCCTGGGCATCATTGGGCAGAACGGCAGTGGCAAGAGCACCCTACTGAAGCTCATTGCCCGTATTTTGCGCCCCAACACCGGGCGCATCATGGTACGCGGCCGTGTCAGCGCCCTGCTGGAACTGGGTACTGGTTTCCACCCGGATCTAACCGGCCGCGAAAACATTTACCTCAATGCCGCTATTCTTGGCCTGAGCAAAGAGGATGTTGAAACCCATTTCGATGCGGTTATCGCCTTTTCTGAGCTAGAAGCATTCATTGACACCCCCGTCAAATATTACTCCTCCGGCATGTACATGCGCCTGGGGTTTAGCATTGCCGTTCACGTCAACCCACAGCTTCTAATCATTGATGAGATTTTAGCCGTTGGCGATCAAGCTTTTCAGGAAAAGTGCATCAATCACATTTTTGGGATGAAGCGCAAAGGCGTCACCATTGTTCTCGTCAGCCACAATCTAGACGTCATTCGCAAGCTGTGTACGCATTTGCTGTGGATGGACAAAGGGGAAATGCGCGCGTATGGGGCGACAGAAACGCTCATCCAACAATACCTGAGCTTTCTGTTTGAGCGGGGGCATTATGCACACCGGCAGACGGATGCCCCGTTCCAGCGCTTAGGGACAGGCGACGTCGAAATAACGGCCGTGCGCTTGCTAGACAAAGAGGGAAACGAGCGCGAAGACTTCGTAACCGGCGACCTCATGACAATCGAAATACATTATATGGCCCACAAACCGGTGCTCAACCCTGAATTTGGCCTGGCTATTCACCGGCAAGATGGCGTCCAGGTCAGCGGGCCAAACACACAATTTGCCGGCCTGCCCATAGAGCGGATAGAAGGCGCCGGCGTGGTGCGTTATCGCATTCCCGACCTGCCCCTCCTGCCAGCGCAATACGTCATTTCCACAGCTATCCATAATACCCAATACGCGCTTACCTACGACCATCATGTCAAAGCATACCCCTTTCAAATAGGCAGCGCCGGCAACCGGGAAATTTTCGGTCTGGTACAAATTCCGGCCACCTGGGAATGGGAACCGCAGCAGCCATGACACAAACGCCACGATACCGTACATTACTGGTCAGCCATGACGTACTTGGCGCAAAAATGGCCGGCCCTGGCATTCGCTATTACCACCTGAGCCGCATTTTAGGTCGTTATACCGACCTGACGTTAGCGATTCGCCCGCAAAATGAGCAGGCGTTGGCAGCGTTGCAAGTCGGTCTGCCCGGTGTGCAGGTAATCGCCTATACGCGCGGCGATTGGGATTCGCTGAAGGCTGCGGCCGAGTGGGCAGAAATCATCATCCTCTCCCCTTACATTGCCCCCGAAATGCCACAGTTTGCCACCCTGCCCTGCGCGCTGGTGATGGATGGGTATGACCCCCTGCTGATTGAATGGCTGACCACACTGCCCAACGCGCGCGTGGAAGAACAATTTGTGCAGTGGTACGGGCGCGTCATGAACCTGTTCCATCAATATTTGCACAGCGATTTTTTCATTTGCGCCACCGAACGGCAGCGCTATTGGTGGCTGGGGCAATTGGAAGTAGCCGGCCGCATTAATCCCTACACCTATCACCAGGACCCCTCACTGCGTACTCTGGTTGACGTGGTTCCTTATGGACTGCCGGATACGCCCGCACAGCATACCCGGCAAGTGATCAAAGGGGTCTGGCCGGGTATTGCCCCAGATGACGTCGTCTTGTTGTGGGGGGGCTGTCTCTTATACACATCT
>JACSRF010000027.1 GCA_014879875.1 Anaerolinea sp.
CCATCGAACGCCTGTGCTAACATGAATACATGAACACAGACGGCCTCTGGTTCCTAAACGGCCGTTCCCACATACCTCCGTAACGTTTGCCGCACCTGTTCCACGTCTGCGGGCACGGTTTTGCGGGCGAACCCGTAGCAGATGATGGCGGGGATGACAAACGCCTGGAACAACGCCAGCCCAATGGCATAATTGAGGGGGGGCACGGCCGTTCCTCCCAATTTCGTGAACAGCGCCCCCGCCAGCCCCACACTGAAGGCGCTGCCCAGCGCGCGCGCCAGGCGGCTGATGCCGATGATCGTGCCGCGATGTTCGGGCAGGTTAACGGCCGTGATCGTTGCCGCCCAATTCGGTTGATCAAACGAGTACAGGGCCAGCCCGATGACGGCGACGAGAAAGCCGAGCGCCACCCAGCCGTTGCGAAACAGGCTGGACAACACAGCCCAGGCCATGTCCCAGATGGCCGCGTTGGCGGGGATGGCAATGCCGTGTAAGGGGATGAAATAGAGCAGGATGAAGAAGGGGATGGCGCCGAGCAGCCCGATCATCGCCAGGTACACACGGCCGTCGGCGCGGCGCTGCTGCCAGCGGTCGCCCAAATGCCCGGCGGGGATGCTGAAAAACAGCCCCAGGCCAAACAGCGTGACGAACAAATTGCCGACGACGGTAGCCGTTTCCAGGCCAAAGCCTTCGGCTTCAACGCGGGCGATGGCCCAGCGGGGTATCCAGATGGTAGACCCATAGGCCAGCGCCATGAAGAAACTTTGCAGCAGCAGCAGGCGGTTACTGCCCTGCGCCAGCAAATGGCGCAAGTGTACCCACTCAATGCGCGCTGCATACCGTTGGCCCCTGGCAAACAGAGGCGCTAACTCTGGCTCAGCCTGGCCTCTGGCCGGTTCTGGCGTGAAGAGATAGAGCAGGGCAAAGAGGAAACCGAGGGTGGCGATGATGAAAAAAGGCCAACGCCAGTTCGCCGCGCCCACTGTGCTTGCCAGCAGCGCGCCAAACGCGCCCCCCAACGTTTGCGCCAAGCTCCACAAACTCAGGGCTAACCCGCGCCGGTGGACGGGGATGAGGTCGCTGATAACGCTGAAGCCGACGGAACTGATGCTGCCCACGCCAACGGCCGTCACCCCCTGCCATAACAATAGTCGCCAAAATGTGGTTGCCAGGCCGCTGGCGACCATGCCGCAGCCCCAGATGAGTGTGCCCCACAGCAGGATGTGTTTGCGTTGGCCCCGGTCGCCACGATACCCCCACCCGATGGCCGCGATGGCGACGATGAGGACGTAGACGGCCGTTACCATGCCCAGTGCGGCATCGTTTGTGTTCAGATCGCGGGCAATAATCGCGTAAAGAGGAGGCAGTACGCCGGCGGCAGCATTGTCTAACGAGGCGAGCGTGACAAATACCAGCAGCGCCCCAATCTGTTGCCAGCGCATCAACTCAGGCGCGCGCGTGACGGCGCAAAGCGAATAACCCAATGCCCCCAGCGGCAATCAGCACGATGCCGATAATGGGCAGCAAACTGCTGGCCGTCATGTTGACCGGTTCGACTGTGGACGAGCGGCTGCCGCTACCTGCGCCGCTGCCTGTGTTGCTATTGCTGCTGCTGCCTATCGCCGTATTGCTGGCGATCTCCTGATTAGCGCCGGGCAGTGGTGGCGGGGCTATCGTCGTGGGCGTGGGGAGGGGCGTCGCCGGCGTTGTGTCGCTGGCGCTGGCTGCGGCGGCGGTATCTTCAGGAGTGGTAGCGGAGGTTTGGTTGGTTGTGGTCAGGGGTGCTGCCGTTGCCGTAGGGGTCGCCGTTGCCACTGGCGTGAAGTTGCACCCAGGTTGCGGCGTTGGGTTCCAGGCAGCCCCTGGCGTAGGGGTGGCCCCATTAATCGCCGGCGCGGTGACGAGGGGAACAGCGCCCGTGTATCCTTGCACCTGCACGGCCAGATCGGCGACCCATCCCTGTGTGCCATCGGCAAGCCGAATCAACCACCAGGGGGCAGAGGCGGCGCGGCCAACGATTGGCCGCACGTCACCGGCGGCCAACTGCGCCACCACCGCATAATCTGTACCGGGGCCGCTGCGCGCGTTTGTCGTGTTCCTGATTTGGATGGTGGGCGCTGTGCTGCACGGGGCGGCGGTAGGCAAAAAGCCGCCGCTGGGGGTGGCCGCGCTGGTTGTTGCCGCTGGCGTGTTGGTGCTGGGAACGGCCGTGTACGTTGCCGACGCCGGTGGTG
>JACSRF010000270.1 GCA_014879875.1 Anaerolinea sp.
GTCTGGGGCGGCCGGCGGCGGCTGGATGCGCGCCGGGTTTTCCTCGAAGATGTCCCACTCCAGGCTCCCGGCGCCATTGTTGGCGATGGTCAAGGTTTGTATCGTCTGGCTGTCTGTTACCTGTGTCGCCAGCAGCTCGGCAGGGCTGACGGCGATCACCGGGGCCAGCGGCAGGAAGAAGCCGACGTCATCCGACGGCCAGGCGAAGGCCCCTAACGCCTGATTATTGCCCTCACCGGTGGCGAAGACGCTGACTATCGCCCCCGCCGGCAGCGTCACCGGCATCGGGTCTATCAGCGTCGTGGCTCCGCCGGGGGTGGTGATTTTCAGGTCATACGTCCCTGCCGGCAATTCCAGGTAGGGGGCAACGTCGCTGAAGTTCACATCTGTCACTACCGGTGTGCCATCTTGCAGGCGCACGTCGGCCGTCGCCAGCCCGGCGGCAAAGGGGGCCAGATGCCCCAGGCGCAGTTTGAAGGCGCCAGCGGCGGGCGCGCTGTTGTCGTCTACCAGCGCCAGCAGTTCTAGCGGGTGGTTCGCCCCGTCCCCGGTAGCGATGACGGAGTAGTCCACGCCGCCGGTCAGGGTGAAGGTCCCGCTCATGGCCGGGGTGGCGCTGCCCGCCGGGTACACCGCTACGTCGTAGCTGCCCGCCGGAACGGTGAGGTAAGCGGTGGAGTCGCCATAGACGAAGTTAGTGAGGACGGGGGTGGCGTTGAGGGTGACGGTAACAGCCGTGCCCGGATCGGCGGTAAAGGGCGCCAGGTGCGCCACCGCCAGGCGTGCTTCGGGATCCGTCGCCGCGAGTTCCAGACACCAACCACCGGCGATTTGCCCGGAGTCGCCGCCAGTGTCATCTACGACGTACAGGCTCCAGGTTCCATTGGGGTTTGTATTGTTGAAAACAGCCAACTGTGTCTCGGCGGAGGGCGCCGGCGCTGGCGCGGGGAAAGTGTCCCCGGCCTCGTAGTTGCTGGGCTGGTACGTCCCCGAGGCGATTTGCGTGGCGTCGGGTAGTGGCCCGGCCGCAGCGTCATCGAAGATGAGATTCACATTGACCAGGTCGCCACTGCCCCCGGCATCGGACATGATGATCAGGTTTTCTCCCTGTGGGCCAACCAGCAGGATGTCTATGTCGTCCGGCCAGGTGTGGTTCATGTCCAGCAGGTGGACGTTGACGTCGGTCAGCGCCGCGCCATAGCCGGTCACGTTGATGTCCGATGGGTAGGGTGTGGCCGCGCCTGAGGAAGGGATGGTGATGGGATCGCTATTACAAACAAGTTGACCTGATTCCCAAATCCAGGCGCCAGCAGAAAACACTTCCGCAGTGGTCCAGGGATTGTTCAAGGGCGGGGCGTAGACGCCGCCAATCAAATCATACACGTAAATGAAGCCCGGTTCATCTATCACCAGGTAAGCATAGCCATCATGGCTGACAGCCAGGCCATCAATATCTGTCTGCCCGGCCGGGTAGGCGGCGACCGGCGTGACCGACGCATCGGGATTAATAATCACCAGACCGATGCCATACGGCGTTGCGTCATCATTGGCGCAGTAGAAAACACCGTTGTTGGGGTCAGCGGCAAAACCACCACAGTCCAAATCGGCGTCCACATAATCAATGTGTACCGTCGCCACAAGCGTATCGGTGTCAATGGCCCAAATGGCTTCATTGGCGATGTTTTTCGTCCCGTACAACGTGCCGTTGTAGAAAGCCAGGCCAACCATACTCTGGTTGTTCCCACCGCCGTCCACAATGGTTCCGAGCTGGTTAATGGCCCCGCCAACCGGCCACTCATAGAGGGTAGCGCCGCTGTTGAAATAGACCAGGTTATTCGCTTCGTCGAAAGCCGCGCCCCACACCTGGGCGCCGATGAAGGCTTGAATCATGTTGTTGGTGATGGGATCAATCTGGTAGGCAGGTATCGTGGTGTCGTCTACGCCTACCAACAGGGGGTATTCCACAGTTTGCGGCGCAAGGATAACGGACGGCATTGTCGCCGGAGCAGATGTTTCTTGCTCAGCGGCCAGGGCCATCGCCTGCTCTAATTGAGTTTCGGCCGAATCTGCAGCGGCCGCCACCGGGCTTTGCGCCAGCACAACCAGAGGCAACAAAACAAACATGACCAGGAATGACATGAATATCAACAACCGTTTGCGTTTCATAGACCATTTTCTCCTTGATTTGTTAAACATGATCAGGTTGATGGGGTTACTACGGTACTATGATAAATGAAAAGCAGGGTCGAGTGCAATGAGAGATAGGAAAAAAAACGGCCGTCACTGGCAAGTAACGGCCGTTTTTCCAATTCAGTCAATCAACGCCTGACTTACGGTTTGATGATGAACGGTAAGTAGATGTAAGACATGGGTGGCTCGGCGGCTACGGCCGTCGTCGTCAACGTCACGCTGTCCGTCACCATCGGGGCCGTTTGCGAGGCAGCCGTGACAACCGCCGCGTCTTCGTCGCCATCTTCGGCATCCGCCGGGACAATGACGGTGACAACCAGGGTCGTACTACCGCCCGCCGCCAGGGTCACGCTGCTCTCAGATAACGTCGTCGTCCAGGCGCCGGTCGCCGTCAGGTTAAACGTGTCCGTGTTTGTGCCGGTGTTGGTCAGCGTCAGCGTATACGTCACGGTCGTCCCCGCTGCGCCAGACAGTCCCGTCTGCGCCGCAGTTAACTCCACGCCATACATGCTGACCACAACGGCCGTCGTCGTCAACGTCACGTCGGCGGTCGCGGCCGGATCCGTCTGCGACGCTGCCGTTACCTCGGCGGCGTCCATCTCGCCATCCGCCGCATCTGCCGGTATGGCAACAGTGACCGCAACCTGCGTACTGCTACCAGATGCCAGGGTCACGCTGCTCTCAGATAACGTCGTTGTCCAAACGCCGGTCGCCGCCAGATCGAACGTGTCCGTGTTTGTGCCGGTATTGGTCAGCGTCAGCGTATACGTCACGGTTGTTCCCGTCGCCCCAGACAGTTCCGTCTGCGCAGCGGTCAATTCCACGCCATATACACTCTCTACCGTCAACGTAACCGGCGCTTCCACCAACGGCTGGAAGGGATCATTACTGTGAACGCACAACGTTGCACTGTAGGTACCGCCCATCAACCCGGCGCTGTCAAAGGTCACGGTGACGTCGCTGCTGCTCCCGACGGCCGTGCTGCCGCTATCTGGAGATACACTCAACCAGGCAATATCTTCGGGGTCGCCACACGCAGAAGCAAGCGATCCCTCAATAACGAACGGCATTCCCTGCTGCGTCAGGCTGCCGCCATCATTGGCCGCGCCCCAGGTTCCGGTGAACTGCAACGCATTGCCGGTCGTCGTCTGGCCGACAACAGTGATAGGCGGCGCCCAGGGGCCAGAAGTCAGCGTGCCGTCGGTCGTCCAATCGAACCAGTACGTTCCGGCAGGCAAGAAAAGACCGCCCAGGTCAACCACATTAGCCATGATCGGTCGGGTCGTATTGCCAATCGAAGTCTCTGACGTGCGGTAGATGTTCGACCAGCCCGTCGAGACCATGCGGTTGGTGGTCAGATCGCCAAAGACGACGCTGGAGCCGGGATCATTTGGCGGACCATCCCAGATTTGCACATAGACACCGGTAATGGTGGATGCGGTGGTAGAGCCTGTCTGGTAGGCGAAGAAGGTCACGGTGTCCAATATCCAGCCGCTGTCGTCAACGACAAACTCATCGGCCATGCGGTTGCCAACCGCGAATTGGTTGCCAAAGCCGAGCGTCGTCATCAGCAGGGTGGAGTTTTGCAGGCGGGAGTCGTCTGCGCCGCCAGCGCCGCCGCCGGGATGCGTGACCAGCGGGCCATTGTCGTAAAGGACAACGGCCGGGGAATGCGGCGCAAACACAGTACCTGCTTCAACAATTGACCAGGCCAGGCTGGCGCTGCCATTGTTGCTGATGGTCAACGTCTCAGTATGCACTGTGTTCGGCGCCTGCGTGCTGCTCAGGCTAGATGGCGCCACGCCAATCTGCGCCACGTTGACATTGACGGTCGCCGAGTCGCTGGCTGTAGCGGTAAAACTGACGCCATCATAAGCCGTCCACACGGCCGTATTCGTCGTCGTCAGGTAGATGGTCTGGCTGATGGTCAACCCGGCGGCGACCGTATTCACGCTTTCGCCGGGCTGCAAGTTATAGGCGAATCCGGTGAAGATCGTCCCCAACTGATCATCTACCAAGTCATGCAGCGGCAGCGGGACATCGCCGGTATTGCTCACTTCGTAGCAATAGTAAACGACATCGCCGCTATCTACGGTGATCTCAGACGTGGTTGCGCAAACGGCCGCTTCCGTGCCCACCGTCTTAGTCAGCTCAATCGTGGCAAACTGCGTCTGCAACACAGTCAGGCTCAGCGGTACAATGACCAGGTCTGTCTCATTGCCAGGGCCAGCATCGGGGTCATTGCTGAAGAAGCAGAGGTTGCCGCTGTAGTCACCAGGCGTCAGGCCGGTCGAATCCAACGTCACCGTGACATTCGTCGCCGCGCCGGTCGCCGTCGTGCCGCTGTCCGGCGTCACCGAGGCCCAAGGAATGTCGGCCAGGTCGTTACAGCCGGTCTGGATCACGACATACTCAATGAAGCGGCCGCTGATGCCCGTGATTTTACTTTGCACCAGGTTGCCACTGCGGTCAATTTCATGGACGCCGGTACCGGTGGTGGTCAGGATAGTGCCGCCGGGTAGTTCATATACCCCACGATACCCACCCAATCCGGCCGGGTCGTAACGGCCAACGAAGGCGCCGGCAGCCGTATATTCCAGGACGCCTTCCTCGGTGGAGGGGCTGAAATTGGCTACCAGGACATTACCATTGCCGGCTTCGGCGATTTGTTCGGGGAACGTGTTGACGGGCGTGAGATTGGCGATGTAAGCGCCCGTCGGGTCGTAACGGTGAATGGCGTCGCTGTCAATACCGCCCACAAGCCAATCGGAGGAACGGCCGTAGACGTCAAAGGGATTGTCTAATCCACCTGCGCCATTGGCAATGAAGTTGCCCAGATGGTTGCCAGCGGTATCAAACATGACAACAGCGTCAACATTCGCGCCGCCCCCAACCGTTACCAGCAAGTTGCCGCTCGCGTCCAGGCTGATGCCGCGAATGTTGTCCATGATGGCCGTATTCGCGCCGCCAGCGGGAGCGAAGACCCCCAGGTAAGCGCCATCCAGATCAAACTCGTGTACCACGTCACCAATCTGATCAGAGAGCAAGATGCTGTCCCCGCTGGCGCTGAGAATGGCATGGATTCCCGTGCCGACCACTGCATTTTGCGGCACAAAGTCAGGATCGATCACATCGCCGGTGATCGGGTCCAGGGCCATGATGCGATCATTGGTAGAGTCTGGCGCCAACAAAATACCGGTCGTCAGCAGTGCGCGTTTCGCCAGGGCGCGCGCCTCCAGGCTGGGTTGAATGACCGCCAATGGCGCGCCGATCTCCAGGCCGGCGATCTCCGCCGCTACGGCGGCTTCCGAGTTGAAACCGACCGGCGTGGCAGGGAACAAGGGACGCGCAGCAGGGCGAGTGGCCGGCTCTTCAAAGATTTGCCAGATCAGGTCACTGCCACCGGTATTGTTGATCGTCACCACATGCTGCGTTTGCGTATCGGGGTTTTGATCGCTACTGACAGCCAGGGGATCAACAAAGATATTCGGCGGGTCCGGGATGCCAATGGTCACGGTGGCTGTGTCGGTAGCCGTCACCACATCTATTGGCCCGGCATTATAAGCGGTCCAGGTGGCGAAATTCACCGTTGTCTCGGTCAGGGTGACAGTCTGGGTGATGAAAACAGATGCGCCGGGGTCCAGGGCAAAGGGGAAGCCGTTGAGGATGCTGCCCAGTTCGCTGTCATCCAGGTCGTGGAGATTCAGCGTGACGTTACCGATGTTCGCCACGGTATAGCAGTAGGTAACGGCCGTGCCCGCCGGCACAGTGATGGCATCCGTCACCGCACAAGTGGCGCTGGATGTGCCTACGGTTTTAGCCAGGCTGATGCCCGGTTGCTCGATGAAGTCTGTTGGGATGACGGCAATCGGCATGTGCGCCGCCGTCACATCGGTCATGGCCCTGGTCACCGGTTGAATGGACACATTGGCAAACGTCCAGGCATTCAATGTGCCGCTGGCGATTTCCACCGCGATGGTGATCACCTGCGTACCGCCAGCCGGGATCGTGAAGTTGGCCGGCGTCACCGTACCAGAAAATCCCGCTGGCCCGGTCACCGCAGCGTTATACTCCTGCGCCGTCCCCAGGGTGCTGCGCAGCGTGCGCGTCCAACTGCAACTACCCGCACAATTGTTATCAGCCATGCTCGGCAGGTTGAGCAAACGGGGGTCGCCACCAATAGCCGGGTCGGCGGCGACATATTCCGCATCGGTGATGTCCAGCACAAAGCCGACATAGCTGGCCGTCGTCAGGTCAATGCGGCCACCGCCAAAGTCAAAGGGGTCGCCCGGTGTAACGCCATCTTCCTTGTCCACGGCCGTTATCCCGGTCATCATCAGCGCCGATTTCACTTCGGCCGGCGTCCAGGTGGGGTTTAGCGCCCGGATCAAGGCCGCCGCGCCGGCCGCGTGCGGGCTAGACATCGAGGTGCCGCTGATGATATTGAACGAGGGCGGGGTCGTAAACCCGGCGAAGTAAGGCGCCAGGATATTCAGACCGGGGGCGCTCACGTCTGGCTTGATCAGGTTCGCCAACCCCGGCACAGTCGAACCGGCCGGACCACGCGAACTGAAACTCGCCATATTGTCCCCATACATACTGTTGTAATCTACAGCGCCACCTGTAATGCGCCCCATGTGCCCCGTGCCAGTAGCCAGCCACGCTTTCAAAATGACGCCATCAGCATAGCTGATGTGGGTAGCGGGCAAAACGTGGGTGTCATCATTGAGGCTGGCCGCGCTGGGCGCATCGTTCAACAAGATCATGCCCCCGCCACCGGCATCTAATACGTTTTGGCCTTTGGCAACCCGGCCAATGGCGCCACGATCACAAACGACTATCTGACCGGTGAATGTACCAGCGGGGAATGGGTTACAAAGCGGATTGTTATACGGGGGATCGCCCGCATAGACCAGCGGCGCCGGGCCATAACCAACCGTCGGGCTTTGCCCCAAAATATCAGGCAATGGGCCACTGCTGCTGGTCAGGTCTACCACAGAGTTCAGGATGGCGCGGTCATGCGTGCCGGCGCCAACGGTCATAATCCACGGCCCCTGATGCCCAACCGTGCCGGCGCCAGGGCCGGAATTGCCGGCAGAGTTCGCCGGGAACACGCCGGCGGCTACGGCATTGCGAAAGGCAACGGCCGTTGTCTCCACGTAAGGATTCGTCCCACCGCTGATGGAGTAGTTGGTCACGTCTACGCCGTCAACGACTGCCTGATTGACGGCGGCCGTGGTAGAGGAAGTTGGGCAGGAGGGAAAACACACCTGGTAAGCGATGATGTTGGCGTGCGGGGCTACGCCGGAAACGGCCGTGAAAGTATAAGTCGCCGTCGGCGCATACAACACAGGGTCTTGCAAGAAGTTGCCGCCGGCTGTACCGGCCGTATGGCTGCCATGCCCGTTTGTGTCCTCAGGATTGGTTGAGGAGGTGTGCAAAGCCCACGCGCCGATCAACTTGTCATTGCAGAACCCAGGGTTGGTCGCGCAGTAACCAACATAATTGCCCGCACCGTAGGGGTTGGTGTGAATGTAACCGTCGCCACCCACAGCGGCAAAGGAGGGATGGCTGGAGTTGATGCCCGTGTCAATGACGCCAATGATAATCCCTTCGCCCATGGAGCCGGTCGGGACGATCTGGCCGCGAATTTCACCGCCGGGGAAAGCAGCTGTGTGGATATTGACATAGAGCAGTTGATTAACCAACATACCCTGCTGCGCATCCGTCAACGTGGCCGAGCCAACCATCGGGTTTACCGTATGGTCCAGGGGGACCTGGATGGGGCCATTGACGCCCACCGCACCGGAATGGATGTGAGCGGCCGTTGGCGCAGCTACATCGTGCGCGATATTCCAGGTAAGTTGTTTCGTCAGCAGGTTATAGGCAAATGTCCCTGTCCCGCTGGCTGTAGACGCATTAGGCGGCACTTCCTGGCTGCCATCCAGGGTAGCAGCGTACTGCCTGTCGGTATAGCTGCCACCCCAAAGCTCCGGCGCGCCGATGAAATCTGGACCGGCGTCGGTGAGAATCTCTTCCTCACGCTCGCGGTAGAGCAAGAGGACGCCATCCATCTCGGCGACTCTGGCCGCTTCGGCGGGGGAAAGGAAGACAGCCAGCCCATTGTAGGCATGACGATAATAGAAGCTGACATCTACGCTGCGTCCCAGCAGGGCGTTCATGTCGGCGGCAAAGCGATCTTGTACACCAGCCAGGTATTGCTCGTAGGCCAGGCTGGCGGGGCTTCTGCTATCCAACTTGCGCGCGCCGGTAGTCAGAGGGCTGGTCGCCTCCAGGCCGGCGATCCCCCCGGTATACGTCGCCAGGGGGGCATCGGCCAATTGCACAATGTAGACAGCGGATTCTGTCTCGCCTGCGGCTTCGTTATAGACACGACTGCTGCCCGCGTCTACGGCCGTTGCATTTTCAGATGTTTGCGAGGGTTGCGCTGCGGCTGTCGCCGCAAACAACGTCGCACCGATCAACAAGAGAAGAAACTTTATAGATTTGCGTACCATCTCTAACCTTCACCTTTGGAGGAGACATAACGGAATCTCCTTCTAACCTGATAAAAAGAACGATAATTTTGCGACATCATGGGCATGGGCAAGGGGAATATAGTGATCCTCGTTTATACCAACCTCTTAACCTCACCTCCTTGAAAGGCAATCCCATCCGACATCTGCTCAGGAAGGATTGGGTGTTAAATGGTAACGGCCAGATTTGTTAGTTGGTTAGTCGGCTGGCAAGTCAACCAACTAACAAACTTTCCCAGAGAGGCGTAGTCGTTGTGTTGAATGATAAACCCAGGCATGGGATCAGCGGCGCTGGTAACAATATGCCTGGTGTTCCGTGGCTGGCGTTGCCATATAAGGACTCGTTTGCGGTGAGAACATTTTAATTATTTTATATTATTCGTCAAATTAGAGTTTAACGGTGTGGCGCTTGACTAATCTTACCCTCAACTGGCGTGGACGCGAGACTGCCAAGGAGTTATAGATCAGTTCGCACAAAAAAACGGCCGTTACTCGCAAGTAACGGCCGTTTTTCCAATTCACTCAATCAGCTAACCGGCACAACCGGCCAGCCAACCAACGTCTACCTTACGGTCTGATGATGAACGGCAGGTAAGGTTACTGACACCCGCAGCCAACGGTATCCAGTTGCTGTCAGGCGTCGTCACCCATCTACCAGTCGCCGTCAGGTCAAAGGTGACTTCCGCGGCGCGGGTGATAGCGATAAGATCATCGTCCTCACCGCGCCAGATGCCACCTGATCTTCCGAGACAGCTAAACCATTAACCGTATTAGTCACCGTCAGCGTCAGCGGCACTTCCACCAGTGGAGCCACCGGGTCGTTACTGCTGATGCACAACGTCGTCGTGTACACGCCTATCGCCAGGCCCGTGCTGTCGAAGGTCACATCCAGATCAATCGCGTCGCCGCCGGGCAGCGTACCACTGATCGGCGTCACCGTCACCCACGGAATGTCCACCGGCGCACTGCAGGTTGTCGGCGCCGCGCTTACATACTCCACGCTGTCTATACCGATGTAGTTGGAGTTTGAGCCAGACGGACCCCCATTGGTCACGAAGTAACGGAAAGCAAAGCGCCCGGTTGTTCCGTTCGGAATACCGCTCAGGGTCACGCTGAACTGCGTCCACACCTCAGGATAACCACCGGACACCAACGACGGGTTCACCGAGACCAGTAAGGTCGTGAAGTCCCCCACATCTGTAGCCAGCGTGCCCACGTTGGTGCTCGCTCCCGCCGTGCTCAACCGCAGTTCCAGCCGATCCGGCCAGCTGCTGCCCGTCGTTGTGCGTGTCCAGAAGCTGAAGGTGTCGCCATCATACAGCGTCAGTTCCGGAGTTAACAGCCAGTTGCTGATGGTGCCGACCCCGGCCGTATTGTTGAAGTTCGCGCCAATGTATGCCGTGGGGGCGCCCGCGTGCGACGGAAAGACTGTATTATTCCCCTGGAACCAGTTCGTCGTACCCAACGGGCTGCTGTTGTTCTGCGCAAACCAGCCCGGCAGATTGGTGATGTCATCAAAACCTTCGGTGAAATCACCCATCAGTGCATAGGCCACAGGTCCCGCCTCGGCAGCGGCACTCGCGCCCCGCTGCCCAGCGCTGCCCGCAGCCGCAGGCGCCAACTGTGGTCCAAAACCGGCCGCAGGCGGATCCCAGGTGTACGCATCCCATACCAGGTCGCTCTCGCCGGTGTTGCTGATGGTCAGCGTTTGCGTGACTTGCGTATCGGCTACCTGGGTGCTGCTCACCTCCGCCGGGTCAACGACAATGGTGGGCGGGGTGCCAGTAACAGTCAGTTCCACAGGGACAACCACCAGGTCCGTTCCATTGCCGGGGCCGGGATCGGGATCATTGCTGGTGATACACAGATTGCCATTGTAAACGCCATCCGTCAGACCGTTAGAGTCGAGCGTCACCTGAACCGAGGTGGCAGCGCCAGGCGCGGTCGTTCCATTGGTTGGCGTCACGCTGGCCCACGGAATGTCGCTGGGCGCATCACAAGGCGGCAGCACAGTGACATCAACCAGGCTCATATCATCGTAATAAATCACCGAAGCGTTATTGGCATACAGGTCCACTGTGCCAATGCGCACCGCGCCGTTGCCGCTCACCTGTCCACTCCAGGTACCGGAGTACAACAGTTGGTTGTTGTAATAGAAAGCGCCGGTATCAGCGCCCAGGTCAATTTCGAGCCGCAGTTCGACCCACTGGCCGCGGATCAGCGGCAAGGAACCACCAGAGACGCCGCCATCATTCACCACCTGGTTCGTACCGCCGTTGATCATCACCTGGACTGACCAGTTGAGGCCGGTACCGGCGTCGTTATAGGTGTTGAGCATGATGAAGTAGGATTGGCCGGTGAAGTCATTGGGCACGTACTGCCAGGCTGTGTAGACCCACTGCCCACTGGTCTCGTTATACTCATGCACCAGGTCAGAAGCGCCGAGGATGGCCGCCGAATTGGGGGCGCTGCGCGCTTGGGCACTGCTAGTCAACGCGCCGGCTGTTGGATCATTGAACCAACCTTTCCAGCCACCCTGACCGTGCAGTTGGCTGCCGGTGGCGTAGCTGTCGAAGTCGTCGTCCCAATCCACGAGAACGGCCGCTTCTGTGCCATCCTCGAAGATGTCCCAGGTCAGGTCAGCCTCGCCATCATTGCCGATATCCAACGTATGCTGGGTTGTCGTGTTCACCGCCTGTGTACTCGACAGGCTCAATGGATCCACATCAATGTTCGGCGCTTGCCCGACCGTCAGGGTAACGGGCACTTCTACCAGAGGCGTATCTGGGTCGTTACTGGTAATGCAGAGCAGCGCCGTGTAGTCGCCAAGCGCCAGGCCAGTAGAGTCGAAACTGACGGTGACATTGCTGCTGCCGCCGGCGGCCGTCGTCCCACCTGTGGGCGAGGCGCTCAGCCACGGCACATCGGCCGGGCTGTCACAAGCCACATTCGCCATACCAAAGCCACGCACCAGCCAGTTACCGGCAAACTGTGCGCCAAACGAGTCAATAATGCCGAAAGTCGGCAGCGGCAACACCGGTGGGTCACCAGGCACTACGCCGAAACCGGCCCACGAACGCATCTGGCTACCAGACGACTGGTCAATCACTGCCGGGAAGGTCCCGGGAGTGACGCCAGCAGTACGATTGACCACCGCAATAAGAATGTCACCAGGGCCATTGAATGTCACTGGCGCAGCCAGGGTATAGGTGGACCAGGTAACGCCATCAACCGCCTGTACAGCCTGATTGGTCAGCGAGGCGCGATGAACGGCGCCGTTGGCCGGATTGCCGTCAGCATCTTCGTAGAGGTAGATATCCACCAGTTCGCCCACGTTAATGCCACCCGTGCTCGCAGGATAGCCAAACATCACGTCCACCTGATCCAGGACGACAGGGAAGCTACCCGCACTGGGGCTGAAACGGTTGAGCCAGAGGAACTGCGATCCACCAACGCCAATGGCATTTTCACCCGAACCATCATCAACGGCCAGCACAATGGGCGCATCATCCGGCGCATCCGGTCCTGCGCCTGACAGTTCCAGGCGAATGGATAGAGGCGCTTCAACAATGCTCCAGGTCAATGGCGCCGTCCCGACGTTCCCGATGGTCAACGCCTGGGTCGTGGTGGTGTCGGGGGGTTGAGAAGCAGCCATGCTGGTTGGGCTGACATTGATGTCCGGTTCCGTATCGGTTGGGATAACCACCACCGGGATGTTGGTATCGGAAGCCGGTACCGCTGCCGGCGGTTCACTGGTCACCAGTACGTCGTCAATCCACCAGGTATGGGCGGACTCACCACCATAGCGGAATGCCAGACAAACGCTTTGACTATCATACGCGCTTAGATCAATGACTACTGGATCATCTCGCCAGGCGTCAGCGGGAATGTCAGACGTCTCCAGCAGTTCGACGAAGTCGCCATCAGCGGGATCACAGCTACCCGTCGAGATCCAGACACCGCTATAGCCATAGTCTGTAGTCGCCATCGCCGACACCAGAGAATCGCTCTCCCCTGAGTCGCCTTGCGATGTCGTCGCCGGGCGGGTGATGAACGGCAAGTAGACGTAGGACATGGGCGTGGGTGGTTCGGGGAAGTGACCACGATCAACATAGCTCAGGGTGGAGCCGATCAGGTTAAGCGGTGGCGTTACCAACCAATCATCCTGATCGCCATCAGCAGAGCCACCATACATACGGCGTGCAGAAGCTGGTGCGCTGTTGGATTGGTCTGTATCACGTACCCATGTGGACGTACCACTACCTTGCAACTTGTATACAGCCCAACCTGCAGGCGGGAAGGTCTCGTCTGTGAAAGCTTCAGTTAGCAGATCAACCATAGGCGCTGGGCCACTATCAGTTGGCCAGGTCGCGTCCGTCTCCAAGGTAATACTACCAAAGGCAAAGGTGTCCAGTGGCAAACCGGTCACATCAGCGGTGATCGTCAGAACCTGTTCTGCTCCAGGAGCGATGGTGAAGGTGCTGGGGGTAACCGTGACATTCATCCCCACCGGGCCGGAGAAGGTAGCGGTGTAGGTCGCCGAGGTAGACAGGACACTTTTAACGGTGCGCGTCCAGGTGCAGGTGTCAGAGCAGTTGTAGTTGACCACACTGGGTTGGTTCAACGTCTTGGGATCGCCGCCCAGGGCCGGGTTGGCCGCGGCATAGTTGGCGCCGGTCTCGTCGAACACCAAACCCACCGTGCTCGCGCCACCCAGAGCCAGCAAGCCGGAGCCTACGTCAAAGGGATCGGCCGGCGTGACGCCATTGTCTTTCAGCAGGCCGCCAACGGCCGTTGAAGCCATGGCCGATTTAATTTCTGCCGGGGACCAGGAGGGATGCAAGGCTACCATGAGCGCCGCCGCGCCCGCACCATGCGGGGAGGACATGGAAGTGCCCTGGTAGAAGGCGTACTGTGCCGGGTCGCCACCGGAAGAGGCCACAGCCGCCAGAATATTCACGCCTGGCGCAATATAGTCTGGCTTGAGGATTTCGTACTGACTGGGGCCGCGCGAGCTAAATCCGGCCACGATGTCTTCCCAATCGTTATTGACCATGTAGGATGTAGCCACGTTGACGCGCGCTGTCGCGGTGGGGTTGGCAACAACATAGTCGCGCAGGGCAATACCATCCTCTAAGTCTAGCATGAAGGCCGGGGGCGTACCGGTCAGGCCACCCATGCTGATGGGCGGGCCACCCACGCTGTTGAAGACCACCACACCAACGGCGCCCGCATTGGACGCATTGGTCACTTTGACAGCAAATGTACAGCCACCGCGCTGGATAAGCGCCAACGCGCCGTTGAAGAAACCAGCGGGGAAAGCGGTACAACCGGTGTTATTGGTGGCGTCATAACGGATCGGAGCAGTGATGTCGGCCAGGATAGATGTGAGTTCACCGGGCACGGCCGCCAGGCTTTGCAGCTCAGGGGGTGTGGTCGGGCCGGTCACATCCACGGTATTGGCAATGACGCGGTTAATGGTGCTGGCCGCCACGGCCGCATTCCAGGGGCCAGTCTTGGCGACGGTGCTGGGGCCAGGGCCAGCATTACCGGCGGAGGCGGAGACAAAGATACCGGCGTTGCTGGCATCCAGGAAGGCAATGTCAACCGGGTCGTTCCAGGGGCTGTCGCTGCCGGAGATGGAGTAGTTGAGCACGTCCACCTGATCGGTGGCAATGGCCGAGTTCACGGCTGCCACGCTGGCTGTACCGGGGCAAGAAGGATTACAAACCTTGTAGGCCACAATGTTCGCCCGCGGAGCAACGCCCTGCAGGTCAATGTTGTAGGTAGTGGGGCCAATGTCGAAAGTCGCGGTGTGGACGTTGCCGCCGGAGGTGCTGGCGGTGTGGCTGCCGTGACCGTCGGTGTCCTCAGGACTGCCGCCCACCGGGTTCAGGCCATAGGCCGCAATGAGCTTGTCATTGCAGAAGCCGGCATTGGCAGCGCACCAGCCGAGGTAAGTGCCCGCGCCATAGGGATTGGTATGGACATACCCGTCACCATCCGTAGCCGCAAAGGAGGGGTGCTGCGAGTTGATGCCGGAGTCAATGACGCCAATGACGATGCCCTCGCCACGAGTAGCTGTACCGGAGCCGGTGTCGCCACCCCAAATGGCGGGTGCGCCAATGTGCAGGGGGCCGACTTCGGTTTCCAGTTCGCGCAGGGTGTCGCCATAAACAGCAGCAACGCCGGGCAACCCGGCAACAACGGCCGCTTCCTCATGGCTCATGGCGACGGCCATCCCGTTCAAAGCAGCAATATAGTCAAAGGCCACTTCCACCGAACGTCCTAAGGTTTGTTCCATGGTGACCGTGAACTGGCTATGCTTTTGCGTGAGATAGTCCGTATAGGCCAAAGCCGCAGGAGCATTCGCATCCAATTTACGCGCGCCGGTTGCCTGTGGGCTGGTCGCCTCTAATCCGGCAACACCACCGGTGTAGCTGGCCAGCGCCGGTTCCGTAAAGCGCACAATGTACAAACCTGTTTCGCTAACGCCATACAGATTCGCTGCGTTCTGGCTCTCGGCGACAAGCCCGGCGCTGCTGGGAGCGCTGGTTTCCGCCGTTGCCGATAGAGTCGTAAGGGTGACAGCTATAAGCGCTAATAAAGTCACTGCTGTCAAAATCTTAAAAACTCGTGATTTCGTTTTCATTGATTTTTGCCTTCCTTAACATGTTGGCTGACGTGACATTTTCATCAGGATGCTTATTTGAGTGACAGTTTGGGAACATGCCCAAAACTGGAATTGGCACGCAAGCCATTTACAGAAACAAGTTACCGATCTACTCTAATTTTCCCCTGTAAAAGCAATCATCTCATCTATTTTTCCTCCATAGAATATTTATTATGTTAATTTGAAAACGGAGCAGGTATTGAGCTACCAATCCCCATCAGTTTTTCACAAACTTAACTTGAGAAAATTCATCATCAACCAGATAAGACATAGACAGCAGATTTTATGCCAGCAGCAACTACTAACGCTCTGGCGCGGTCAGGGGACCGGCCAAAACAAGGGTAGCAGACGCCACCGATATTCTTTTTGGCCGCTGTATTTTCGCATTTCTGCTGTATGGAATTTCTGTGTCTGGAGAGTTAAATAGGATTGCATTTGCCTGCCTGATTGTCAAGTCGTGCCGGGTCGGAATAGGCGGTGAAACAGATGCAAGAAGTCAAGGTAAGGGTGTGCAGCAAAAACGATTGGGAATTCATAACGTCATTAAACACACCTCAATTTTATGAGCTTTCCCGGTCAGCGTCAAATCTGATCCCATATTGTCACCAAAGCGTCTTGCTTTTGTAAGTGATTTTACCCGCCTCAATCTCATGCTATACTCATATGGTATGTCTTTACCATCATTGACCATTCTCAACACTGTTTTGGCAGCCACGCCCATTTTAGTGGTGTTGTATTTCATGATTGGCCGCGATTGGGGGGGGAGTAAAGCGGGAATAGCGGGTTGGATAACGGCCGTTCTCGTCTCTTTCTTCATCTTTGGCGCCAACATCCCCCTGCTGCTCATCGCGGCCGGCCGTGCTGTTTTTCTGGCCTTGTTTGTCCTGTACATCATCTGGATGGCTTTACTGCTGTACCATACGGTGAACGAAGCAGGCGTCATTCAAGCCATTGGGCGCGAAATGCCGAAGCTGGCGGGAACACAGTCTGCACAAGCGTTGCTGCTCGCCTGGGTTTTTGGTTCCTTCTTGCAAGGGGCCACCGGGTTTGGCGTGCCGGCGGCCGTTGTGGCGCCGCTGCTCGTTGGGCTGGGGTTTGCCGCCGACGTCGCTGTGGTGCTGGCGCTGCTCGGCCATGGTTGGGCAGTCACGTTTGGATCGCTGGGATCTTCCTTCATCTCGATGATCGCCACCACCGGACTGCCCGGCGCAACGTTAGCCAACGAGGCGGGCATCATGCTTGGCCTGTGTGGCGTGGCGACCGGGTTTGCCGTGTTGTGGCTGGCAGAAGGGATGAACGCCATTCGCCAGCAGTGGTGGTTCGTGCTGCTGGTGGGTGTGGTGATGGGGGCGGTGCAGTGGGGGTTGGCTGTGGCGGGGTTGTGGACGTTGGCCGCTTTTGGCGGTGGCCTGGCGGGCTTGATCGTGGCTGTTTTTTATTTTACGGGCACGGCTAACGGCCGTTCCGCACAGCAAGACGGCTTCAATCGCAACCATCTGATGTGGGCCTTTTTTCCTTATCTCATCCTCATTATCGTCGTTGTGGTGGGGCAGTTGGCGCTGCATGACGTGTTGGATGCGGTCATCATTGCGCCCAACTTTGGGGCGACAGCAACCAGCTTTGGTTGGACGATTGCCGCCGGCCCGGCTCGTTCCATAGACCTGTTTGGGCACGCCGGGGCGCTGCTGCTCTACACCAGTTTGCTCGTCTTTGCCTGGTACAAATGGCGTGGGCCGCTGGAAAAAATGAAGGGGGGAAAGGGTTATAACGGCCGTACCATCTGGCATAAAACCCTGAAAGGCTCCATCAAGCCCACCATTGGCGTCTATACCTTGGTGGCGATGGCTCTGACCATGCAGCACGCGGGCATGACCCAACTGCTGGCCGAGGCGCTCAGCGCCAACACCGGCCCCATTTTCCCACTGCTCAGCCCGTTCATCGGCGCGTTGGGCGCGTTCATGACTGGCAGCAACACCAACAGCAACGTCGTTTTCGGCCAATTGCAGCAGCAAACGGCGCTTGCTCTGGGTTTGTCTGTGCCCTGGATTTTAGCGGTGCAAACGGCCGGTGGCGCCATTGGCTCGCTGTTTGCCCCGGCTAAGGTGATTGTGGGGTGCAGTACCGTCTCCGGCGCTGACGAAGGGCGCGTGCTCAAACTCGCCACGCTTTACGGACTAGGCATCGTGCTCCTGGTTGGCATTATCGCCTGGATCATTACGTGAGTCGAGGCGTCGGACGTCGAAGCGTCGGACGCCATTATAAGACGACGGGAGTTTGGCCCACTTTGCACCGTTCCGCTTCCATGATGCACAAGATTTGCTCTACCGTCTTTTCTTGTGTGTTGTGCGCATTGACAACACAGTAATCAAATTCCCCAATGCGCTTCAATTCCTGGCGAGCGGTGGCTATCCGCAGCTGTAAATCCTCTGTCGTTTCTGAACGCCGTTCGCGCAGTCGCTGCACCATGGATTCTTCGGACTCAACCATCAAATAAATAAAAATGGCATTGGGAACCAACTTGCGAATGGTGGCGGCCCCTTGTACGTCCACGCGCATCACCACGTCACGGCCACTGGCAAGGGCGTCGCGGATTTGCTGCTTGGGCACACCTTTGTAATCGTTGTAGACGATGGCGTATTCCAACAGTTCATTGGCTTCGATCATCCGCGCAAATTCATTGAAACTGAGGAAAAAATAGTCGCGCCCATGCATTTCACCGACGCGCGGCGGTCGTGTCGTTGCCGTAACGACAAAATAAAAAGCGTCTGGCGCGCGCTCAATAAGACCACGCGCGATTGTATCTTTGCCAACGCCAGAAGGCCCAGAAATGACGAGCATCAATGGGTGATGGGGAATGTGGTAAGGGTCTTGTTCTGTCACTTTGCGCCTCCGATGTCTGTGCGTATAATGTCTGTTATAAATAGGAGTTTTATTATGCCTGATTACGTTTATATTTGTAACGATTGCCAACGGCCGTCTCGCTTTTTCTACACATTTACAGAGTATGACACGGCCGTTCCCGTTTGCCCACATTGCCACAGCGTCAACCTGCGTCGGCGTATTGGCCGCGTTGCGGTCGCCAAATCGGACGATACGCGCATGGATTCCATGCTCGACGACAGCGCCTTGTCCGGTCTCGATGAAGACGATCCCAAATCAATCGGCCGTTTCATGCGTAAAATGGGTCGAGAAATGGGGGAAGACTTGGGGGACGAATTTAGCGAAGTCGTTGATCGGTTGGAAAGCGGCGAATCACCTGATTCCATTGAGGAATCTATGCCGGAATTGGCAGGTAGTGATTTATTGTAGGAAGGGCGTGAAACGTGATGCCTCTCTGGTCACGTTTCACGGCTTGTCAACCCCCTGAGTTCCTAAAGAGCCAAAAGAGTTTATCACCCTTCCCGTCATCTACACCTGTGCGCGAGTTTACGGTGAACTATAGCGCGCAATTCAGCCTGAATGACATCCGCAGCGCGGTCGGCATCCACAAGCGCCCAACGCGCCGGATCGTTGGCCGCTAATTGATGATACCCACTGCGCACACGCTGATGAAAGCTGGTCGTTTCCAGGTCAAGGCGGTTCATCTCTTCGGCGTTGCTGGCGCGGCGCGCCAGACCACGTTCCACGTCAATGTCCAGCAAAATGGTGAGGTGCGGTTGCAGGCCACCGGTGGCGACTTGGGTAATGTAGTGCAAATCATCCAGGGAAAGATCACGGCCGTAACCCTGGTAAGCAATCGTGCTGTCGGCAAAGCGATCACACAAGACAATGCCACCATCTGCCAGGGCTGGTTGTATCAATTCACGCACCAATTGCGCCCGCGAGGCCGCATAGAGCAGCATTTCGGTAACGGCCGTCATCTCCCTATTCGCCACATCATGCAAACAGGCGCGGATCTGGTCGCCAATGCGCGTTCCCCCCGGCTCCCGCGTTGCCAAAACTGTATACCCTTCTTGCTGCAAATAAGCGGTCAACAAACGAATCTGGCTCGTTTTGCCGCTGCCTTCCGGTCCTTCAAAGGTGATAAACATGGCGTCGGGCATCGGGCGTCGGGCGTCGGTTCCAACTCACGACGCCCAACGCTCGACGAACTATGAATTCTGGTTGCGGCGCGTACTAAAGATACGGACGTGCCGGTCTGGCTCGTCTCCGTAGCTATGCGAAACCAGGTTGGCTTGACGGGCGATCTGATGCTGATAGCGCCGCACCGAGGCCCCTACCGGGCTGAGGTCTACGTGCGAATGGCCGGCACCGATCAACTGAATCGCGCGCTCCACCTCCGCAATGGCCGCTTCAAACGGGTCAGGCGGCACAGCCTCTAAGTCCAGCGCGCGCACAAAGAAACTTTCCATCTGGTTCACGGTATTGGCGCGCAGCACATACACCGGAATGCGGCGCTGTTCCGCTTCGCTGATCAGACGGCGGCGCTTGCGGTAGTAGCTTTTCAACGTGACCAGCACGTTGGCGTCTTCCAGGTCTTCAACGACGCTTAACTGCACGCCCATCCGTTTAGCAGCCTGGTGCAGACGGTTGCGCGCCACACCATAAGCCAGCACGCGGATCTGTTTTTCCGGGGCGACAGGATGTTCGGAGAGGTCAATGGCGGTACGGCCGTTGCCCCCAACCTCACCATGACCATCCCCATTGCTGCGCACCACACGGCCACGACTGGGGCCACGCGCTTCGATAGAACGCGGATCGCGCCGTCCCGTCACAGCCGGCGAATCCACAACCAACTGCTGTTTATCAATCTTGACCCCGCCACCCTCGGCGCGCGAGCGATGTTCCACTTGCAGCGCCTCACCGCGCAGCATGGCGTCCACAGAATTGGTCACATCTTTATGCACCAACACCTGCTGCCGGTCCTGAATCTCGATCAACACATCAAACGTCGGTGGCGCGCGCCGTTCCAGCACTGTTTTTTGCGTGCTGCGCCGCCGCGCTTCCTCGTCAGAAAGGGTGACGCTTTCAATACCGCCCACCAGGTCAGACAATGTGGGGTTCAGCAGCAGGTTTTCCAACGTTTTGCCATGCGCCGTGCCAATCAACTGCACCCCACGCTCATTAATGGTACGCGCCGCGGCCGCTTCCCGTTCACGCCCAATCTCATCAATGACGATCACTTCGGGGTTATGGTTTTCCACTGCCTCGATCATCGTTTCATGTTGATGGGCGGGACGGGGCACTTGCATTCGGCGCGCTTTGCCCACGGCCGGATGGGGGATGTCGCCATCCCCGCCAATTTCGTTGGAGGTGTCTACGATGATGACGCGCTTGCTTTCAGCCAGCACGCGCGCCATTTCGCGCAGCATGGTTGTTTTACCGACGCCAGGACGCCCCAATAACAAGATGCTGTGCCCTTCCTCCACAATATCTAAAACGATGTCTATGGTGCCATAGACAGCGCGCCCCACGCGGCAGGTCAAGCCGACGATCATGTCGCGCCGGTTGCGAATGGCGGAGATACGATGCAAGGTGCGGGCAATGCCGGCGCGGTTATCGTCGTCGAAGTCGCCAATGCTGTTGACGACCCTATCAATTTCCGCCTGAGCTACTTCTGTTGGCAGCAGCAGCAGTTCACCCGCCACATAACGGGCGGAGGGGGCGCGCCCCAAATCCATGATGACTTCCAAAAGTTCGTCTTCACGCCCTATTTCCTCGATTTTTTGGCGGATACGCTGTGGCAAAATTTCAAGTAATGCCTGTAAATCTTCTTTTGCTTTCAGTGTATGATTCATATTCCCTGATTAGTTTACACGATGCCTAAAGCGAAACAGTGGTTTACGGCCGTTCCCATGCCCATTTGTCTCTGGGTGATAATACCGCTGTACCATGGGCGCGGAGGCCGTAATTCCTTGTGATTCGAGAACGGCCGTCAACTCCGGTAACGGCCGTCGTAGATGATGAACCGTATGCTTCACCATAACTGCCTGGCTGCCCCAAAACACAAAACCGCACCGCCGCAACACCCCTTGCAGCCAGCTCTGGTAGCGTGGCACCGAACAAAACAAAGGATGATTCTGCTTGCGCGACGCAAGTCGCAAAGCGGCCTGAGTAATATCTTCGGCGCGTGACTCGGCATTAGGGTGAATAAACAGGCGCAGCCAGGTGGCCGTTTCACCAACATTCAAATGGACAAATGCTGTCAGTTCATTTTTTTCACGCAGCACCCATGATTTCCCCGTTTCTAATGGGGGCAGTGGTTCCACCAACTGCACCAAACGGGGGACGATATTTGCATACAACAATTGTATATCCCAATCATCTGCAGGACGGCGCAACTGCAAGGCCATTGTTAACCCGTCGTCGTCACTGACCTCTTCACGCCCATCTAAAACCCAAATATCTTGCCGCGTGTAAACGGCAAAGCCAACCTGACGCAGCAGAGGCAGTTCTGGGCCAGTTTCGCTGACTTCGGCCACCAAACTATGGATACCATGCTGTCCAACTTCCATCACCGCCTGTTCCAGTAATGGCAGCCAGACGTCCTCATTCACAAACGGGTTATGGGTTTCATTGGGTTGAGGGGCGACGGCCGTCTGCGTCACCGCTGCATTTACTGTAGACCCTATATAAAGAATATGACCACGATGATTCTCTTCCTTGAGATGCAACTGGATAAACCCGGCGCCATCTCCATCTCCAGCTTTCCACACATACGTCGGAAATTCACCCCCAATAAACAAGTTGAACAAAGCTCCACGCAGAGGATGCACATCATTGATCAGCGCTGATTCTGAGTGGAGCGATACCCCATGTTCACTTAAGCGCAATACAAGGGGCAAATCACGCAAGTGGAAAGGACGTAACATATAAGGGTAAGTGTAGCAGTGGGCACACACGGAGGCAAGCAGCAATGGACTTTATGCAGGAAACATAAATTCATGGCAAAATAGAGATATTACAAGTTACCCAAGTAAGGAGAAGTGTCTATGTCCACGTTAATACTTACCTTGCGTGAAGGCATTCGCTACCGTGGCCGCAGCGGTCATTGGAGCTGGATCGCCCATCGCCTCTCTGGCCTGGCTATCCTGTCATTTCTGGTCATTCACGTGTGGGACACGGCCAACGCGACCTACGCGCCAGAAATTTACGCCTGGTCCATTGAAATTTTTAAACATCCATTGTTTGGCATTGGTGAAATTGGGGTGATGGCGGCCGTTTTGTATCATGCGTTTAACGGCATCCGCATCACGCTGCTGGACTTCAAGCCAGAGTGGTGGAAATATCAGCAAAAAAGCGCCCTGTTCGTCTGGGTCATCTTCTTCGTCATTTTCATCCCCATCGGTCTGTACATGTTCGTGGGCATTGTCACCCACTGCGGCGAAGTGAACTGCTGGGCGCTGCCCCCCTTCCCCACATCATAAAGGGTAACCCAGGGCGCTGACCTGGGTTACATTGACAAGGAGCAACTGATGACAACTGTATCTGGTATTACTCATCGTAAAGTCCAGGTTCGTTCCAATTTAGAGCGATATGGCTTTATGTTCATGCGTTTGTCGGGTATTTCGCTGCTGGTGCTGGCCGTCGGCCATATGGTCATTCAGCACGTCCTCAACAGCGTCCATAACCTGACTTTGGAATTTGTCGCCTTGCAGTGGCAATCGTGGGGATGGAAGGCGTATGACATGCTGCTGTTGGCCTTTGCCATCTCACATGGCGTCAATGGGCTGCGCAACGTGTTGGGCGATTACATCCACAACGACAAAACGATGAAATTCATCACCTATTTTCTAGCCGCCTTTGTCGTCATCACCATCATCTGGGCCGGCGTGGCGATTGCCAGCTTTGACGCCGGCAAGGTTTTAGGCAGCAATTAAAAAAGGATTTCCACACATGGCAACTGTAAAAACTCACACTTTTGACGCCGTGATTGTTGGCGCGGGGGGCGCGGGTCTGATGGCGGCGTTGTACGCCAGCCGCAGCGCCAATGTCGCGGTGTTATCGAAGCTGTATCCCACCCGTTCGCACACCGGCGCGGCGCAGGGCGGCGTCGGCGCGGCTTTGGGAAATATGGAAGAGGACAAATGGGAATGGCACGCCTATGACACGGTGAAGGGGTCAGACTATCTGGCAGACCAGGACGCCGTTGACGTGCTGTGCCAAGAGGCAATTGATGTGGTCATTGAACTGGAGCACATGGGGCTGCCGTTTGACCGTTTCCCCAACGGCCGTATCTCTCAACGTCGCTTTGGCGGGCATACCAACAACGACACGCAAAAACCGGTGATGCGCGCCTGCCACGCGGCTGACCGCACCGGCCACATGATTTTGCAAACCCTGTACCAGCAGTGCATCAAACACAACGTCAACTTCTATGACGAATTTCACGTCGTTGACCTCATTCGCGTGGGCGACAGCGTGCGCGGCGTGGTCGCCGTGGAAATTGCGACCGGCGATTTCCACATCTTCCACAGCAAGGCGGTCATGTTCGCCACCGGCGGGTGGGGGCGCTGTTGGGAAGTCACCTCCAACGCCCACTCGCTCACCGGTGATGGCGCGGCCATTTGCCTGCGCCGGGGCATTCCCTTGCAAGATATGGAATTTTTCCAATTTCACCCCACCGGCATTTTCAAGCTGGGCATTTTGATTACCGAAGGGGTGCGCGGCGAAGGCGGCGTGTTGCTCAATGGCAAAGGGGAGCGTTTCATGACGAAATACGCCCCCACCATCAAGGATTTAGCCAGCCGCGATGTGGTCAGCCGCGCCATTTACCTGGAAATACAGGCAGGCAACGGCGTCAATGGCAAGAACTACGTCCACCTGGACATCACGCCGGAAACGGTGAACCGCTATTTGGCCGAAGATGGCGAAACGCGGCGCATTGATCGGGAGTACATTGAAGCCAAGCTGCCCGACATTGCCGATTTCACGCGCACTTACCTGGGGGTAGACCCGGTCAAGGAGCCGATGCCGATCCAGCCGACGGCGCATTATGCGATGGGCGGCATTCCGACAGATGTAGACGGCCGTGTCCTGCTCAACGCCGATAAAGAAGTGCTGCAAGGTATGTACGCCGCCGGGGAGTGTGCCTGCGTCTCGGTGCATGGGGCCAACCGACTGGGCACAAACTCGCTCACCGACCTGGTCGTCTTCGGCCGCCGCGCCGGGCAGCACATGGCTAAATTGGTGCAGACCATTGACCTGGAACCGTTACCGGCCAATGCCGCCGCTGAGGTCATCGCCGCGTTTGAGCGCATTCGCCACAACACCGGCGCGGTGAAGCCATATGAACTGCGGCAGCAAATGCAGCAAGCGATGACCACCGGCGTCAGCGTTTTCCGCACCGAGCAAACGATCAGCAAAACGCTGGACACGCTCAACCAACTTCGCGCCGCCTACCAAAACATTCAAATTCAAGACAAGGGGAAGGTATTCAACAGCGATTTGTTGGAAGCGTGGGAGTTGGGCTGCTTATTGGAGTTGGCGGAGGTCACGGCCGTTTCCGCTCTGGCGCGTCAGGAGAGTCGCGGCGGCCATGCCCGCGATGACTTCCCCAACCGGGACGACCAAAACTGGCTGACGCACACCCTCTGCCACAAAGACGCCGACGGCCAATATCGCCTGACCTACAAACCGGTGACATTGGGCCGCTATCAACCCAAGGCGCGCGTTTACTAAACCGTGAACCGTAAGCCGTAAGCCGTGAACCGTGAACCGTAAGCCGTGAACCGTGAGCCGTGAACCGTATACGGACAACGGACAATGGATTACGGATTACCGATTACGGATTACCGATTACGGATTACGGGCAACCAGGAGACGAAACCATGCAAGTTGAACTACGCATTCGCCGCTTTAATCCAGAAAAAGACAAGAAACCGTGGTGGGGAGAGTACACGCTGCAAAACGTGGAACCCACCGATACCGTCCTCGACCTGCTCAACCGCGTGAAGTGGGAACTAGATGGCACGCTCGCCCTGCGCCGCTCCTGCGCGCATGGGGTTTGCGGGTCCGACGCCATGCGCATCAATGGCGCCAACGGGCTGGCGTGTAAAACGTTGGTGCAGCGGTTGGCCGCGCCGGGCGCAACCACCGTCAAGCTGCAAGTGGAGCCGATTTTAGGGCTGGCGGTACTCAAAGACCTGATTGTGGACATGGAACCCTTCATGGACCATTACAAATCGGTGCTGCCGTATTTCATCAACGACAGCCCCCCACCGGCCGACGGCCGTGAGCGGCTGCAATCCCCCGAAGACCGCGCCCGCTTTGACGATACGACCAAGTGCATTCTGTGCGCGGCGTGTACGACCTCCTGTCCGAGCTTTTGGGCAAACGGCCGTTACGTCGGCCCCGCCGCCATCGTCCAGGCGCATCGCTTCATCTTCGACAGCCGCGACCAGGCCGCCGGCGACCGGCTGCAAGTGGTGGGCGACACGTTCGGCGTCTGGCGCTGCCGCACCATCTTCAACTGCACCAACGCCTGCCCCCGCGACATTGAAGTGACCAAAGCCATCGCTGAGGTCAAGCACGTCATCTCCACCGGGGAGATTTAGTGACCGGTGATCGGTGAACGGTAATCGGTAATCGGTAATCGGTTGACCACCGACTACCGATCACCGGTCACTGACCACTGATCACCGATTACCGATTCGGGTCTGCCTCCACCAGGATAAACGGCCGTCCCCCAATCGGGTAAAATTCCGTCAACGTGCCATCGGGGAAGGTGTTGCGGTTCGTCGCGCCGGGCAAGTAGATGGTATAGACCCCATTTTGCGCGGTGATGGTTTGCGCGCTGCCAGTGGGCGCGACGAGGAGGGCCGTGCCGGTAGGGCTGGTGGCGGGGATGACGGCCGTTTCACTTTCCGCACACAACGCCCATAACCCCACAACACGTCTTCCGCTCCCTGGCTGATAAAAGGCGATCCACTCCTGTCCCGGCGTCGCCACATTCCCCGGCCCCATGCACTTCGGGCTGCCCGGGCGCTGCCGCCAATACGGGTAAACGTCGGTGACGTAAGTCGTCAACACCCGATAGGCCGCCAGGCTGTCGCGCGCCGTCTCCGGCTGTGGGTGCTGCGCAAAACAAGTGGCGTCGGTCGGGTTGCGGTACAGACCATTGGCGTCACCGGCGCATGGCAGGCCGTTCCATAGACCATTTTCGTCACACAACTCCCCATTGTGCGGCGGAAAATTGGTCCCGGCCGGTTGGTTGCCACAGCCATCATAAAGCTGAAAGTGAAAAATGGCGTCCGCCCCGGCGAACAGGGCATAGAGGGCGCTCTGGATGATGTAATCCGCCTGCTCGCTCTGTGTGGCGCGCGCGCCGCTTTGCGCATCCCAGATCGGGCCGGGGTAATCATTCCACACCGCCACCCCCGACTCATTCAACCAGATTGGTTTGCTCAGTCCATGATCGCGCATGGTCCGTTCGGCGCGCCAGACGTGGTACCAGGATTGCCAGGCGTAAAAATAGCTGTGCGTGGCAAAGATGTCGTGGTAATACCCATGCGCGGCGGCCATTGCATCCTGGTCATAAATGGCAAGCACATCCGCATAGTAGCTGAGATAGGCGAAATTATTGGCCATCCCGGCAAACAAGATTTGCGCGTTGGCGTCCGCCTGTTTGGCGCTGAGGTAGGCCACTTTGAGCAGGCGCGCATAGTCGGGCAGCGTGCCATCCCAAAACCAGACCAGGTCTGGCTCGTTCCACACTTCCCAATGGGTAATGCCCACGCCGGCCCCCCAACCCTGCTGCTGCGCCAACACGCCACCCGGTTTGTAGCGAGAAACGGCCGTGAACACAAACCCCGCCCACTTATTCTCCGGGTTAATTTGCTTGCCGGGGCCAGGCACGTCGCTGCCATCCGTGAAAATAGGCGCATACACCCCCTGCGGCGTGGCGCTGTTAATGGCGCTGATACGAAAATTGCGCAGCGACTCTGGACGCGCGGCATCGTTCGCTTGCGCCAGGCGCGTGGTGTAAAAGCCAGGCGTGCCTAGCAAAATGGCATTGATGCGTAAGCCATGATTGATGTCGTCCAGCACGGCCGTATCTTGCGTGGACCAATCATACACCCCCGGCGACATCTCTACGTGAAACCAATACAACGGCCAGCGATCCCAGGCCGCGCCGGTAGCCAGGCCATTTTGAAACTGCTGCGCATCCGCTTGCTGTTCGGCCGAGGTGATAAAATTGACCCCATACAGCGGCGCTGTCACCGGCGGCGGTGGCTGCGGCGCGCGCGGCACAAAGGGGAAAAACAGGGTATAGCTGTCGCTGCGCTCATCAGCGCGCACAATGGCTAACAAGAGTAAGATGAGGCAGGTGGTCAGGAACAGGGAAAACGGCCGTAGCCCAATTGCTTGCAAAAACGGTAATTTCCTCATACTGGCAATGGTAGCAGCAACAGCAGCAAGTTGCCATGAAGAATGTGTGTACACAAAAGAGGCAAGCCTGACGGCTTGCCTCTTTATTCCTGTGTGCCCCTGCCGTGACTCGAACACGGGCTTCCGGCTTCGGAGGCCGACGCTCTATCCACTGAGCTACAGGGGCTTGCGAGGAGTGATTTTGCCATAGGGCCGGGGAAATGTCAAATGGTGGTCCCTATGCTTCCTCCATTTCGATGGTTACTTCAACCGGGGCGGGCTGTGCGGACGGGATACGGCCGTACAAATCCGTTATTTCACGCAGGTAATATTGAATTCTGTCGTCGAGCATGTCCGGGGTGTAGCGCCAGCGCCAGTAGCCGCCCACTTTGCCGGGGAAGTTCATGCGCGCTTCGCCGCCAAGCCGCATCAGGTCTTGCAGGGTGGCAACGGCCGTATCCGCCACCGACATCCACGCCAGCCGCACCATGTCCCAGGCAATGTTGCGCCCATCCACCGACAGGTAACGGCGGATGTGGTCCCGTTCCCACTCGTCGGCGCTGCGATACCAGCCAACCGTTGTGTCATTGTCATGCGTGCCGGTGTATACGACGCAGTTCGGCGTGCCGAAGTGATGCGGCAAAAAGTCACTGTTACGCTCGCCACCAAAGGCAAATTGCAAAATTTTCATGCCGGGGAAATCAAACTGATCGCGCAGCGCGCGCACCGATGGCGTAATGACCCCCAGGTCTTCGGCAATAATGGGCAGGTCGCCCAACTGGTCGCGCATTTTTTGGAAAAAGTGAAGACCCGGCCCTTTCACCCAACGCCCGACCATCGCCGTCGGCTCTTCCGCCGGGATTTCCCAGTAAGCATCGAAGCCGCGGAAATGATCAATGCGCACAATATCGGCCTGGGTAAAGGTCATTTGCAGCCGTTTTACCCACCAGGCGAAATCATCCTGCGCCATGCGCGACCAACGGTAAAGCGGATTGCCCCAACGCTGCCCGGTGACGCTGAAATAGTCCGGTGGCACACCGGCGATGAATTCTGGCGAACCATCGGCGTGCAAATAGAACAAGTCGCGGTTGGCCCACACGTCGGCGCTGTCGTAAGCGACAAAAATGGGGATGTCGCCGACAATTTTAATATCCCGGTCGTTGGCATATTGCTTCAGAGCGAGCCACTGCTGGAAGAAAAGGAACTGTAGGAATTTATGCCGCTCAATTTCGTCGGCCAATTTTTGGGACCACTGCTGCATAGCCACTGGCTCCCGCCGGGCGATGTCCGTCGGCCAGGTGTTCCAGACGCCCCCTTCGTGATCCGCATGGTAATTTTTCACGGCCATGAAGAGGGCAAAATCATCGAGCCAGAAGGCTTGTTCCTGACAGAATTGAGCGAAGGCGGCGCGCTGGACGGCCGTCCCCGCTTGCTGAAAATGCCGGTGCGCCTGGGCAAACAAGCTGTTCTTGTAAGCGATGACCGGCCCGTAATCCACTTCATGTACTGGAAAGGAGGGGGCGTATTGGACGGCCGTTGCCGGTAAATAGCCATCAGCGACCAGCCTGTCCGGGCTGAGCAACAACGGATTCCCGGCAAAAGCGGAGAAGCATTGGTACGGCGAATCAGCGTAGCCGGTCGGCCCCAACGGCAAAATCTGCCACAGCGATTGCCCGCTCGCCACCAAAAAATCAACAAATTGATACGCAGCTTCCCCAAAATCGCCAATACCATAGCGACTGGGGAATGATGTGGGGTGTGCTAAGACGCCTGCGGCACGTGGAAATCTCATAATTAGTCCTTTAGTTATTAGTGCGATAGTGTATTAGCGCGTTAACTGCACTATCTCCCTACTTTCGCGATTGCCCAATCATACAACTGTTGGTAGCCCTGGGCTGATTTTTTCCAGGAATAATCCGCCATCATACCATTGTGTTGAATTTGCTGCCAGAGCGGTTTGTCCACGTTGTAGACGTAAATGGCGCGTTGGAGAGCATGCCAGAAGGCGTCGGCGCTGTAGTCAAAGAAGCTGAAACCGGTGATGCCATCTTGCACCGTGTCGGCCAGGCCGCCGGTGGCGCGTACCAGGGGCACGCTGCCATAACGCATAGAGATGAGCTGCCCCAGGCCGCATGGCTCAAACAGGGAGGGCATCAGGAAAATGTCGCTGCCGGCGTAAATGAGCGGGGCCAGGGCAGCTTCGTAGGACAGGAAGGCCGTCATCTTGTCGCGGTGATAAGCGGACAGCGAGGCGAACATCGCTTCGTACTGCGCCGCGCCGGTTCCCAAGACCACAAATTGCGCCGGGCCAGAATAGCCATTCATCAATTGATGAATGACGTGCCCCATGATGTCCAGTCCTTTTTGCCAGTCGAGGCGGGAAACCATGGCGACCAGGGGAATGTTATCTATTTGGGGCAATCTGGCGCGCATTTGTAAGGCGCGGCGGTTTTCTAGCCGCTTTTGTATGTTTTCAGCGTCAAAATTGGCGGCCAGATGGGTGTCTGTGGCCGGATTCCATTCGTCGTAATCGAGGCCGTTCAAAATGCCGTGCAGATCATACTGGCGGTGGCGCAGCAAGCCATCCATGCCCGCGCCCCCTTCGTAGGTCATGATTTCGCGGGCGTAGGTGGGGCTGACGGTGTTGACGAGGGTGGCGTGGTAAATGCCACGCGCCATAAAATTCACTTCGCTGTAAGCCTCCTCCATGAGTGCATGGGTGACGATGCGCAGGTAATCCATGATGTACCAGTTGGTTTTGCCCTGGTGCGCCAGGTTATGAATGGTGAAGACACTGGGCACGCCGCGGAAAAAGTCGTCGGACTGACCGGCCGTTGCCAGCCAGGTGACGGCCGGCGCGGTGTGCCAATCGTGCGCGTGCAGCACGTCGGGACGCCAATCCAGGGAGCGCATCAATTCCAGGGCCGCTTTGCTGAAGAAGGCGAAACGGTACGCATCGTCCCAGTAGCCGTAGAGCGACGGCCGATTGAACAAATTCCATTCGGCGATAAAGTAGACGGGCACATCGCTGTTAGGCAGCATGCCCTGAAAAACGCCGGTGCGAATGTCGCCGGCGCCGGTGGGCACGGTGAAGATGTGCGCCAACGGCTCTACGCCGGGATAACCAGACTCGATTTTTTGGTAGGCGGGCATGACGACGCGCACGTCGTGCCCCATTGCTTTAAGCGCCTTGGGCAGCGACCCGCCGATGTCGCCCAGGCCGCCGGTCTTGGCGAAGGGCGCGACTTCGGCGCTGAGGAATAAGATTTTAAGTGGCTTTGCCATGTTTGATGTCCCTGTAGTCAGTAATCGGTGGTCAGTAGTCAGTAATCGGTTCTATTGTCCCTGATTTGAGCGTGCGGTTCAAATGAATATTACGCAACAGGCAATACCTCTACTTATTTTCCTGTTTTACCCAGGTATTGAAAAGGATAACGGCCGTTCCCGCCAACAGCGCTCCCCACAAAAATGGGGCCGCGGGGCCGAAGCCGTGCCAACGACCAATCCCTTGCCACAACACGCCGGCGATAAGGCTGGCAGGGAGGATGGCGATGCCAACGGCCGCATTGTACAGCCCAAATGCCGTGCCGCGCTGTTCCGGAACGACGAGATCGGCGACGAATGCTTTGGCCGTCCCTTCTACGGCCGCGTAGTACACGCCATACAAAGCGTAAAGCAGCCAGATGTGGGCGGCCGTTTGCGCCAGCGCGAAGCCCAGGTAAAGCAGCGCATAGACCAGCCAACCACCGGTAATCAACCGCGCGCGCCCCACCCGGTCTGACAAAGCGCCCAGCGGGCCGGAGAGGACTGCGTAGACCAGGTTGAAGGTGGCTAACATACCCAGAATACCGAGGACGCTAAGGCCGCGTTCTTGGGCGCGCAGGATGAGGAAGGCGTCGGCAGAGTTGCCCAGAGTAAAGAGGATGAGCACGAGTAGGAAGCGGCGAAAGCGGAGATCGAAACCGCGCCAGGATAGCTGGGGAAGGGGGCGTTGGTGGGCAACGGCCGTTTCCCGCGCCCCCACCGCCAACACGACCACGGCCAACGCAGCAGGGATGATGCTCACCAGCACCACTTGCTGGAAGGCGCTGCGAGTCAGGGCCACCGCCCCTTGCTGCGCCGCCCAAATCACAGCCAGGGCGATCAGCAAGCCGATCATGGCCCCGGCCGTATCACCGGCGCGGTGCAGGCCATACGCCAACCCACGATGCTGCGCGTCAACGCTGTCCGCCAGCAAGGCATCACGTGGGGCGGTGCGTACCCCTTTGCCCACGCGGTCGCCAAAGCGCACGGCCAGCACGCCGCCCCAACTACCAACGATGTAGAGAAAGGGCTTCATTAGCGTGGAAATGGCATAGCCAGCGACAGCCAGGCTTTTGCGCCGACCCAATTTGTCGGAAAACCAGCCGGAGAAAATTTTGAGCAGGCTGGCGGCGCTTTCCGCCACTCCTTCAATGAGGCCGATGAGACTGGTGCGCACCCCCAGCACGTTAGCCAGGAACAGGGGCAGCAGGTTAATGACCATTTCGCTGGAAATGTCTGTGAGAAAGCTGGTGATGGTGACGACCCAGACGTTGCGGGGTAATTGTTGGTAAGTGGATTTTGTCATCATGGGCAACCTTTTTCCCTTATTTTCCCGCAAAACCTACTCCTGTCCAATCAAGTCGCCATGCCGGTTCCGGCTGGCTGTTGTACAATAGGATCAGTTATCCTGGGAGAAAGCTTATGTCTTTGCGGCGCATGTTACCTTTCATCTTAATTAACATTGTTGTGTCGGCGGTCGTGGTGCTGGCGATTTTGTTCTGGTGGGATAATCGTGGCGCACAGCCGGATGAGGTGGCCGCGCCGGAAACGGCCGTTGCGACCCCCTTCCCTGCCGTGGCGACGGCTGAAGCCGCCGCGGCCGCCATCCCTGAAGTCACGGAAGCGCCAGCGCCCGACCCCAATGAGCCGCTGGTGCATACGGTGCAAGCTGGCGATACGCTCATGAATATCAGTCAATTTTATGACGTGGCGCTGGATGACATCATCACGGCCAACAATATCGCCAACCCCAACATACTCAGCGTCGGGCAGCAGCTTGTTATTCCGGTGGGGGGCATTCCGACAGCGACGCCGGCGCCAACCGCAACGGCAACGGCGGCCGTTATTCCTTCACCCAATCCCACCACAGAACTGGAACAAGGAGAGGTAAAGCTGGTGATTACGGCCGTTATCGGCGCTGGCAATTTGACCAATGAGGCGGTGCAAATCGTCAACACCGGCAGCCGCCAGGTTGGTTTGCTCAACTGGAAGGTAGCTGATACGGATGGGCACGTGTATACCTTTGATCGCTTTACCCTCTTTGGTGATGGCGCCGGACTGCTGCTGCATACAGAAGCGGGTCAAAACAGCGCCACCGATTTGTATTGGGGGTTGGAACAACCTATCTGGGAGTCTGGGGAGTTAGTAACGTTAGTAGACGCGGAAAACACCATTCAAGCAACGTTTGTTGTTCCGTAATCGGTAAGCCGTTAGCCGTTTACAGTTTACGGCTCATAATCTTATACGGAGGTGAATCATGCGTGGGTTAATTGACAAAAAAGGTGAGCAATTTGCGTATTTAGAGGGTAACACCCTGTATACAATGGATGGCGAAGCGACCGGGTATTTGCAAGAGGAGTTTGTCGTTGACCTGGCCGGAAAAAAGATTTGGCGGGTGGTGGGGGATGGGGTCTATACCCTGAACGACGCAGAAACCATTGGCTATTTTAGCAGCGATATGCCAGACCATCTGGTTCGGTGACAAGAACAAAGCAAATTCGGAGAACATCATGAGATTAGGGGCGCACATGAGTACGGCCGGTGGTGTACACACGGCTTTTCGACGAGGTGAGGCTGCGAGCTGCGAGTCCATGCTCATTTTCACAAAGAGCAACCGGCAGTGGCAGGCCAAACCGCTAACAGCGCAAGACATTACCCAATACCAGGAAGCGGCGCAGACGCATCCGCATATTTACCCGGTGGCCGTCCATGCCAGTTACCTGATCAATATCGCCTCGCCAGATGCGGCGCTGTGGGAAAAATCGTACCAGGGGCTTAAGGATGAAGTAGAACGGGCCGGTGCATTGGGGATTCCCCTGCTAACATTCCACCCTGGTTCTTACATGGACAGCGATGAGCAGGCAGGATTGGCGGCGATTGCGCGAGCGCTGCGACGATTGGTGACGGAAACGGCCGTCTCCGCCCCCCACACCACCATTTGCCTGGAAAACATGGCCGGGCAGGGAACCAACCTCGGCGGCCGTTTTGAGCATCTCGCTTATTTGCTGCAAGCAGTCGGGCACGACCCGCGCCTGGGCATTTGCTTCGACACCTGCCACGCCTTCGCCTCCGGTTACGACATCCGCAGCCCAGAGGCGTATGCAGCAACGATGGCGGAGTTTGACCGAATCGTTGGCTTACAGCACATCAAGTTTTTCCACCTCAACGACAGCAAACATGAACTCGGCTCCAATAAAGACCGGCACGAACACATTGGGCAGGGCTTTATCGGGCGTGAAGGTTTTGCTAATTTTGTCAATGACTCGCGTTGGGCGGATTTGGGCGGCCATTTAGAAACGCCGAAGACGGAGAAGGATGACGACGGCCGTGAAATTGATATGGACGTGGTCAATCTGGCGACGCTGCGGGAGTTGATCAAGTGACATTTATTGTAGATGCTCATCTGGACCTGGCGTACAATGCGTTGGGATACGGCCGTGACCAACGCCTCCCCCTCGACCAACTACGCGCGCAAAGTTCGGCCGGCGTGCGCGGTATTCCTATCGTCACCCTGCCCGAATTGCAAAAGGGGGGCGTGGGACTTGTCTTTGGCACGTTGTTTGTAATGCCCGCCGCCAACCGCTTCACCAGCCTGGACGGGGGCAAAACGTACCGCACGGCCGTCGAAGCGCACCAACAAGCCATGGCGCAGCTCGACTATTACCATCGCCTGGCCGACGATCATGAGACCATCCGCCTGGTGACAGATTTAGCCAGTCTCGATGTCGTCCTTACCAGCCATCAACCCGACGCCGCCGCGCCGCTGTTGGGCATTGTGCCCCTCATGGAAGGGGCAGACCCCATCCGCGAGCCGGAAGAGGCGGAATATTGGTACGAACACGGCCTACGCATCATCGGCCTGGCGTGGGATGATACGCGCTACGCGGCCGGCGCCTGGGGCGACGGGGGCGGTCTTACCCGTGAAGGCTGCCGGCTGCTAGAGGTGATGGCAAACTTTGGCTTCATCGCCGACCTGACGCACATGAGCGAACGCGCCAGCCTGGAAACGATGGAGCGCTATCCGGGGCCGGTGATCGCCACGCACAGCAACGCGCGCGCGCTGGTTCCCGGCGCAAGGCAGTTGAGCGATACGCAAATCCGGCTGTTGGGCGAACGGGGTGGGGTGATCGGCATTGTGCTTTTCAACCACTTTTTGCAGGCGGACTACCGCAAAGGCGACCCCAAACAAAGCGTGACATTAGAGCAGGTGGTGGCGCATATTGATCACATTTGCCAACTACTGGGCAGCGCCGCGCACGTGGGCATTGGCAGCGATTTTGATGGTGGTTTTGGCGCGGCCGACATCCCGGCGGAGATGGATTCGGCGGCCGATTACGGGCTGATTGCGGTGAAGTTGCGCGAAAAGGGGTATACGGCCGTAGACGTAGCCGGGATCATGGGTGAGAATTGGCTCAACCTGCTACGGCGTGCGTGGAGATAAATACCTGTTTTTTGTGTGTGCTATACTATACTCAATGAAAACAGATTCGCTCTTCCACGAACTCTTACAACTGGCCCCAAGAATCTTATTCGATTTGTGGCAAATTGAGCCTGACTGCGCCTACACCTTTAGCAGCCCGGTCATTAAAGCGAGTGAACGGCGTTTAGATGGCGTGTTGGAACCGGTTGAGCCGGGGCGCCGCCGCTATTTTGTGGAAATACAAGGTTATCGGGATAACGCAATCTACTGGCGCGCTGTGCAGCAAATCGGTCTGTTTCACGAACAACAAGCGCACCCGGAGCCAACTGATTGGCAGGCTCTATTTCTCTTTCTGGACAAAACCTTCGATCCGGGACCGGAGAGTTTGGGACGGTTGTATCACCCTGATAGCGATTGGTTTTTGCGTGGTTATGTGGCTGAGTTGTTACAGAAAGTGAAACGGCCGTCGCCGATGTTGAATGTATTGCGGCCACTTCTTGCGCAGCATGAGCAAGAAATACGCCAGCATGCCCCCACCTGGGCGCAAGAAATCCGTCATTTACCAGATATAGACGAAGCAGCGCAGGTGAAAATGCTGCGTCTATTGGGTCAGTTCATTGGGCGAAAGTTTATCCACCTGACCAATGAGGAGATAGAAACGATGATTGAGTTAGCGCCACTGGAAGAAACGGCAATGGGTAAAGAATTGATTCAGCAGGGAATTCAGCAGGGAATTCAGCAGGGAATTCAGCAGGGCGTACAAGCCGGGCAGGTTGAGGTGCTGGCCGAGCTAATCGAACAAAAATTTGGCATTCCGGCCACCCTGGTAAGCCTCAAACTGGCGTATGTCCCTGTCACCCGCCTGAAAGCGCTAAGCCGGTACATTCTCGAAGCAACCACGTATCAACAAATTGAGGCGTGGCTGGCGGCCGAAGGGTAAACGGCCGTTTACCCCTCGGCCAGTTGTTACAGCTTCAGGCGCGGATCCAGCGCATCGCGCAGCCCATCACCCAAATAATTAAACGCCAGCGAGGCCATAAAAATCGCCAATCCCGGATACAACGCTTTCCATGGGGCCGTGAACATGTCCTTTTGCACATCTTGCAGCATGTTGCCCCACGTCGCTACCGGCTGCTGAATGCCGAACCCCAGGAAACTCAAGGCCGACTCTACCAGAATGACGTTGCTCAACCCCAATGTCGCATTGACGATAATGGGCGGCAGCGCATTGGGCATCATGTGGCGCAGGATAATTTGCAAATCACCCAAACCCAACGCCTTTGACGCTTCCGTAAACTCCTGATTACGTAGGCTCAACACCATCCCCCGCGCCAACCGGCACGACCCCGTCCAACCAAACACGCTTAAAATGAGGATAATGACCACCGCCTGGCTCCATTCTGGCGGCAGCGACTCAATGCGCAGGTTGCGCAAAATAGATGACAAGGTGAGCAACAACGGCAATGTGGGCAAGATGATGACAAACTCCACCACACGTTGAATCGAATTGTCTACCCACCGGCCAAAATAGCCAGAGACAGCGCCAAGAAACATGCCAACCGTTTCCTGGGCGAACACCACTGTAAAGGCGATAGTCAGTGACAGACGGCCGGCCACCAGCAAGCGGTACAGCACGTCACGCCCCAATTCATCCGTGCCCAACGGGTGCGCCGCCGCTGGCGCCGCATTGCGCGCCGCCAGGTCTTGGGTATCCCGCGCATAGTTAACATACTGGCCTCTGGACACATTGTAATAGGTAAGCCGATCCATGACCATCGGGCCAATGATGACTAGGAGGATCATGGCAAGAAGCAAGGCCAAGCTGGCCGTCGCCAGCCGATGACGGCGCAGCCGTCGCCAATACGTTACCAGAATATGTTCCGGTTTATCCGTTAACAAAGCTTCTGCTTGCAAAGCATTTACATCAATTTCTGCGACAGACATATCATGCTCCTGGAGTAGTGTAGTGGTGTGTTAATCGTAAATCCTATATCTCATTCAAAACGAATGCGCGGGTCAACGACTGTGTACAACAGATCGCCGATCAACGTGGCGAAGACGACGAGAATGGCAGTGATAAACAGCAGCGCCATCACAATCGGCCAGTCGTTGCGATTGAGGGCATCAATGAATAGCCGCCCCATGCCGGGATAGTTGAAAATGGTCTCGGTGACAATTGCACCGCTAAAAATGCCGGGAATCTGGAAGACGACAATGGTGATGAGGGGGATAAGGGCATTGCGCGCCGCATGTTTGACGATGACAACTCGTTCGCGCAGCCCTTTGGCGCGCGCGGTGCGCACGTAATCTTGCCGCAGCACTTCTAGCATTTGCCCACGCAGGAAACGGCTCCAGCCTGCCAGATAAAGCAAGGTTAACGCGCTGACCGGTAACACCAGGTGAACGATCCGATCCGCCAGGGATTTTGGCTGGATATTGAGCACTTGCTGTACGCTGCCCGGCAGCACCCGCGTCGTAAAGACATCCCCGGTGGGGAAGTAGGGCAGCCCCCACTCTCTAAATTTCAAGCCAAACAGGATGATCATGAGTAAGCCAAACCAGAAGATGGGCATGGCGATGCCGAAGAAGCTGAAGGTGGTGACAGCATAATCGAGCCGCGAGTATTGTTTGACCGCCGAAATGAGGCCAATCGGCACGGCAATGAGCAGAGAAATGACCGTGACGCTGGCCATGAGGATGACGGTGTTGACGACGCGGCTGCCGATAACGGCCGTTACCGTCTGCCCACGCGCCAATGACCAGGATTGCCCCCAATCCCAGCGCAGCACACCCCGACCACATGGCGAAGAGCCACGGCCGTCCCAGTCGCTGTTTGTGCCACCGGCTTGCTGGCACAGCGGCGATTGATAATCAACCCATGTGCCGGTTGCCCACATTTTGGCGGCCGGGCCGGGATGCCCGATGGCGCTGCCCACTTCATCCAGCCAATCTTCACCAGCCATCCAGGTCAGGTAGGCCAGGTAAAAGGGTTTGTTTAAGCCTATCGCCGCTTCAAGGCGGGCAAGTTCTTGCGCGCTAAAGCGGTCCTTGGCATCGGCAGCCATATTTAAGCCAGACAAAGGGCCGCCAGGCACAGCATTCAACAGTCCATAGATGGCTACCGTCGCCATTAAGACGACTAAAATCATTTGAAAACCACGTCGAATCAGGTAATTGGTCATGCGCTCATCTCCTGCATATCTGTAGCGCGATTTAGCCAATCGCGTTACGTTATTAAAACGGCCGTGTTGTTCCAGGCCGCTATTAATCGCCAGCCATGATGACCGGCAGGTAGGCGAAATTGGTAAACGTGGTCAGGCTATAAGCGGCATACACCTCATTCTTTTCAGGAAGCACACCATACTCTTGCCAGATTATGTAGACATTGCCAGTTGAATCTGCCACCGCCAACGCGCCTTTACCTTCAATATCGAAGTCAGTCTCTGGGCTATCTGTCAAATCTTGTGAACCACTTTCGTTATCCCAATAATGCAGATTTGTCCCTTCACCGTCTAAACTGTTATCTTCCCAGGCGGCATGAGGGTCGCCGTTGCTATCTAGCCATAGCATACGCGACAGCGAAGGAGTGGTATCACTGTAGACGCTCGTAATCGGCACAACGCTATTTGTAGCAGATTGCCACAGGAAATAAGGTGCTGTGGTGTTATTTTCAGTAGAGGCAAACAGCGCGTAGGCAGTCCCATTTCTGGCTATAAAGATGCTGCCAAATTCGGCCACACCGGGAATGATCGGATTGACGATGGGGCTAGACGCTAAATTTAACGCCCCGGTCACAACCTGCGTCTGGCCATCTGCCTGGTTGTAATAGAAATGTGAGTCCCCCTCGCGCCATAACACATGGGCCGTATCTGTTTCATCCACCATCAATTTGAGTGTAACGACATCGGCCGGCGCCTGGCTATGCTCGGTAACGTTGACAGGTTCGGCCATATCTGAACGCCAATAAAACACATCGTTCAGATGTCCCGGCCAGTTTGTATCGTTGTTTGACCAGACCAGGTGGATGTGATCACCCACCTGCCCGTTAGCTTCCAACCATGCGTTCGCAGATTGAGGGATAACTTGATCAACCTGGTTTACGCTGTCCCAATGGTGGGTAACGCCGGATTCTGCCCAAACCACGTGAGCATTACCATTCCCATCTTGCAGCAAACGAACAGATTGCAGTTCGGTAGAATTGGAAACCGGGTGATTGGTAGCGCCGACTGAATTCCAATGCCGATAGTCATACGCTGCCCCCCCCGGAGCTTCATTGCCCCATAAAATATGAAACACCCCGGCCTCGTTTAGAAAGTAACCCCAAACATATGCGTCACCACCTGATAGACCGGGCATAAGATTAACGGCCGTTTCTGTTTGTGAATTCCAATAAAAGGGCGCCAACTCGCTACCCAAATCCCGCCAGAGTACATGAATAGTGTCATTTTGAGCGGCAACGCCTAAGACTCGCACCGCATCTGGGCTAAAAAGTCCCGGAATGCCTTCTACAAATTGTGTCAACCCACCATTTTCTGACCAATAAAAAATATTGACGGCCGTTCCCTGGGTGGTGCTGATAATTTCAGACCAAAAGACATGGGCTTCATTTTCCTCATCCACAACCAGATACAAGTGAGCGGCATCATCATTGATCATCGTTGTATCGCTCAAACGAGCAGGAATGACCATGCCTGTTTTCCAAAAAAACACATCGTCTCCTGGAGAAGTCACGGCCTCCTCACTCCAGACGATATAAGCATGATTATTTGATCCCACCGCCAGTTGGTAAGCGCCAAGGAGTCCGGTGGTGGCCGTTAAACGAGTTGCTGACTGATTTGGTAAGTGCGCATAAAACAAATCCGTATCCCAAGATGACCCTACAGAAACATATTCGCCCCAGGTCACATGAGCGCCAAAAGGGCCAGCTTGAATGAGTGTGGGGGTAGTATTGTAAACAGTGGACTCTCGGTCTGATAGTCGGTGTGTCATCAAACCCATAGATGCCGCTCTGCTTTGTTCTGCCTGGATATAAACAATGGCAAATAGACAACAAAAACCTACCGTACAAAGGACGAATTGCTTTTTCATAAAACTCCTGATTCGGACATTTAGAAGCAAGGCGCATGCCGTAACATTAACCATGTTTGTTAGAATAAGGGAAACGGGGGCATAATTCTGGCGTTGATTTGTATCAAACCTGTATCAATTACGAGAAAAAGCGGTGACAACTCCTTTCCGATTGGCTGATGTGTTAAGTGAATATGTGCATCGTTCCGGGTACACAACGGGACAGTTAGCAAAACTAACGGCCGTACCCAAACCCACCATCGTCAACTGGCTAGAAGGACGGGTGAAACGGCCGCGCGAGCATCAAGATATACTGCGCCTGGCCGTCGTTTTGCACCTGGATAGCCAGGAAGTAGAGCAGCTCCTGGCGGCCGCCGGGCAACCCCCACTGGCAGAATTGCACGCCCAGGCGCAACAAAGCAACGACAGCGCAGCATTGTCCTTGCTACGTCCCTGGACAACACCGGCTGCTCCCCCGGCTAACAGACAAGTCCCTTTCCAGGCAACGGCCGACATCCCCTATTTCGTCGGGCGCGCCGCCGAGATCGCCGCCTTGCAAACGGCGTTATTGGCCGACACACACACAACCCTGTACAGCATTCAAGGCATGGGCGGCATGGGCAAAACAGCATTGGCGGCGCATCTGGCGTATTTGTTACGGCCGTATTTCCCCGACGGCGTCTTGTGGGCTAAGGTGAATACTTCCGACACCATGTCCATTTTGCGCACCTTTGCGCAAGCGTATGGCGTGGACGTAAGCGGTTATGCCGACGTAGACAGCCGCAGCCGCTTGGTGCGCGACTTGCTGGCGCACAAGCGGGCGCTGCTGGTGCTCGATGATGTGCAAACGAGCGAACAGATACAGCCGCTGCTGCCGCCGACCGGCCGCTGCGCCGTGTTGATCACAACACAGCGCCACAACCTGGCGGCGCTGCGCCGGGCTAAACGGTTTGAAATACGGCCGTTCCCCCCCACTGGCAGCGAATCACTCGACCTGTTCGGCAACATTCTCGGCGCGGCGCGCGCTGCTGCCGAAAAGGAACTCCTACACGAACTAGCGGCGCTGCTCGGCCACTTGCCGCTGGCGTTGGACATTGCCGCCAGCCGCCTGGCCTACGAACCTGGCTGGTCTACGGCCGATTTTTTGCAGCGGATACGCCAGCAGCAGCGCCGCCTGGCGGAACTCAAGTATGAAGACCAGAGTGTACGCCTTTCCTTCGACGCCAGTTTTGCCGCCCTGACCGCGGCGCAGCAGCAGTTTTTGTCCCTGCTCAGCCTCTTTAGCGGCGAAGATTTCAGTGATGACGCCGCCGCGCATGTCGCCGACCTCCCGCTGGCGGATGCGCAAGATGCTTTGCGCCACCTGTATGGGTTGTCACTGCTGCAAGCGGGACGGCCGTTTGCCGGGCAAGCGGCGCGTTATCAACTGCACCCCCTGCTGCGTGATTATGCGCGCCGCCCCTTGCAGCCAGAGACGACCATCTGGCAAACGGCCGTCGCCCGTCTCATCGCCTACTTTGTCAATTACGCGCAAACCTATCGCCGCGACAATGCCGCGCTGGAGCGGGAACAGGCCAACATCCTGGCGGCCTTACAGTTGGCTCAGGAGATGGGCGACGCGGCTTCGTTTGTGCAGGGCGTGAATGCGTTTTACTATTTCTGGGAAACGCATGGCCTGTACCAGATGGCCGGCGCTTACCTGGCGGCGGCGGAAACGGCCGCTGCCCACCTGGACGATCCCGCCGCCCAACTTGCCATTACTCACCATCACGGCCGTCTGGCGCAGCGGCAGGGTGACTATATTGACGCAGAAATACGATTTGAGGCCGGGTTAGAATTAGCGCGCCACTTAGATGATCAGGAAACGATGGGCCATTTATTACGCGCGTTGGGGGTGCTGGCGGCCCGTCGCAGCGATTACGTACTCGCCGACGCTTATTACAAGGAAGGGCTGACCCAGGCGCGCGCGTTGGGGCATGGCGGCATGGTCAGCGATTTTTTGCGCGGCCTGGGCGTGCAGGCTTACGCGCGCGGCGATTTTGCCCGCGCCGAGGCGTTTTATGAGGAAGGGTTGGCGCTGATGCCCCAGAAGGACGAAACGGCCGTGCAGTCTGGCGGCATGTTGTGGGGGTTGGGCGTGTTGGCGCAGGAACAAGGGGACACAACCCAGGCCGAAGCATACTACCAACAGGCAGTGGCCCAGGCGCGCCAGCAGGGGCATCAGGAACGCCTGATTGTACTCTGGCGCAGTTTGGGAAGCCTGTACACGACAACCGGGCAATATGCGCAGGCGGCGGCAGCTTATCAAGAGGCATTGGCGCTGGCGCAGCAAATCGGCCATCGTTGGCAGCACGGGCGGACGCTCAGCGAGTGGGGCGAACTGCAATTGATGATGGGGGAGTGGGAAACGGCCGTTCACACCTTCGCCGAATTATTCCACCAGGCGCGCATTTTACAAAGTCAGGAACTCGTCGCCATCGCCCTTTACGGGCAGGCGCGCAGCGCCGCACATCACAATCAAAGGGACCAGTCACTTGCCAAAGGGCGTGAAGCGTTAGATACTTTTATAGCTATTGGTCACTATAAAGTACATGAAGTGCAGGCATGGCTGCATCAACTTGAAGCATAATTTTTGTCTTGCGCTTCCTGACAATAGCGACACCCATTTGTGTCTTTCTTGTTTCCGATGTGGAAACAAGTCAATTTTATACATCATGGAGGATGTACTATGACCTGGCGTAAAGCCCCTTTGTTATTACTGTTCTTACTTGCCGTTTTGTTCTGGGTCTCCAGTATGCCATCACAGGCAGCGGAGCCTGTTGGCCCTGGAGGCTATTTTGTGCGTATTCCGGCGGGGTCGGCGCTGACGGCCGCTCGCCTGAATTTGCAACCCTTGATTGCCCTGGACTACGGTTCGTTCCAATGGTTGGAATTGACAGCGGCCGATTATGCCAAATTGTCGGCCAGCAGCGCCGATTTTACCCTGGAAGCAGACGCCGGTAAGGTGCAGGTGGTGACGTACACCTTTGACCCGCTGTATGAAGGCGAACCCAAACTAGACGCCGCCATGCAAAACAACACCCAGGGCGAGGCGCTGCGCCTGGTGCAGTTTTTTGGCCCGACCAATGACGCCTGGTTGGCAGACCTGGATGCGGCCGGATTGACCCCGCTGCAATATTACCCGCACAACGCCTTCCTCACCTGGGGCACGGCGGCGCAGTTGGCGGCGCTGGAAAGCAGCCCGTTTGTGCGCTGGCAAGGCGTGGTACATCCGGCGTACAAGATTGACCCGGCGCTGACCGGCCGTTCTGGCCTGATCAGCAACGTGGATGTGATGTTCTATAATGACGGCCGTCTCGATGACACCCTGGACGCCATTGCCAACCTGGGCGGGAACGTGCTGCAGCATTACCCGTCACAGCCGGACAAGGCGTTTTACAACGCCGTTGTACAGCTCGACGCCGCTAAAGTGGCCGATGTCGCGCAAATTAACACCGTCCTTTGGATGGGCTACCTCAGCCCTGCCCCCATTTTAGACGATGAAATGTCCTCGCAAATTCAGGCGGGCAACCACCCCGGCGGCATTCCTGTCGTCGGCTACAACGCCCATCTGAGCAACCTCGGTTTCAATGGCGCGGGCGTGATTTGGGCCGTCGTAGATACCGGCGTGGATTATGATCACCCGGACCTGGGGCCAAACATTGCCGGCGGGTATGATTTCCCCGGTGCGTGCAGCTTCCCCGGCCAACCTGGCAGCGACTGCTCTGGCGGTGGACATGGGACGCACGTGGCCGGGATCATCGGCGGCACGGCTGCGGCCGGTTTCACCGATGCCAACGGCTTCCTCTATGGCCTGGGGGTTGCCCCTGGATACAGCATCTTTGCCATGAACTCATTGTCCGCGTCTGCCTGGCCGCCAACCGGTGGCTGGCAGGAACACAGCAAACGCGCGGTGCTGGGCGGCGCGATTGGCGGCAACAATTCCTGGACGACCGGCGAAGGCACCAATCACGGCTACCAGGCTTCGGAACGTACCCACGACATCATGGTGTTGGATGGCAACTTTGACACGACCAACGTGGCCGAACCCTTCATCGAGGTCTTTTCGGCCGGGAACTCTGGGCCAGGCAGCAATACGCTGACAGCCCCGAAGGAAGCCAAAAACCTGATCGTCACAGCCAGCAGCGTGAATTATCGCGCTGGCAACATCAACACCATCTCCAGCTTTAGCAGTCGTGGGCCGGCGGCAGACGGCCGTTGGGTTCCCACCATCGCCGCCCCCGGCGAGCAGATCGCTTCCAGCCGCAATGACTTGGGTGGTTCTTGCTCGACAGCTATCCCTGGCACGAATAACCTGTACGCTTTTTGCTCTGGCACGAGCATGGCTTCGCCCCACGCGGCGGGCGCGGTGGTGCTGGCGACCGAGTGGTGGCGCAGCTTTAATGGCGGCGCGAACCCCAGTGCGGCGATGGCCAAGGCGCTGTTGGTGAACACGGCCGTTGACATGGGAACCCCCGACATCCCCAACATCAACGAAGGATGGGGGCGCGTCAATATCACCAACATCATCAGCCCCACCGCGATGGTCGTCTACAATGACGAAACCGTCATCTTCAGCAATACCGGCGAACAATATGTCCTGGCCGTTGGCGTGCCTGACCCCAGCCAGCCGTTGAAGATCACGGTGGCCTGGTCTGACGCCCCTGGCGCGGCCGGCGCCAATCCGGCGTTGGTCAACAACCTCAATTTGACGGTAGAAAATGGCGGCAACACCTACCTGGGTAACGTTTTCAGCGGTGGCTGGTCGGCGACTGGCGGCGCGGCTGATAATCGTAACAACATTGAAAATGTATATATTCAGAACCCAGGCGCCAATGCCATCATCACCATTGACGCCATCAACATCAGCGGCGACGCCATTTTGTACAATGGCGACCCGACAGACCAGAGCTTTGCCCTGATTTGCTCCAACTGTGCGCTGTTCCCGGACTTCTCCCTGAGCGTGCAGCCAACGTCGTTAGACATCTGTACGCCCGCCGACGCCACCTATGCCGTTAACGTTGGCTCCATTTTGGGGTACAACGACCCCGTCACCCTGAGCGCCAGCGGCAACCCGGCAGGGACAACGGCCGTCTTCAGCGTCAACGGCCAACCCGCCCCCTACACCAGCGCCCTGACCATTGGCAATACGGGCGGTGCGACAATGGGCAGCTACGCCATCAACGTCGTCGGCGTGGCCC
>JACSRF010000388.1 GCA_014879875.1 Anaerolinea sp.
GAATAGTTGCGAAAGTGGTAAAGGAAAAGGAGCCATTTTGTCCTCCGTTTTCGGTAATCGGTGATCGGTTATCCGTTATCGGTAATCGGTTATCCGTTCACGGTTCACGGATTACGGATTACGGATTACGGGTCACGGATCACGGATTACGGGTCACGCCTAATTCCAAAATTTACGCAGCGAATACGCCAGCATATACGCCCCGCCAAAGACGGCGAACATGAAGGCCCAACTGCCCGCCGACAGCACCGCGCCGCCGGAGAGCGCCTGCCCGGAGGTACAGCCCCGCGCCAGGCGCGCGCCATAGCCCATGATCGCCCCGCCAATGAAGGCCATCATCCAGCGCATTCTGTTAGATATTTGGGGACCTTTGTTGGTCTCGAATTTCAGACGGCCGTTACGCCACCCCGACACCACCCCACCCAACATCACGCCAATGCCCACAAACACCACCCAGCTATCCAACGCATTGGTGCTGCCGCCAGCCATCTCCAACAGGTAGGGCGTGCGGTCAATGTGGTCAGGCACAAACAAATCTTGCACAAACACCAGCATTCGGTTCATGCCGCCCGACGCACCCAGCCCATTGCCGCTGATAAAAAAGGATAAAAACAACACCACGCCTAACAAAATCCCGGCATAATACGGGTGAACATATGCTTTTGCCACGCGCTCTTTCTTTTTTGCCGTCTCGTGTACGGCCGTTTCATTTGGTGTCAACGCTGTCATCACACCCTCCACTCACAATTAACAATTTATTATTCATGATTCCTAATCCGCCGCCACCGGCTCATGCCCTTCATGCACTTCCACCTCATCCCAACCCAACATCATCGCCTTAATGCCCGCCAGCGGCTCATGTCCCGTCGTCGTCAGATAAACGTGCAGCACAATAAACTGCGCAAACAGCCAGGCGATCAACGTATGGAACGGCGCCAGCCCCGGCAGCCCGCCGAGCATCGCCGCCGCTTCCGGCCAACGCTGCACGCCCCACATCAAAATACCGGTGATGATTTGCAGGGGCAGCAGCACATTCAAAATGCCAAAGTAAGTCATCTGCTGTAACGGGTTGAGTTTGCGGTCGGCCGTCTTCGCAAATGGATGCTCTTCCCCTTTGAAGATGCCGCGCACGTAGAAAAGCGCCTGCTGAATAGATTGGTCAAAGAAGCCGCGCGGCCGGGGCAAGAACTGCTTAATTTCACCGCTGGCTAAATGGTAAAACAGCGACAGCGCCGCATTGATGACCAAAATTGCCGCCAGCACATTATGCACCTGCACCATGCCCTTAAAGCTGAGGAAACCGAGCATATCCGGCTTGTGAATGACCAGCCCGGTGAAAAGCAGCAGCATGATGGCCGCCGTTTGCAGCCAATGCCACAGCCGTTCATAGACGCCATACATGTAGACGCGGCGCAGGCGCGGTGCATGAGGCGGATTGCGGCGCGCCGCCCAATAGCGCAGCCCACCATGGGTCGTCACGCCAACCAGCGTGCCGCTAAACAGCAGCAGCCCCAGCCAATCTACCCAGGAAACATTGTCGTGTCCCAACACATAAAGCGACTGTTCGCCGGTGAGGGGTTGGAAATACAGCGCCCCATCCTCGCCGCTGACCAGTTGGCCGCTGCCGGCGGCCGCGCTGCCCCCCACAAAGGTTGGCAAAACGCCGCCGGGGGTATAGGTAGCGAGTTGCAGAACGGCCGTTACCCGTGAATCCTTACTGTGGCAGGCCGCGCACTCCTGCGTCGCCCATTGGCCGGTGGTCACATTATGGTGAATGCTGTACGGCTGCACCTCCCCCTGAATGCGCGGATTTTCCAGCCCGCGCGCGCGCAAACGGTCCGCTATCAGTGCCGTTTTCGCCTCGCTGTCCAGCGCCAGTTCCGCCTCGCTCAACGCGCCGTCGCCATCGGCGTCAAACAACGCCAGGATATCCGCATGGTACTGCTCGCCATCCAGCCAAACCGCGCGCAGATCACGCAGAGGTACCGGCCGTTCCGGATCGCCATACACCCAAAACCACGCCGTCACCAGGTTGTGCGGGGCCAGCGAAGTTGTACCATCTCCATTGTTCAAGGGCAGCAGTACCGGCGCAAAGCCGCTAATGTATGCCGTGCTCATGGTAGCCCCTTCTTCTTCCACGCCGCGGCAATCGGAATACGGCGACCCGTCTGGCTGCATCACCGTCCAATCCACAAACTGGCGCGCCGAAGAATACATCTGCGGTGTGTGACAGCTTTCGCAGCTCAGGGCGCTCATGTGCCGCTCTTTGTAGGGCAGCCAGTCGTGCGTGACCTCGGCGCTGTGGCAGCTTTCGCAGCGGCGCAGCGTGTTATCCAGTTCCGGGGCCAGCGTGCCCTGGGCGCTGCTCCCTTTGGCAAATTGGTGCAGCGGCCGGTTCAAATACTCGCCCAGGTCAATGCGGCGCGGGTCAAAAATGAGGTGCGCCGGCCGGTCGGCGGACAATTCCTGGTAATAAATGGGGTTGTTCAAGGAATAATGGCAGCTTGTACATTCCAGCACGCGCTCGGCGTGAACGTCCCACGAGCGGCCCAGCGTCGCCTTGTCTGGCAAATTCATGCCGGAACTGGCAATGCGCTGCGCGGAGAAAATCTGCCCGGTGGTGATGGTGCTCCATTGGTCGGGCGTACACCCTTCCAATACCAATGGCGTCAGCGAATCCACGTGTACCAGGCCGTGACATTGGGCGCAGTTGGCGCTGGTGGGGTCCTGGATGGTAACAAATTCTTTCGCCAATTCCCCATTTTCGTTAAAGGCGGCTCCATTCCACAGCAGCGCGCCATCCACCTCTTGCACAATGCCTGTGCCCAGCAAGGTCGCCATGTTCGCCCCGCGAAAATCGCCCGCTTGCAGGGCGGCAATGCGCGCCTCGTTGTTCGGGTCTGGCGTGTGGCAGAGGAAGCAGTTCATCTCCACCACGCCCGATTTCTGCCAATCCCAGGCCACAAGTTCACCCGTGTCCGGGTCCACAATATTCGTTTCAATGTCGCCCGGTCGGTATGGAATTTGCGTCAGCAGGTCGCCACTGCGGCTGTACATGGCCGGGCCGCCACCCACATGCCGATTGCCAAACCACTGCACCCATTCCGGCGTGGTCAGGTCGTAGTAATCATCCTCGGCCGGGGAGAGGTAGCGATAGGTAAGGCTGTTCCATTTGCCAAAGACACCGGCACTGGTGTCCCACGGCCGTTCGGTGGCGGTTGCGCCGGCGGCCGTCATCTCTTTCAGGCCCAGGTCGGCATGGAAGCTGTGCCGCTCAATGAAGGCCGTGTCGTGGCATTGGCCGCAGGTGGTCAGCGTCGAAAGGGGCGCGCCGCTTTCCAGGACGTTGACGCCGTTTTCGTCGAGGATGGTGAAACTGGGATGGTATTGGGGCTGCGGCAGAGTGGTTGGCACGGCCGTTTCCCCGTTTTCCCCTTCTTGCGCCCAGACAACGCCCATGACGGCCGTTAGCAGCAGCGCCAAAACACTCAAAACAATTAGTGTAGTACGATGTAAGCGCATCATCAATCAATCACTCCCCTGTACTCATCGCCGTTACGTCGAGCAGCAGCGCGCGCCCGCCCCAGCGCAGTGGGTCGCCGTAGTAACCGAGAGCTTCCCAATTCATACGGCCGTTTTCCCCATGACAATCACTACATTGCAGCGCCTGCTCCTTCGGCTGTACCAGGTGCGTCAGCGACCAGTACATCGAAGTGCGCGCAAAGCCATACTCGCCGCTGTAAGGCAGCCCGGCCGCCGCCATGCCCAACCGCGCCGACTGATCCCAATCAAAGGTCGTCCAGTACCCCTCCTCGCCCACCGTTTGCGGCTGGATCAGGTAGTTGTACTGCGCATCGTAAATCTGGCTGGCGGTGTGAATCTTAAACGGCCAGATTTTCGCCGTCGAGTCACTAATGCTGCCATAGGGCTGGTTCATCACCGTCACCTGCGTCGGATCAATCACATCCCCCATGATGTAGCGATCCGCTTTGCCATTAAACCAGGCATAATCAGGCGTGAAACCTCTTTCATAGACGAAGCTACCCTTGATTTTCAAGTAGGTGTGGGGGTCTTCAGGGATGTCTTGCCCCGCTGCCGACCAATCCCAATCCATCTTTGTGGCGTCGCGGATGGCCCCTTGCGGCACGTGGCAGGTCTGGCAAGCAACGGCGTCGAGGTGAGCGTTGATGCGCGCATCGCTGTGAATCACGCCCCCATGACAATCGGCGCACGCCAGCGAATTGCGCGAGGTATCCACACTCACAGAAATGGCGTGTCCCTTCACCTGATGGGCCTCCGTCTGGTGACAATCCACGCACTGGAAATCATAACGCCCCATATGCACGTCTACATTTTCGGTCGGGAAAAAGAGGCTGCTGTCCAGGTCGCCATGCTTCACGGCATTGCCGCCGCCGCCGTTAAAATGGCAGCCGCCGCAGTTCAGGCGCGTCGGCGTCGCCACGCTTTGCGCCGCATATGCCAGGTCAACCCCTTCCGCCACCAGACCATAATTGCTTTTGACATACGTTCCGGTCTGTTCGTGGCAAACCAGGCAATCTATATTTTCCTGATTAGAAAAGTCAAATTCATTGTCTTCCCAACCATAACCGGCGTGACAGCGCGTACAGCCCGCCCAGTTACTCTGGATGCCAATGCAGAAATTGTTGAGCTGGTTTTTTTTGCCAATGGTCACCGGTTCGTCGCGGCCAGGCAGCAGCACCGGTTCGCTCTCCCACGTCCAATGGGCGGTCTGCATCACCTCATGACCGGCCGTTTCGTGGCATTCCAGGCAGCGCCGCGTCACATCTGACCCCGTTTCGTAAGGGCCTTCCATCAGGCTGGCATGGTTGACGTGCGGCCGGCGCTGCGGTATGTTCGCCCAGGGGTCAGTCGCCTCTGCGCCGCGCACATCTGTCGCCATCAGGATGATCGGCGTCACAATGATCAACGCCGTCACCAGCAGCCCAAAGATCCAAATGTGTTTTGACTCTCTCATTGCTTTTGCTCCCGTAATCCGTAATCCGTAATCCGTTATCCGTTGTCCGTTGTCCGTTGTCCGTTGTCCGTTATCCGTTCACAGTTCACGGTTCACGGCTTACGGTTCACGGTTCACGCATCACGCCAAAATCTCCGTCTGCCGCGCCAACACGTCGCGCAGCACGCTGCGCATTTCGTCGAGCACGTGGATCATGCGGTCGTCTGCCAGGGCATACACGACGGCCGGGCCATCCCGCTCCGTCGTCACCAATGCCCGCTGGCGCAGCACGCGCAAATGGCGCGACACGGTCGGCTGCGGGATGCCTAAAGCGTCGGCCAGAGCCGTGACGTGGCGCGGCTGCTCGTGCAGGGCATATAGAATTTGAATGCGGCGGGGGTCGCCTAATGCCTGGCAGATGTGGCTGTGCAGCAGGGCTAGTTCATCAAGTTGGGGGTAGGTCATGCGGTTTTTTCCGTTACGGCCGTTTATCGGCTTATTCATGTATTCACTTATCCGAATACATGAATTATAGAACGGAGCGCCCCATGACAAACAGGAGGGTTGTCACTTCTTTATTGTGACAAATGTCACGATCAACAAGTAGCCACGCAGCTCCAGCGCGCTGCAAAAAAACTACAAATCACGATAGACATCGCTGCGGTGACGCACATAATGGATAATGATCCGTGTCAGATCACGATCAACCTCATATACAATCCGATAGTCACCAATACGCACACGATACAAACGCTCCACACCAACCAATTTAATGGCCTGGTGAGGCAGCGGATCCTCTTGTAAAGCTATGATTTGTTTGAAAACGCGCAGGAGTACAGATCTAGGTAGGTCTCTAAGGTCTTTTTCAACGGCTGGCATGAATTGAATGCTGTAGATCGTCATTGTCAATTCCTAAACGATGAAGCATATCATCAAGATTAATTGGCGTTTCATCACGGCGCAGGGCTACTACGGCCAGATCGTGCAAATCATCCAGAAGCTGTTCATAAGTAGAAATAGGCAGCAAGACGGCCGTTTTCTGACCATCTTCATTCACAACATATTGTGCTGAAACTGCAAACATATCACACCTCATTCACCCATATCATGCAAGGCAGTGTAACATAGAAATAGTCGCAACGAACCACCGATTACCGATCACACCCCAATACCACGCACAAAGAGCAGGTACATGCCCAACAGATAGGTGACGATGATTAACAACGTATCAATTTCAACAAAAAGGACTTTACGCTCAACGCGGGCCAGGTTACCCAACAGCGCCATATTCGTCAGCAGCAGCCCCAGCAGCGCCACCAGGGCAAAATTTTGGTCAATCGCGCCCAGAAAACGGCCGTCCACATAAAAGAAATCCGCCAACCCCAACGCAAACATATTGAAGACACTGGAACCAAACAGGTTGCCCACGGCCATGTCAAACGCGCCAATGCGCATCGCCGCCAACGCCGCCAACAGTTCTGGCAGCGACGTAACCACACTGAGCAGCGCCGTGCCCACAAAGCCCGTCCCCAATCCGGTCACTGCGGCAATGCCCATGCTGCTAGAGACGAGCATGGGGACAACCAATAAAAGCACGGCCGTTGCCGCCAAAAAACCTACCGCCCCTTTGAGCAGCGACGGGAACTCCGGCCCCGGTTCCAACGCGGCCGGGCCGGCCGCGGCCACCGGCCCCTGGCTCTCGCGCTGAATCAGCCACACCCCACCAAAGTAAATGACCATGATCACAATGCTGTCCCAACCTACCCAGCCAATGGTCAAGTCAATTTGCCCTAGAATGGAAACGGCCGCGATCAACATCAAGATCGTCGTCAGCGCGGCCGTCAGCGCATGAGTCACAGCCACACGGCGCAGCAGCGGCACCTGAAAGTTCACCAGGTCCACCAACGCCAGCAGCAGCATGTTCACCATATTGCTGCCAAAAAAATTGCCGGCGGCCAGGTTGGGCGCGCCCGCGCGAAAAGCGCTGAACGAAGCCAGCAGTTCCGGCAGCGACGTCGCCCCCGCCAGAAAAATCGTGCCCACAATCACGCCGCCCAGCTTCGTGCGCACGGCAATGATATCCCCATACTCCGCCAATTTTATCGCCGCTATGACCACCACAGCCGCGCTGAAGATAAATTGAATCCAGACCATGTTATCTGTGTCCCATTTTTATTGATCGTGACCCTCTTCCCCGTATGGCTCCGGCATACCCCAGACTTTAACGACCGGCACGACAAAAACGATGCCGGTGTGCGGTTGGGTCAGATTGCCTAAGACAGACTCGGTGGCGACGACGGCCGTTTCCGCCAATTCCAGCCCCTCAATCACCGCAAACAGGGTGTGATGCCCCACCCGGCCGCTGCCAAAAATTTGGCTAAACCCGGCAAACATCGGCCCCGCCACAGCGCGCGGCAGCACTCGATTCACCCCCGTGCTTTCCATAATCGTAACGCCTTTTACGCCAGCATCCCGCCACGCTTGCAGCACTTCATTCAGCCGCGTGCTGTCATCCAGCACCATGATGAGCATGTACATAAGCCCGTCCTTTTCGGTAATCGGTTCACCGACTACCGTTCACCGTTCACCGACTACCGTTCACCGATTACCGATTACCGATTACCGATTACTGTCCGCCATTCACCGCAATCGTAACCGTTTGCAAATAAAGGTCAACCGTTTCGTCAATATCACGGCCGTACCCCCCGGCCATCACCACCGCCACCGGCAGCCCGGCTTCACGCACGGCCGTCATCACCAACCTGTCCCGCGCCGCCAGCCCCGCCTTCGTCAACGCCAGCCGCCCCAGGCGGTCATTCACATGCGGGTCCGCGCCCGCCAGGTAAAAAGCCATATCCGCTCCCGCCTCCGCCAGCGCCCGTTCCAAATTCGGCCGCAGCGCTGCCAGATACGTTTCATCTTCCGTCCCATCCGGCAGCCCCACGTCCAGGTCGCCTGGAATTTTGCGGAACGGGAAATTTTTCTCACCATGAATGGAAAAGGTGTAAATGGTCGGGTCGCCGCTGCTGATTTCAGCCGTGCCATTCCCTTGATGCACGTCACAATCAATCACCACCGCGCGCCGAATCCGCCCCTCTGCCTGCATGGCCCGCGCCGCCACGGCCACATCGTTGTACAGGCAAAAGCCCTCCCCATGACCGCTGGCGGCGTGATGCGTGCCTCCGCCCAGGCTCACGCCCACACCTTCACGCAGCGCCGTGCGCGCCGCGGCAATGGTCGCCCCGGCCGTATACTTCACCCGCTGCACCAACTCCGGCGACCAGGGTAGGCCAATTCGCCGCACCTCTGCCTCGGTGAGCAAGCCATGTTCCAGGCGGTGCAGGTAAACGGCCGTATGCGCCCGCTGCAACTGCAATTCGGTCGCCGCCGGCGCCGGCAGCAGGCGATCCGGCGGCGCCAACCCCTCCGCCTGCACCCGCTCCCGCAGCAGCCGGTACTTTTGCAGCGGAAACCGGTGGCTGGCAGGCAAGGGAAAATCGTGATGATCGTAGTAAAAAATTTTCATCAGCAACGGCCGTCATTATACCCAAGATGCAAACATTCTGCCCTTCACGCGCCACTCGCAAACTCGCCAATTCCTGCTAAAATTCAGCCCATGACAAACGCGAGACAGTGGCGCGCGACGCGCCCGCGCAATGCGCCCGCATCCAGCGCCACACATTCCATAATTTCCCCAAACCGTCAGGACAATCTGCTCCCCGCTGCCACAGCAGGCCGCCGTTTCCCTGGCGCAAATATATTGCGAAGGAGAACATCATGAGTCAGGAATTCATTTTCGACGGGTCACTGGACAATCTTGACCCTGACCTCAAAAAAATCCTCGATTTAGAAGACCGCCGCCAGGCGGAAACCATCATCCTCATTGCCTCTGAAAGCATGGCCCCCCCCGCCGTGCAAAAAGCGATGTCCAGCAGTTTCGGCAACATCTACGCCGAGGGCTACCCCCGTGAAGATAGCCGCCAGCAAGCCCAGGCCGCTATCATGGACACGGCCTACGAGCTGGCCCGCTACCGACGCCACAGCGACCCACGCTATTACAAAGGTGTGGAATACGCCGACGTGCTAGAAGCGCTCACCCGCCGTCGCGCCGCCGAACTGTTTGCCGCCAACGGCGTCAGCGCCGACCAACTCTACGTCAACGTGCAGCCCCTCAGCGGCGCGCCGGCCAACAGCGCCGTCTACACCGCCCTGCTGCAACCAGGCGACGCCATCATGGGTCTGAATCTGAACGACGGCGGCCATCTGTCACACGGCTCCAAAGTAAACCGCTCCGGCAAAATTTACAACAGCGTGCCCTATTTCGTAGATGAGCAAACGGAAATGCTCGACTACGACGCCATCGAGCGCGCCGCGTTGGCAGCCAAACCACAAATCATCGTCGCCGGTTACTCTGCCTATCCGCGCACCATTGATTGGCAGCGCTTCCGCGCCATCGCCGACAAAGTGGGGGCATACCTGCTGGCCGACATCGCCCACATCTCCGGCCTGGTCGCCTCTGGAATGCACCCCAGCCCCATCGGCATCGCCGATATCGTCAGCACCACCACGCACAAAAGCCTGTGCGGGCCACGCGGGGCAATGCTGCTGACCCATCGCGCCGACCTGGCGCGCAAATTAGATCGCGCCGTCTTTCCCGGCGAACAAGGCGGCCCGCATCTGAACACGATGGCCGCCCTCGCCGTCGCCCTCAAACTGGCTGCCAGCGATAAATTCCGCGCCCTGCAAGCGCGCATCGTCCACAACGCCGCCCGCCTGGCCGACAAACTGGCCGAACATGGCCTGCGCATCGTCGGCGGTGGTTCGGACAATCATTTGCTGCTCATTGACACCAAAAGCGTCAGTCATAACGGCGTTGCCCTCTCTGGCGACATGGCTGCGCGCATTTTGGACATCGCCGGAATCGTCCTCAATCGCAACACCATCCCCGGCGACAAAGGGGCGCTGCATCCCACCGGGCTGCGCCTGGGTACAGTCTGGATCAGCCAGCTTGGTTTTGGCGACGCCGAAGTAGATTTGCTGGCAGAGGCCATTGCTACGGTGCTGAAAGGGTGCAAGCCATTCACGTATATGGCCTTAGGTGGTAAGGAAGAGGTACGGGCGAAGGTGGATTTTGCCGCACTGCAACGGGGACGGGAGATTGTGCGTCATCTTCGCGGCGTCACGCAGCCTACCCCTGCTGGCGATACGCTGTTGGTGCGTGGCGCGAAAGCCGGCCCGCTGCTGCACGCCGCCCTCACCAGCGATGTGTTGGCGCTAATGGATGGGCAGGCGCAGCCGACGCACATTTGGGGCGGTGGACTGGATGCGGACGCGACGTTGCAGCGCGCAGCGGCGGATCACTTTTTGCTGCGCTTTGGCGATGGGGCGACGGCCGTCGCCACCGCTGCCGCTGCCTGGCTGATGGCTCTCTCTGATGGCTACACGCAATTTGATGATGTGTATGGCAAATTACCCGGCCCCGTTGTCGTGGAACTCATCACGGACAAGACCGTGGCCGCCCCAACGGCCAACGCCGCCGCGTTTGTGGACAGCAAACCGTACTTCATCGGCTGGCAGCAGCGCTTGAACCAGGGCGACCCGCTGCCCCCGTTCACCTGGACCGAGCCGACCGACGCGCCGATGCTGCGCACCACCCTCTACGATACCCACGTGGCGCTGGGCGGTCGGATGATCCCCTTTGGCGGCTATGAAATGCCCGTCTGGTATAGTTCGGTGAGCGAAGAACATGCGGCCGTGCGCACCGCCGCCGGTCTCTTTGATGCCACGCACATGGGCGTTCTCGACGCCAGCGGGCCGCACGTCGTGGAGTTCTTGAACACGGTGACGACCAATGACGTGACCACGCTCAACGTCGGCGAATCTCACTACACTTATTTCCTCTTCCCCGACGGCCGTGTCGTGGACGACCTGATGATTTACCGCGTCGCCGCCGACCGCTTCATGCTCGTGGTCAACGCCTCCAACAATGACAAAGATTGGGCGTGGATCAACGCGGTGAACCGGGGCGAGGTATTGATTGACGCGCAACGGCCGTTTGCCCGCATCCAACATCCCGTGCAGCTGCGCGACCTGCGCGACCGCATCTGGGGCGACGACTGCCGCGTAGACGTGCCCTTACAAGGCCCCAAATCACTGGAAATTCTGCTCAAACTGGCTGACGACGCCTCCTTTGCGCAGCGCCTGAAGAAGCTGCCCTGGGCCGGCGTGACCCATGGCTCACTGGCCGGGTTCGACGTCGTCGTCTCGCGCACCGGCTACACCGGCGAGCGCATCGCCTTTGAACTGTTTGTGCATCCAGACAAGGCGCCCGCCTTTTGGATGAAGTTGATCGAAACCGGCGAACCGTTTGGCCTGAAGCCGTGTGGCCTGGCGGCGCGCGACAGCACGCGCACCGAAGCGGGCTTGCCGTTGTATGGGCATGAATTGGCCGGGCCGTATGACCTCAATCCGGCGAATGCAGGGTTCGGTAGTTACGTCAAGCTGTGGAAGCCGTTCTTCATCGGCCGCGCCGCCTTCATTGCCCACGAACAAACCCGCGACAGCGTGATCGTCCGCTTCCGCATGAACGAGAAAGGGGTGCGCCGACCGGAACAGGGCGACCCCATTCTGGACAAACGAGGCAAGCAAATCGGCTTCGTGACCAGCTGCGCCATTGATGAGGAAGGGTACTTGCTAGGGCAGGCATTGCTGCCGGTGAGTATGAGCAGCCCGGATACGGCCGTTTACGTCTACCAGCTTGGCGGCGGTCAACGTCCCATCAAGCCGCCCCAGGAACTCAAGCTCGGCGCGCGCCTGCCCATCCCCGATGCGGCAACAGTGTTGACGCGCTTCCCGGTGCGGAAGAAGAAATGACCGCAAGATTTGACAAATTTCCAAAATTTGTCAAATCTGATGTACTCAAGGTTGACATCCAACCAAGCTGCGTGTACGATTGCAGCCAATTGCCCAATTTAACAAGAGGGAAACCGCAAACAACGCAAAGGGTGCAAAGAGTTTTAGGATTCTTTGCACCTTTTGCGCCTTTGTGTTTCAGGAGAATGCTATGCGTCGTGAAGTCTTGACCTGGTCTGACGTGGACAAATTGATTGATTATCTGGCGCCGCAAATTCAAGGGCGCTTCGATTCGATGGTCATCATCACTCGTGGGGGGATCATCCCCGGTGGGATGCTGGCCGAAGCCTTAAACATCACCTATATTTTAACGGCGTCGGTCCGTTTTCCGGCAGATTTCCCCGGTTTACAGGCCTCTATCCAAAGCAAATACGCCATCCCCGAATTTATCCAATTCCCGGACACCAGTTTGCTTACCGGCCGTCGCATCCTGGTGGTAGACGACGTATGGACGAAGGGGCGCAACATGGTCACGGTCGCCAATCGCATTGACGCCGCCGGGGGTACGCCAGAGACGTGCGTGCTGCACTACAAGCCCGCGTCGTCACTCTACCCTGGCTACACGCCAACGTATTATGCGGCCGTTTCCGACGCTTACATCATCTATCCCTGGGAAATTGACCGTGGCCCCGAAGTCTTGGGCATGTGGAATTGACGCTAGGAAAACGGCCGTATGCTTCAAGCATCTCTGCAATACTCGTGATCAAGATTCGATTCGCGGTGTCAGCATGGTTCAAAAATGAAATTAATCTGGGCATGATTCAATACTGTCAAAATGTCCTTTACAAATGAAAAGCGTCATGCTGAACCCTTCGACTGCGCTCAGGGCAGGCTGTCTTCGGAGTGAAGCATCCCGGTCACCTGACTAAACCGTAGGGATTCTTCCCCGTTCGACTTCGCTCAGGGCCGAAGACTCCGCTCAGACC
>JACSRF010000025.1 GCA_014879875.1 Anaerolinea sp.
TTTTAACTTAGCGATTTGCTGTGGCCGGTCTCCTGACCGCGCCACCCAGGTTATTTCTGGACGATTACTTAACATTTAGCGGCGGAAGATGGCCGCTAAGTAGACCTGCTGCGTGTAGGCGACGTTATCCGGCACGGCGAAAATGGGGCCACTGCCGCTGGCGGGGCGCACCGGCGCGGCCGTCGTCACCGTGATCATCGTCACCGCCCGTCCCGCGTTATTTTCCGCCCACACCGCGTAGGAACCACTCTGGGTACCGCTGCCTGTACTCAGGTGAAAGGCGATATTTCCGCCCAAATCGGCCGTGACAATGCCTACGTTCACGTTGTTCACGTACACTGCTACCGGCTGGTTTTGCCCATAGTTGGCGCCGGTGAAGGCGAAGAAGCTGCCCGGCGCGCCCGCCAGATAGTTGACGCTGAGCGTGGGCGCAGGTGGTGGGGGTGGCGGCGGTGGCGGCGCGTCTGCCTGTATCTGATGACTGAAAATGTCACGGTCGTCATTGGCGTCATTGGCGACTAAGTTATCGGCCTTTGAGGAAAAGATGACGTAATACCCATTCGCCGAGATGACCGGTTCGCGGCTGGATTGGTTGCCAATTTGCCCACTAGAACTGACGCTGGCGTAGGCCGTCGTCCCCGTTTGCCGGTCACGCACAAAGACGTCGCGCGTGTCGGTGTTGCTTTCGCCGGGAGCCAGGTTATTGGCGTAGGATTGGAAGACGACGAAACGGCCGTCGGCCGACACCGACGGCTCCATGCTATCGGCAAACACGTTGGGCTGCGCGCCGCTGCTGCTCACCCCCGCCAGGTAGGTCTGGTCTGTGTTGCGGTCGCGGATGAACACATCCAGATAATTGTTGCCGTCCCCATTCACCAGGTTGTTGGCAAAGGAGACAAAGACCACAAACAAGCCATCATCAGAGATCTCCGGCTCGAAGCTGTCGCCATTGCCTTCGCCGCCATTGCTGTGCAGGCTGACGCGCCGCGTGTTGCCGGTGTTCAAATTGCGCACAAAAATGTCCGCGTAATTGTTGCCATCGCCAGTGACCAGATTGCTGGCGGTGGAAGCAAAGGCAATGCGCTGCCCATCGGCGGAGATGGAGGGGTGAAAGCTGTTTCCGTTGGCCTCGGCGCCGTTGCTGTCTACGCTGATGCGCGCCATGGACCCTGTTTCGCGGTCAAAGCGGAAAATGTCGGAAGCGTTGTTGTTATCGTTACCGATCAGGTCGCGGGCGAAGGATTCAAAGACGATGTAACGGCCGTCGGCGGAAATATCTGGTCCGCGCGCATTTTGCAGATTGGCGTCGGGTTTGCAACTGACGTCGTTGCCCACCCCGCCAAAGATGTTGCGGCTGACCAGCGTCGTCGTCCCGCTCACCAGATCGTGCAAAAAGACGTCGGGTACGTTGTTGCCGTCTCCAGAAATCAGGTTGGTGGCAAAGGAGCAGAAGGCCACGTAACGGCCGTCGTCGGAGATGGCCGGGGCAAAGCTGGCGAAATTGGCCTGCCCGCCGCCCGTCGCCACGCTCACCCGCCGCGTCTGGTTATTCTCCCGGTCGCGCGCAAAAATATCGGTCGCGCCATTGGTGTCCCCATTCACCAGGTTATCCGCATCCGACGCAAAGGCCACGTAACGGCCGTTGGCGGACACATACGGGTTGGAACTGTCGTGGTTGCCCTGCCCACCATCGCTGCGCAAACTGACAAGCGTCGTATCGCCTACGGCGGTGACGGCCGTTATCTCCGCGGCAATTGTGTCTTCTGGGACGGCCGTTGTTTCCGGGACGGCCGTTGCCTCAGGAACGGCCGTTGCCTCTTGCTGGCGCGCATCGTCCACCTGCGCCCCGGCGCGCCCCCAGGCCACGCTGAACAGCAGCGTGCAGCTCAGAACAAGTATTCCAAACCATCCTTTTCGCATCGTTGCCTCCATAACTGGTGGCCGGTGCAGGAATGCCAACCTGCACCAACCACCATAATTTATCTCTATTGTAACGCTCGTCTGCCAGAAATCTCTACTACATCAGTAACGCGATTTGCCAAATCCCCTTCCTGGAACCATTTATCCCCCAACTGGCGGAGTTCAATATCCTCTTTCTGGCCGATGTCGCCGGGGAGCGTTGCTTGTACCATTAATCTACGCCCTAATGCAATTGATAAGGGTTTGCCCGTTTTTAACTTGGCGAGATTGGGCCAATCTCCAAGATTGGCCCAATCTGTAAACTC
>JACSRF010000581.1 GCA_014879875.1 Anaerolinea sp.
GGCAGCTTTCATTCGTTTATTACTTAAATTCGCTGTCGTCACCGCGAAGATGAGATTTGTCAGTCAATCGCGGTACGGCCGTTGCCACCCCTTTCCTATGACCACACCTCCATTGACAAACTCCCCTTATTGAGAAACAATCTGTTATGTCTATGAGAATGCTGTCGCGCACCCATAGCACGGCCGTTTCCACACATCCATAAAGGGCAAAGATAATGGACGTTTTCAACCTGCGCCGCCAACTGATTGACGACTACAGCGCCTACATCGGCAGCTTCATTCATATCAACGATAATCGCATCCGGCAGCACGTCTACGACGAACTGCAAGCCGGCGTCCTCTGGCCGGATCCCCTCATTCAACTCAATCCCACCTTTGCGCCGGGGGCGTGGATTGATGATCTGGTTACAACCGGCGCCCTGCACCCCCTCTGCCGCGACATCTTCCGCCTCAAAGCCGACAAAGACGGCCGTAACAGCAAGCCGCTGCGCCTCCACAAGCACCAGACTGCTGCCATCGCTGCCGCGCAATCGGGCGACAACTATGTCCTGACCACCGGCACCGGCTCCGGCAAAAGCCTGGCCTACATCATTCCCATCGTCAACCACGTCCTCAAGCGGGGCAGCGGCAAGGGCATCCAGGCCATCGTCATCTACCCCATGAACGCCCTCGCCAACAGCCAGTTCAACGAACTGGAAAAGTTCCTGGGGCGTGGCTTCGCCAAACCACCCGTCACCTTCCGCCGTTACACCGGGCAAGAATCCAACGACGAGCGGCAGGAGATCATCGCCCATCCCCCGGACATCATCCTCACCAACTACGTCATGCTGGAACTGCTGATGACACGGCCGTTTGAGCGTGACCTTATCAAGGCGGCCAAAGGGCTGCAATTCCTGGTGTTGGACGAACTGCACACCTATCGCGGCCGGCAAGGGGCCGATGTCGCCATGCTCGTCCGCCGCGTGCGGGATGTCTGCGACAGCCCTCAGATGCAGGTGATCGGCACCTCGGCGACGCTGGCTGAGGGCGGCGATTTCGCTACCCAGCAGCAAACGATTGCCGAAGTCGCTACCCTGCTCTTTGGCGCGCCGGTCAAAGCAGAGCGGATTATCGGCGAAACCCTGCGCCGGGCCACTCAGGACCATGCCCTCGATAACCCGGCCTTCGTCCAGGCGTTGACGCAGCGGTTGCAAGCCGATACGCCCCCGGCCGCCCACTATGCGGCCTTCATTGCCGACCCGCTGGCGGTTTGGATTGAAACCACTTTTGGGCTGGAGACAGAAGCGGGCAGCGGCCGTTTACGCCGCGCCAAACCCCTCTCCATCACGGGCGAAAACGGGGCCGCCCAACAGTTGGCCGCCCTGACAGGCGTCGCGGTAGACATCTGCACCGCCGCCATCCAGCAAACTTTACTGGCCGGGTATCACGCCCTGCACCCGGAAACCGGCTTCCCCGCCTTTGCCTTCCGCCTGCACCAGTTCATCAGTCGCGGCGATACCGTTCACGCCTCGCTGCAAGACCCGGCCGAACGGTACATCACCCTCAAAGGGCAGCAGTACGTCCCCGACAATACCCGGCAGCGCCTGCTGCTGCCGCTCGTCTTCTGCCGCGAATGCGGGCAGGAATACTACGTCGTCAACCGCCGCCGCGACCCCGAAAGCAATGCCCTGGTCTTCATCGCCCGCGAACTGCGCGACCAGACCAAAGAAGGCGACCAGCAGCGCGGTTTTCTTTACCACAACCCGGCCGATCCCTGGCCCCACGACGATGCGGCCGTCTATGAACGGCTGCCGGAAGAGTGGGTCGAGACAACCAAAAGCGGCCTCCTGCGCACCAAAAGCCATTACCGCGGCAAGGTTCCCCAGGCCGTGCGGTTGAACGCATTGGGCCAGGAAGTGGAACGGGGCGCAACCTACCACTTTGTCCACTCGCCCTTTCCCTTTTGCCTGCACTGCGGCGTCGCCTATGGCAGCCGGGAGCGTTCCGACTTTGGTAAACTGGCGACCCTCTCGTCTGAAGGGCGCAGCACGGCGACCACCGTCCTCAGCCTGTCCGCTTTGCGCGCTCTGCGCCGCGACGAGGCGCTGGAGCAAAAAGCGAAGAAGCTGCTCAGTTTCACCGACAACCGTCAGGACGCCTCTCTCCAGGCCGGGCATTTCAACGATTTTGTCGAAGTGGGTCTCTTGCGCGCCGCCCTGTACCAGGCGGTGCAGCAGGCCGGGGCCAACGGCATCCGCCACGATGAATTGGCCCAGCGCGTTTTCACCGCTCTGGCCTTGCCTACCGACCTCTACGCCGTCAACCCGGACGTGAAGTTCAAGCAGAAGCAGGAAACCGACCTGGCTCTGCGCGACGTGCTGGCTTACCGCGTCTACCAGGATTTACGCCGCGGCTGGCGGGTGACGGCCCCCAACCTGGAACAGTTGGGGCTGCTTCAGATAGATTACGTCTCCTTGCAAGAATTGTGCGCCGCCGAGGAAGAGTGGCAAGATTGCCATACTGCCCTGAAAACGGCCGTGCCCGAAGAGCGCTACGCCGTCGCCAAAGTGCTGCTGGACGTACTGCGCCGCGAACTGGCTATCAAGGTAGACTATCTTGACCCCCTTTACCAGGAGCGTATTCAGCAGCGCAGCAGCCTGCGGCTCATCGAACCGTGGGCCATTGGCGACGAAGAGGCGATGGCCCACGCGGCCATCGCCTGGCCCCGCGCCAGCCAGGCGAAAGATTACGGCGGCCATCTCTTCATCTCCTCGCGCTCCGGCTTTGGCCTCTACCTGCGGCGGCAGAACACCTTCCCCCGCTACCCCAATGCGCTCAAGATGGTAGACACGGATGAGATCATCCCGCAGTTGTTCAAGGTTTTGGAGTCTGCCGGGCTGGTAGAGGAGGTCACGGAGAAGAAGAATAAACAGGACGCCGATGACCCGCCCGGCTATCAGTTACCGGCCGATGGTATGGTGTGGCTGGCGGGCGACGGCCGTTCCCCCTTCCATGATCCCGTGCGAATGCCCCGCCTGCCCAAAACCGGGCTGCGTACCAATCCCTTCTTCATAGACTTCTACACCCAGGTCGCCGTCGGTTTGCAGGCCACCCAGGCCCGCGAACACACGGCCCAGGTCAACATAGACGACCGTCTGGAACGCGAAGCGCAGTTCCGCACGGCCGTGCTGCCCATTCTTTACTGCTCGCCGACGATGGAACTGGGCGTAGACATCTCGCAGTTGAACGTGGTCAACATGCGCAACGTGCCGCCCACCCCGGCCAACTATGCTCAACGTTCCGGCCGCGCCGGACGCAGCGGCCAACCCGCTCTGGTCTTCACCTACTGCACCACCGGCAGCCCCCACGACCAATATTTTTTCAAACAGCCGGAGCGCATGGTGGCCGGTTCCGTCACCCCACCGCGACTGGACCTGGCGAACGAGGACCTGATCCGCTCCCACGTCCATGCCGTCTGGCTGGCCGAGTCGGGGCTGAGTTTGGGGTCATCGCTCAAAGAAGTGCTGGACCTGGCGGGTGATCCCCCGTCGCTGGCGCTGCTGCCCTCCATTCAGGCCGGGCTGGACAATGCCCTGGCCCGCCAGCGGGCAGCGCAGCGGCTCCAGGCCATTCTGGCGACGGTAAAGGCGCCTTTGGCGGCCGCCGGCTGGTACAGCGACGACTGGCTGCTCAAAGTATTGCAGCAAATCGGCGACCAGTTTGAACGCGCCTGTGATCGCTGGCAAGGGCTGTATCTGGCCGCCTTGCAGCAGCAGTCCGTCCAGCACGACATCATGAAAGACGCCACCAGGACCCAAAACGAGAAAAACATCGCCAACCGGCTGCGGGCCGAGGCCGAAGCGCAGCTCCGCCTGCTGACCGACAATCAGAACGTCATCCAATCCGATTTTTACAGCTACCGCTACTTTGCCAGTGAAGGTTTTTTGCCCGGCTACAACTTCCCGCGCCTGCCGCTGTCCGCCTACCTGCCCGGCCGTCGCGGGAAGCGCAATGACCGGGATGAATATCTCTCGCGCCCGCGCTTCCTGGCTATCGCCGAGTTTGGTCCGCGCAGCGTTATCTACCACGAAGGCTCGCGGTACGTCATCAACAAGGTGATTTTGCCGGTCGGCGATGAGGACGTGCTGACCACCAGCGCCCAGTTGTGTCCCTCGTGCGGCTACCTGCATCCGGCGCAGGACAGCGGCCTGGATTTGTGCCAGCAATGTGGTAAACCGCTGGACATTCCGCTGAACAATCTCTTCCGAATGCAAAATGTGGCGACCAAACGGCGCGACCGCATCAACAGCGATGAAGAAGAACGCACCCGCATGGGGTATGAGATTAAGACCGGCGTGCGCTTCAACGCCCATGGACAGCAGCCTGCCTATCAGGTAGCCAGGGTCGAGGGCGCCGGTGGCGCGCCCTTGTTCAGGCTGACCTACGGCGACGCGGCGACGGTGTGGCGTATCAACATGGGCTGGCGGCGGCGCGATCCCCAGGACCCGCCCGGCTTTATGCTGGATACCGAACGGGGCTACTGGCAGAAAAATGACCGTGATGTTGACCCGGACACCGACGATCCCCGCAGCCCGATGCAGCAGCGTGTCGTGCCGTTTGTGGAAGATACCCGTAACTGCCTGCTCATCGAGCCGCTGCTGGCGCTGGACAAGGAGACGATGGCCTCGCTGCAACCGGCGTTGAAAACGGCCGTGCAGCTCCTCTACCAGCTTGAAGACAACGAACTGGCCGCCGAGCCACTGCCCACCCTCGACGACCGCCGCCTCATCCTGCTCTACGAATCGGCCGAAGGGGGGGCGGGCGTGCTGCGCCAACTGCTGGACGACACGGCTGCCCTGCGGCATGTGGCGGCCAAAGCGCTGGAGCTATGCCACTTTGACCCGGAGGGCGCCGATTTGCGCCGTGCTGCCCGCGCCAAAGAGGACTGTGAAGCGGCCTGTTACGACTGTCTGATGAGCTACACCAACCAGATGGATCACCGGCTTCTCGACCGTCTGCTGGTGCGGGACATCTTGCTGGACCTGGCGACAAGTACGGTGCAGGTGAGCGGCACGGCCGTTTCCCCCACCGCTCACCTGGAAGAATTAAAAAAACGGTGCGGCAGCGGCCTGGAACGGGAGTGGTTGGACTTTCTGGACCAACATAACCTACGCCTGCCCGATGTGACGCAAAAGTTTATTGAACTGTGCCAGACCCGGCCCGATTTCTGGTATGCCGACAGCTACACGGCCGTATTCATAGATGGCCCTGTGCATGACCATGCCGATGTGCAGCGCAAAGACGCGGAAATCACCGACTGTCTGGAGCGCAGCGCCGGTATCACCGTCATTCGCTTCCGTTATGATGAGGATTGGTGGACAATTGCAATCCAACATTCCCACATTTTCAAATAATATAGGGTTACAAGCCCTCAGATTTAGAGTGCTTCGAGACTTGAGTGCTATTAGTCATATTTCAAAAAAGGGGTACCATGAAAATCCAACGTTATCTTCTGTTATGTTCTCTGATCTTAGTTTCCGGGCTTTCCGTCTTAGCCACCGCCGCTTCGCCCGAAAACCCGTCTCCTTTTCGGGATATTGAATTGATCCGAGATATGTCGGCGGGGACAATGGAAGCGTATTATCGAGAAGATGTCACGGCCGTACCTGCCCAATCTCCCCAATCACCAGCCATTACGCTTCCCTTTCAAAGTGCGATAGCGTATCAGTCATGGCGTAACAACAATTGGGATATTTACCTGCATCGCGTGAATAGTGGTCAGAGTGACACGCAACTAACTTCAGCGCCTGCCGCTGATACCTCCCCTTCACTGAGAAACGGTATCAATCAACTGGCCTTTGTATCGGATCGAGGCGCTGATTTTGATATTTACCGGCTGGACATCTCTACCAACAACTTATTGGATATCAGCCAATCCAGTAATGACGATTTCAATCCAAATTGGACCCTGGATGGCGCGCGAATTGCTTTCAACTCGCTTCGTACCGGCAACTCCGAAATCTTTGTTGTCAACAGCGACGGTTCAGGTCTCCAGCAGTTAACCAACCATCCTGCTTATGACGGCCAACCCAGCTGGTCGCCAGACGGAACACAAATCGTTTTTTCCTCTTTTCGCACCGGGCGATATGAACTGTGGGTTATGAATGCCGATGGCTCCAATCTACGTCAGCTTACTTATGGGGCCACAGCCCTGTATCCAGCCTGGTCACCAACCGGGACGCAGATTGCCTATGCCAATGATGGGAACGGTGATGGTTGGCTGGAGCTGTGGCTGATCAATGCCGATGGTTCCAACGCGCACCAGCATTTAGCAGGCCAAACTTTATGGGATTTTTGGCTGCCTGCCTGGTCGCCTGATGGAAGCCTTATTGCCCTGACCCAAACAAACTGGATTTATTATCAGGGGCAATATTATTGGCAACAGAGTTGGATCATCACCACTGACCCATTGACACCTGGCGCACACTCCACAACCTCTATCCTTAATACCACAGCATTTCGTCCTTCCTGGGCAGCCTTAGATGGCAGCAATCCTTCTCCGTGTACGATACAAACCAACCCCCTCCAGCATGACCTGGCTTTTATGCTGGCCTGGACAGCCACAGATGATGGGGATGCCGGCATTGGCAGTTATGATGTTGAAGTACGTTCAAACTCTGCAAGCCCCTGGCAGCGTGTTGGCAGCAGCATTCCTCTGGTATCTACCCGTTTTGAATTTACTCAGAATGGCACAATGCAATTTCATTGTCGGGCGCGGGATCGTGCTTTTAACCTCGGCACATGGGGAGCGTCGGCTACTATCACGGTTGACACCAAATGGCCTGATTCCCAGGTGCTGCCTCTGGCTGCATATACGCGCGAGCCAGTCACGGTGGCGTGGGTGGGCAATGAAAGCGGACTGACCTATGACGTTTATTTACGAGACGGTACGGATGGCAATTGGCAGGTGTGGCGAGAGGGAGCGGCTTCCACTTCGGCTACATTTACAGGCACGACCGGCCATACCTATTATTTTCGCAGCCAGGCGCGTGCTGGCCGCCAGTTGGAGCCATGGCAGGCCAAGCCGGATACGGCCGTGACTTTCTATGCTCAGCGTGTTTCTGGCTTTGTCAATGATAACCGGGGTTATCCGGTAGCTGAACCCGCCATCGGCGTCACGCCCCTGTCGCTCGGCAGTGTACAAAATGTGCTCACTGGCGCCTATGAACTGTTTGTGGGCGATCCCATTAGCTACACCCTCGACTTTGCCGCTACCGGCTATGGTTCGCTGCCGCCAACGGCCGTGTCCCTGAGCAGCGACCTGACATTGAATGCCGTTTTACCTCCTGCCGATGACGCCATCAGCAACGGCGGCTTTGAGGATGATACCCTGAATGGCTGGGTTGTTACCGGCAGCAGCGCCACCGCCACCGAGAGCGCCCATCACACTGGCGCATATGGCCTAAATATCAGCCATACGGTGATGACAGAAACAATAGTAGCCCAGACGATTGCCGTAGAGACAGGTTGGGTAAACCCCACGTTGGCTTTCCTGTACCATATTCCCCACCCATTAACCGGTGGTGGGTTTCGGGTGCAAATCTCTGATGCAACCAACACAACAACCGTGCTGAACACCAGCCAATCTACATCTACCTGGCAGCACGTATGGGCCGATTTAACAGCTTACAGCGGCCAGACTATCACCATCACCCTGGCGGCCGACCACGCTGTTGGCGACATCTGGGTAGATGAAGTTTCTCTTGGCTCGTGGCATACGCCGCGTGTAACGGCCGTTTCCCCCACCCAATGGCACTACAAACAGGGCATTACCCTCAACATAACCGGGAGTAATTTTCTGGATACGCCAGCCGTATTTCTGGATCAAATCGCCTTAAACAACGTGACCTGGTTAAACAACGGCCAGCTAGAGATTGCCGTACCCACGACAATTCCTGAAGGGGTTTATACTGTGACCGTCATCAATCCAGGCGGCGCGAAGGCAGTTGCCCCGCAAACCGTCACCATTGCTCAGGAGCACATATTCTTGCCGTTGGTGGTAAAACCAGGCTACACACCCTCACCAACCGCTGACTGGCTGACCCTGGGGTATGATGCCGCCCATACAGCCTACAACGCCATTGATCCCGGCGCGTCACGGTACCAACTGCGTTGGTACAAAACGCTTCCTTTCCCCGGTGGTACGCCCCTGCAAAACATTGCCGTCAGCAACAGCGTCATCGTAGCCACCAGCGAAGTGCCAAACCATACCTCAGCAGTTGTTGCCCTCAATTTGGAAACCGGCGCTGAGATGTGGCGACACGTCATGGACGGCGATTCGGTTAGCCCGCCGACTATCGCTCAAGGTGTTGTTTATGTGGCCCAAAATACGCAAGGCGAATATAGCATACACGTCTCCGTTATGCATGCTTTTGACCTTGTTACCGGTTCAGAACTATGGCGAATACCTTTTGCAGCTTTTTACTCCCAATCCCTATTTTTCCACCAACCTGTTTTTGCTGAAGGCAGACTATTTGTAGGCGGTCATGGTTTTAACGCTTTCGATGCTTTCACTGGCCAGAACCTTTGGCAAGGAGCAGGGGGGAGTCCACCATGGGTACCAGCTTATCGCAATGGCGCCGCTTATAGTTGGAGCGATTATTACTTCTATAGCTTCCCGGCCAACTCCAACGACTATTCCTGGTATGTAGCTATTACCGAGGGGCCTTTTACAACGCTGATTACAGACAATCATGCGATTCTGAGCAGCCAGACAAAACTCGTGGGCATCAATCTCAACACGCATACTATCGCCTGGTCACAAAATGGGAATTACGCACAGAATCTGGCTGCTGTCGCCGATAATGTGTTATACAGCCTGAACGGCAGTATGCTTGAGGCACGCAACCCGGCCAACGGCGCCTTACTCTGGCATTATGATGCAAATGCCATGCTCGTTAATGCACCGGTAGTAGCCGGAAACTATGTCTATGTTACTTCTGGTGGAGAGACTTTCGTCATCAACCGCAGCACCCACCAATTAGAATCATCTATAGACAAGGGAGGATGGCTGGCAGTTGCCAATGGTCATCTCTTTGTGGCCGATGACGGTAAAACTATCTATGCGTATCGCGCGCAAGAGCCATAGGCTCGGAGGATAAAATGGCCTACGCCGTCGGATCATTAGTCAAAACGCGCGGCCGTGAATGGGTGGTGCTGCCCGATTCCAGCGAGGAATGGCTGGTCTTACGGCCGTTAGGCGGCACAGACCAGGAAATCGCCGGCGTCTTCCTCCCCCTGGAGGCGGGTGACGTTCAGCCCGCCACCTTCGCCGCGCCCGATCCGCAGGACGTGGGCGACTTCCGCTCCTGCCGGATGCTGCGCGACGCCGTGCGCCTGGGCTTCCGCTCCAGCGCCGGCCCGTTCCGCTCTTTCGCCCGGCTCAACGTCGAGCCGCGCCCTTACCAGCTTGTGCCCCTGCTGATGGCCCTCAAGCTCGACCCGGTGCGCCTGCTCATCGCCGATGACGTAGGGATTGGCAAAACTGTCGAAGCGGGCGTCATTATCCGCGAACTGCTGGATCGGGGCGAGGTGCGCCGCCTGGCTGTGCTCTGCCCGCCGCATCTGGCCGAGCAATGGCAGAGCGAACTGGCCGAAAAGTTTCATATCGAAGCAGAACTGGTGTTGTCTAGTACGGTGACGCGGCTGGAACGGGGCACGGCCGTCGGCCAATCCCTCTTCGACCTGCATCCCTTTGTCATCGTCTCCACCGAGTACATCAAGTCGCCGCGCCGCCGGGAAGAGTTTATCCGCGTCTGCCCCGAATTGGTGATTGTGGACGAGGCCCACACCTGCGCCTTTTCGCCTGAGAATCGGGGTGGACGCCACTTGCGCCACCAACTGCTGCGCGAACTGGCCGCCAAAGCCGGCCGTCACCTGATTTTAGTCACCGCCACACCCCACAGCGGCGACGAAGGCGCGTTTCGCTCCTTGCTGGGGCTGCTGCGCCCCGATTTTCGCCACTTACCGGAAGATTTATCGGGGCGGGCCAACGAGGCCCGACGGCGCGAGGTGGCGCAGCATTTGGTGCAGCGACGCCGAGGGGATATACGCCAGTACATGCAGGCCGATACCGAATTCCCCACGCGGGAAAACGCTGAAGCGACCTATGCGCTGACTTCAGAGTACAAGAAACTGTTTAACAACTTGCTGGATTACGCCCGCGAACGGGTGCTGGACGACAGCGGCAGCGCGCAGCGGCAGCGGGTGCGCTGGTGGTCGGCGCTGGCTTTGCTGCGCAGTCTGGCTTCCAGTCCGGCGGCGGCGGCGGCCACGCTGCGCACGCGGTCGGGGACGGTGGCGGCGGAAACGGCCGTCGCCGCCGACGAAATTGGTGAACGAGCCGTTCTCGATCTGGACGATGCCGATGCCAGCGAATTCCTCGACGTGGCCCCTGGCGCGCAAGAAGGCGACGAGCAGCCGGACAGCGAACGACAGCGGCTGCTGCGTTTTGCCCGCCGCGCCGAAGGGCTGTTTGGCCCGGAGCAAGACGCCAAACTGCACGGCGCGATTACCCTGGTGAAGCAACTGCTCAAGGAGGGCTACCAGCCCATTCTCTTTTGCCGCTTCATCCCCACGGCCGAATACCTGGCCGCGCAGTTGCGCCAGGCGCTGCCGGGTAAGGTGGAGGTCACGGCCGTTACCGGCACACTCCCGCCCGCCGAACGGCAAAACCGGGTGGAAGCGTTAGGCCAGCATGAGCAGCGCGTCCTGGTCGCCACCGACTGCCTCAGCGAAGGTATCAACTTGCAGGAGCATTTTAACGCTGTCGTCCATTACGACCTGAGCTGGAACCCCACCCGCCACGAGCAGCGCGAAGGGCGGGTAGACCGTTATGGGCAATCCCGCCCCACTGTGCGCACCCTCACCTACTATGGCGTAGACAACCAGATTGACGGCATCGTGCTGGAGGTGCTGCTGCGCAAACACCAGACGATTCGCAGTTCTTTGGGCATCTCTGTGCCCTTGCCGGGCAATACCAGTGAAGTGGTAAAAGCGTTGATGGAAGGCATGATGCTGCGCGGCAGCAAGGTAGACGCCAGGCAGTTGGCTTTCGATTTTGTCAACACCCAGGCGCAAAGCCTGCACGCCCAATGGGACAACGTCGCCAACAAAGAGAAAGCGTCGCGCACGATGTTTGCCCAGCACAGCCTGGACGTGAGCGAAGTGGCGCGGGAATGGCAGGCGGTACGGGAGGCGATTGGCACGGCCGTTGACGTGGAGCGTTTTGTCGGCGACGTGGTGCGGGCGCACGGCGGGCACGTCAGCCCGCAGCGGCAGGCCACGGACATACAGTTCCCCAACAAGGCGGCCCTGCGTGACCTGGTTGGCGGGCGCGAACGGGTGGCGGCTCGCTTTGAACTGCCCGTGCCCGACCAGACCGTCTACCTCAGCCGCACCCATCCCATTGTGGAGGGGCTGGCAACGTTTACGATGGACACGGCGCTCGATCCGCTGCTGGACAGCATCGCCAAACGCGCCGGGGTGATGCGCACGCAGGCGGTGCAACAGGCCACGACCTTGCTGCTGCTGCGCTTTCGCTACCACATCGTCACCCGGCGCGGCGACGTGGAAACGCCGCTGCTGGCCGAGGAGTGCCAGGTGGTGGGCTTTAGCGGGCGGGCGGAGCGGCCGGAGTGGCTGGCCGCCGACGCAGTGGAAACCTTGCTCCAGGCCACGCCGGACGTGAATGTGCCACCGCCACAGGCGGCGCAGTTGATGAGCCGGGCGGTGGGGCAGTTGCCCGCGCTGGAACCGGCCCTCAGCGACATCGCCGAAAAGCGGGGGCAGGAATTGCTGGAAGCCCACCGCCGCGTGCGCACGGCCGCCCGGCAAACCGGTGTGCGTTACAGCGTGCAGCCGCAGCTTCCGCCAGATGTGTTGGGGATGTATATATTACTACCGGTCATAAATTAAGGGGGATATGATATTGATAAATGAAATCGTTCAACTCCAAACACTTCTCAGAAGCGTCGAGCCTTACCCGGCGAGAACGTGTCCTGTACCGGAAATGGTCTTAGGCGCCTCTTTTTTCCCTGGCGGTCAGGGCCTATGGTACGAGTCCTCGCAGGCGGAAATTCCTGTTTTCCCTATCGGTGGGGTGATGATAATGGGGCAGGATTATTATACGTTTCAGGGTTATGAAGAAACCCTGGCACACAGTCGAGCAGGTGATGCAAACCCAGACAAAGGCTCGAAGACCTGGCACCATCTATTGCATTTTCTGGATTCGGTTGAAATCACACCGCAGCGTTGCTTTTTTACGAATCTGTTCATGGGCTTGCGCGAGAATGGGAAGCCAATGGGTAAGTTTCCCGGCGCCCGTGATGCCGGTTTTGTGGAACGCTGCCTGGACTTTTTCGAGATGCAGGTGAGGGTACAGCAGCCCAAACTCATTCTCGCTCTGGGCAACATTGTACCTCATTACATTGCCCGTCGTGCAGACAAACTCTCACTCTGGCGCAATTGCCGCAAATGGGCTGACTTTGACAAAAGCAGCCCGGTCGTTCATCAGGTGATATTTCAGGGGATGCCGGAGCATCAATGCTCTGTCGTAGCTTTGACGCATCCCAGTATGCGTCCCGCTAATGTCTGGCGGCGCTGGTATCAAGATAAACAGGGGGACGAGGCGGAGATATGCATGGTGAAAGAAGGTTTGGCCGCGGTTTCTTAAGGAACGCGAATTAAATAAGTTACGCTGATTGACTGATAAATCTCATCTTCGCGGTGACGACAGCGAATTTAAGTAATA
>JACSRF010000368.1 GCA_014879875.1 Anaerolinea sp.
CAAGCAGATTGACAATCAATTTCTCTGTTTTCTCTCTGTGAATCTCTGTGTATTCTCCGTGTAACTCTGTGTAACTTTATTCCAAAATTGAGTATTCAGTAGAGCGAGCGATTTATGCGAATTGTTGTAGACGCAATGGGCAGTGACAATCATCCAGCGCCAGATGTGGAAGGGGCGGTGCTGGCCGCGCGTGAATTCGGAGAAACGATTATTCTCGTCGGCGATCAGGCGCAGATTGAAACCGAGCTTGCCCGGCACAACACGGCCGCTCTCAACATTGAAGTCAAACATGCCAGCCAGAAGGTCGTCATGGCCGATAAACCGGGCGACATCGTGAAAGGGAAGCCAGATTCTTCCCTGCACATTGGCCTGCAACTGGTGCGCGACGGCGCGGCCGATGCCTTTGTCTCGGCCGGGAATACGGGGGCCATTTTAGGGGTCGCCATGCTGCGCCCGGTGGGGTTAGGGCGTATCCCCGGAGTGAAACGGCCGGCGCTGGGGGTTATGTTTCCGACGGAGGAACGGCCGTTGCTCATTGACAACGGCGCCAACGCGGACTGCAAACCGGACTATCTGCTGCAATTTGGCGTGATGGGCAGCCTGTATGTGGAGCGCGTATTGGAACGCGAACGGCCGCGCGTGGCCCTCATCTCCAACGGCGAAGAAGAAGGCAAAGGCAACAGCCTGATCAAGGAAACGATTCCGCTGCTGCAAGCCAGCAACCTGAACTATATCGGCAACATTGAACCGAAAGAGTTTATGCAAGGCGCGGCCGACGTGGGCGTGGTGGATGGGTTTACGGGCAACATCCTGATGAAAACGGCCGAAGCCATTGCCAGCTACATGAACAACATGATCCGCGATGAACTGATGGCTAATCCGTTAACGGTGGTAGGCGGTTTGCTGGCAAAACCTGCTTTTCGCCGGGTGCGGCAGCGGCTTAACCCAGATGAAGTCGGCGGCGCGCCATTGTTGGGCGTCAACGGGGTGGTGATCATCGGGCACGGCCGTTCCAGTGCGTATGCCATCAAACAAGCGGTAAGCCAGGCGCGGCGCATGGTGACGCAGCAAGTCGTCGCCGCCATCACCGCCGGCCTGACCGGATAACCCGGTTTACCGATCACCGACCACTGATTACCGATTACCGATCACCTTCCGCAAAAGGAGTCCTATGGAAAATATGTTTGATGCGCGTGGTCGCCCTCGCATTGTCATAACGGGCATGGGCATGATCAGCCCTTTGGGGCACACTGTTGCTGCGAGTTGGGATAGTTTGTTAGACGGCCGTTCCGGTATTGGCCTCATCACCCAGTTTGACTCCAGCATCATGCCCGTCCACATTGCTGGAGAAGTCAAAGATTTTGTGCCCAAAGTGTACATGGACTTTAAGGAAGCGCGGCGCATGTCACGCGCTTCACAGTTGGCGGTGGCGGCGGCGCGCATGGCCCTGGCCGACGCCGGCCTGTCCACCCCTGTCCCCAACGCCGAGCGCGTCGGCGTGCTTGTCGGCACCGGCGCCGGTGGTTTTGAAGTCGCCGACCGCAACATGGTGGCGCTGCGCGCCCATGGTTTCAGCCGCGTCAGCCCCTTTGCTATGACCGGCTTCATCCCCAACATGCCCAGCCACCACGTCAGCCAGCAGGCCGGCACGCTGGGGCCAATCAGCACCGTCGTTGCTGCCTGCGCCACCGGCAACCAGGCCATTGGCGAGGCGATGGAATTCATCCGCCGCGGCAGCGCCGATATGGTCATCACCGGCGGCGTGGAAGGGTTGATCCACGAAGCGGCGATTTCTGGCTTTGCCGCCATGCGCGCACTGTCCTTGCGCAATGATGACCCCGAACGGGCCAGCCGCCCCTTTGACAAAGATCGGGATGGCTTTGTGTTAAGCGAAGGGGCGGGTATTTTAGTCATCGAACGGCTGGATCATGCCTTGCAGCGCGGTGCGCACATCTATGCCGAACTGCGCGGCTATGCCACCTCATCCGATGCTTACCACGTCGCCATTCCTGATCCGGACGCGGCCGGGGCACGCCGCGCCATGCAGTGGGCCATTGATGATGCCGGGCTAACGCTGGCCGATATTGATTACATTAACGCGCATGGCACGTCTACCCCGGTCAATGACATGATCGAAACGTTAGCCATCAAGAAGTTGTTTGGCGAACGGGCATATGAGATTCCCATCAGCAGCAATAAGTCGGTGCTGGGCCATGCGATGGGCGGCACGGGGGCGATTGAGGCCATTTTCTCGGCGCTCTCGTTACAGCACAGCATCATTCCCCCTACCTGGAATTATGAAACGCCAGACCCGGAGTGTGATTTGGATTATGTGCCCAATGCGCCACGGCCGTCGCCATTGCGCGTGGTGCTGTCCAATTCATTTGGTCTGGGTGGGCAAAATGCCTGCCTGATATTGAGCAAATTTGACGGGAATGGGGACATCTCCCAGAGTGACGAAACTGTATGATTATTTTACGTGACGATCAACGTATTGCCCGCTTACGACGTGTGAGTCAATATACCAGTTTGTTGGGGTTGTTTGCTCTGGTCGTTGGCCTGATCATTGCCTTCGTGAATCCAGAACAACTGTTTTTCTACGAGCTGCTGGCGTTGATGGCGGGGTGGCTGTTGTCGCAGGTTGGCGTCTATTTGGGACATCGTTACATTCGTAAGCCTCGCCCGGACCAGGTATTGGATAGGGCGGTGCGGTCGGTGGCGAAGGACGGCCGTATGTACCATTATCTGCTGCCCGCCCCCCACGTGCTGCTGACGCCACAGGGCATCATCATCCTGGTGGCAAAATTTCAGGGTGGCAAAATTTTCGTGGATGACGACAAATGGCGGCAAACCAGTGTTGGGATGCGCAAATGGTTTGGCGGCGAATCATTGGGCAATCCGACGAAAGAGGCGGAGGTGATGGTTGGCGCGATTGCCAATTATTTGCGTCAACATGCGCCAACGGTGGAAGAAGTGCCCATCGCGCCGGTGATTGTGTTTACGGGAACCGGGTCACAGGAATTGCAAATCGGCGAAACCAGCATCCCGGTGCTGCACCATAACAAACTGCGCGGCTTCCTGCGCCAGCAGCGTGGCAAAAAGAATCAACCCACCTTATCTAAGGCAGACTACGCCGCGATTCGCACAGCGTTCGACAAAAAAGCGGCGCACCTGATGGAAATTGTCGCTGGCGAGGATGAGGAGGAGGGGGATGGGAGCCGGTAATCGGTGGTTGGTGATTGGTGGGGTGGATGATGGCGACGGAGATTGTAAGGGACGTTTATTGGCTGAATGGCGGCAGCAGTAACTTTTACCTTTGTGTTGAGGGTGATGGGCTGACGCTGATTGACACGGGTATGCCGCGTCGGGCGCAGCTTGTATGGGATTTGCTGGCGCAGTTGGGACGGCCGTCCGCTGACCTGACGCGCATTCTGGTGACTCATGCGGACCTGGACCATGCGGGCAGCGCGGCGGTGATACAGGAGCAAAGTGGCGCGGCCGTCTATGCCGGAACGTTAGCCGCCTCATTGCTGACGCAGGGCAAGCCGCCAACACACATGCCGCGCCTGGTGCAGTTTATGCTGGATCATTTTTTGCGGTATCGCGCGCTGCCGGCCGCGACCATCACGTCATTTGCCGATGGGGATGTGCTGCCGGTGTTGGGCGGGCTGCATGTGCTGGCGACGCCAGGGCACACGTTAGACCATTTCTCTTTTTACAGCCCAACCCTGGGGGTTTTGTTTGCCGGCGATGCGCTGAATACGCGGAACGGCCGTTTACAAGCCACACCCCCCTCCATTACGGCCGATCCCGACGCCGCCCGCCGCTCCGCCCTGCGCTTATTAGCCCTGGCCCCGGCCGTCATCGCCTGTGGGCACGGTAAACCATTCATCGGGCACAGCGCCGACGATGTGATGAGCCTTTTTAATGAATTGCGACAAGAATAATGTAGAGATAGAGTATAAAGATAGAGACAGAGGAGCCTGGTCGAGTTGTTTTTCTCTCCTCCCTCTATCTCTAAACTCCAGTAAGGAGAAAAAACATGAGTTTACCCAGTCGTTCCCTGCTCGATCGTGACATCTTAAAGCTGCGCGAAAATTTGCTGCAAATGACCAGCATGGTAGACACCGCAATAGACCAGGCCATGATCGCCTTGAGCACGCAAAACAGCCAACTGGCGCAGGAAGTCATTGCCGGCGATGCTGAAATCAATCGCCTGCGCCACGAAGTAGAAGACACTGTATACACCACTCTGGCGACGCAATTCCCGGCCGCCCGTGATTTGCGTACCACCATTGCCGCCATTCACCTGGCTGTCGAACTTGAACGCATGGGCGACCATGCCTCCGGTATTGCCAGCCTTGCCCTGCGCATGGTGGGCGAACCAGAAATTGACGACCTGCACAAACTACCCAAAATGGCCAAACGCGCGCGCCAAATGATGGCCGAAAGTATTCAAGCCTTTTTAGATCGAGACGTAGAACGGGCGCGCAATCTGATCAAACGAGACAACAAACTTGATAAACATTACAACAAACTCTTCCGTGAAACCTTAAGCGAAATGACCAGTGAAACATCGGCGCAGCGCGCCACGTTTTTACTTTGGGCCGGGCACAACCTGGAGCGCATCGGTGACCGGGCAACCAACATTGCCGAGCGCGTCATCTTTTTAGTGACCGGAGAGTTTGTCGAAAATATTGACGAACCAGACGACCTGACTGAATGAACGTGGTAACCACCTCCCACCGGTTGAGCGTTCGACTGAGCTCACGCCGAAGTCTTGTCGAAACCGGCGGCGCCCGGTGACAGGCTCAGGGGGTGGGAGATAAATATCTAAAGAAGCAACGCGGTCAGAGACCGGTCAGCGCAAGACCGTAAGTCTATAAGTTGACAATGTGTGGCATTGTCAATAGAATTTTCCTTGTTTCCCATACCATCATCATAACATTGCCCTCATACCTATCAAGGAGGTGATTTTTCACACCAAGAGTTATAAGCGAGTTTATCCCCAAACGCCCGATACTATTAAACGTGTTAAATTGAAACTTTACAATCCAAAGATGGAGGAGAAATATGAAACGCACCTTTCTGTTTGCTTTATTGATAACCTTGTTGGCGCTGGTCTTGAGCGCCTGTGGCGGTCAGTCGCTTGAATGTGAGGACGCTTTAGGTTGTGTGGAAGTCGCTCCTGGAGATCCCATTGTCATCGCTTCCGCATTGGTTATCACAGGCCCGAATGCCCAACTTGGCCTCGATTCGCAATATGGCGTCGAAATTGCCATTGATTTCTATGGTGAAGTGCTTGGTCACACAGTTCAGCTCCAACCTGAAGATGATGGGTGCAGCGCCGAAGGTGGACAAACTTCTGCTCAGAAGATCGTCTCCAACCCACAGATTGTTGGCGTCATTGGTACAAGCTGCTCTGGCGCCGGCGTACCTGCCTCTAAAATCATCTCCGATGCCGGTTACATTATGATTTCCCCCTCGAACACGGCCCCCGTTCTAACTGACGCCGCAACACATGAAGCTGGCTACCTGCGCACCGCCCACAATGACAAGGTGCAAGGACGCGCCATGGCTGAATACGCCTACAACGTGCTTGGCGTGCGTAAAGCTGCCGCCATTCACGATGGCGACCCATATACTGAGGGTTTAGCCAGTGTCTTTCGCGATTCATTTGTTGAGTTGGGTGGTGAAATCGTGGCCTTTGAAGGGGAAGCCCCCGATGCCACAAACGTTGAACCGCTGCTGACAACCATTGCGGCTTCTGGCCCCGAATTTATCTACTACCCAGTTTTTGTGCCATTGGGTTCGCTGATCACCAAAGCAGCCCGCGAAATTAGCGCCCTCAGCGGCGTCTACCTGGCGGCGGCGGATGGCGTGCAATCTCCAGACTTCCTGGCTGCGGCCGGCAGCGCCTCTGAAGGGATGTATGTCTCTGGGCCCGATTTGGGCTTCGCCAACGCAACTTACGATCGCTTGCTGGTCGCTTATCAGGAAAAATATGGCACACAACCGTTGTCGGTTTTCCATGCCCATGCCTTTGACGCCACCACTATTTTGCTGAATGCAATTAAAGAGGTTGCGCAGCAGGGTGATGATGGGACATTGTTAATCGGCCGTCAGGCTTTGCGCGACAAGTTGTTTGCCACGGCCAGCTATCAGGGCGTGACCGGCACGTTGACCTGCACGGCCACCGGTGACTGCGCCGATCCGAAAATTGCTGTGAGTGAAGTGAAAGGCGGCGCATTTGAAGCCATCTGGCCATAGGAAGCGGTAAACGGTGATCGGTAAACGGTGATCAGTTGGCGACCGCTGCTGATCACCGAAACAAATAGGCTCCGGCAGCAGCGCCTGGAGCCTATTTTCTAAAACTCGATCCATTACCTGAACAACGGAGCAAAGGCACATGTCACAGCGATTCAAAGATGTTGATTACGTTAACCTCGTTCTTTGGTTGTTTCGGGCAGCCATTATCGTCATTGTCATTTGGGGGACAGTAGCCAAGATTTTTCTAGGACGTGGCAATGCCTATGCGACCAAAGATTGGATAGATTTCTTTGTGTCGGGATTGTCACAAGGGAGCCTGTATGCGCTGATTGCGTTAGGGTATACGCTGGTGTATGGAGTGCTGTTCATGATTAACTTCGCGCATGGGGAGTTTTTCATGTCGGGTACAATGACCGCCACCGTGTTTGTCGCCTTACCCTTGAGCGCGTCTGGTTATTTGGATCAATACCCTCTCATGAGCATGTTGGCAATTATGCTGACGGCGATGGTCACTTCGGTTAGCGTCGCGCTCCTCACGGAACGGATTGCCTATCGCCCTTTGCGCCGCGCGCCACGACTGGTTCCGCTGATTACGGCCATTGGGGCTTCGTTTTTCTGGCAATATTTTTTCCGTGGCCTGTACGGCTCCTCGCTCATCCCTTTTCCTGAGTTACAAGCGCTGCAAGGGAAGTACAATATTTTCGGCGTGGAAATTTTAAAGACACGCGCCGTTGTGGTGGTGGCTTCGCTCATCATGCTGGCCGGTTTGTATTTCTTTGTGATGCGTACCAAGACAGGCAGGGCCATTCGTGCTGTGGCTGAAGATAAGGACGTGGCGGCTTTGATGGGCATCAATGTTGACCGCACGATTGCGATTACGTTTGCGACAGGGGCGGCCATGGCTGGGGCGGCCGGTATTTTATATGGCCTGGTGTTTCGGCAGGTAAATTTCTTTATGGGGTTTGTGCCGGGGATTAAGGCGTTTACGGCCGCTGTCCTCGGTGGCATTGGCAGCATTCCCGGTGCGGCGCTGGGCGGTCTTTTCTTAGGAATTATTGAAGCGGTGGGGCCGCCGCTTTTCCTGGAAGGGTTAGGCATACCAGGGGGGCATCAGTTAAAGGATGTCATTGCTTTTACGATGTTGGTACTGGTGCTGATTTTCCGGCCGCAGGGGATTATTGGAGAACGTCTCGCGGAGAAAAAGGCGTAAAGGTGTCGGCAATGAACCAACTTAATATACGCAATACAGTGCGGATGGGACTGCTGGCCGGTGTTATTGCGCTCTCTGTGAGCGCCATCGGCATGGTGGAAACGTTTGATCAGCGCGACATCATTACCAATGTGTTTTCGTTGGGGCAGCTGCTGTTGTTTGCCGCGCCGGCCATTGTTGGTTACATGGTGGTGCGTGAAAGTAATACCAAAGCATATGGTACGGCCCTGATCGGTGGGGCGCTGGCCGGCGCAGCGGCGGCGCTGCCGATATTTGCGCTGCTGCTGCTGACGCTGGTTTTCCCGAATATTCGCAACCAATTGGTCAATGTCTCGCCAGTGTTGATCGGTATCTTAACATTTGGCAGCGGCCAGATTGTCGGGGGATTGATTTTAACGGCCGTCATGAGTCTGTTAGGGTTGGTTGGCGCGGCCGTTCACGTTATTCCTGACCATATTGGTGGCCCGTTGGTACTGAGTGCGGGCTGGACATTGCTCATTGGCATGTTGTCTGAGGTAATGCTGAACATCTTGCGCCCGCTGCTGCCGCGTGGAATATTGCGGGCGTTGTTTGGCGCTAAGGGGATTACGTTGGTAACGGCCGTTGTCTTGCCCGTCTTGATTACGGCCGCCATTGTCTGGTGGCGCGACTATGGACGCGCGCGTTATCAACAGCAAATGGCCGCGCGTTCCCCGGCGCAAATCACGCGCGCGCGTCGGGTTTCGCGGAGGATTGGTTTCCTCATTTTGCTCAACCTCCCGCTCATTTTAGGGACCTACCTCACCGAAGTCATTGATAACGTTGGCCTTTATATCCTCATGGGGCTGGGGCTAAACATCGTCGTTGGCTTTGCCGGTCTACTCGACCTGGGCTACGTCGCCTTTTTTGCCATTGGCGCTTACATGATGGGCATTCTCACGTCACAAGGCGCACTAGGAACAGTGGGGATGTCATTCTGGCTGGCGCTGCCTATTTGCGTGGCCGCCTCCACGCTTGCCGGCGTCATTCTGGGGACGCCTGTGCTGCGTATGCGCGGCGATTATCTGGCCATTGTCACCCTCGGCTTCGGCGAAATCATCCGCGTCCTGGTTATTTCGGACCTGCTCAAACCGGTCATCGGTGGCGCGCAGGGTATTTTACAAATTCCCAGACCAGAGCTGTTTGGGTTCACCATTTTGCAACCACAGCACTTCTATTACATCATCCTTGCCAGTGTTTTTTTGGCGCTGTTCGTTTCCAGCCGCCTGCGCGATTCCCGCCTGGGGCGGCAGTGGATGGCGCTGCGCGAAGATGAGGACGTAGCCGAAGCCATGGGCATTCACCTGGTTAAAACCAAGCTGTTGGCCTTCGCCATTGGCGCCGCTTTTTCTGGCCTGGCCGGGGCGATTTTTGCCGCCCGCCTCAGCTCCATTTTTCCTAACAGCTTCAACCTGCTCATTTCAATTAACGTCTTAAGCCTGATCATCGTAGGGGGCATGGGCAGCCTGCCCGGCGTCATTGTTGGCGCGCTGGTGCTGGTTGGCCTGCCGGAACTGCTGCGCGAATTTGCCGAATACCGGCTCCTCTTTTATGGCGTTTTGCTCATTGCCATGATGCTGCGTAAGCCGGAAGGGTTATGGCCGTCGCCAATCCGACGGCGGGAAATACAGGCGGAAGAACAGGAAAAACTACTCCTGCAAGCAGAAGGGATAGATTAGGAGGTGCGCCAATGCCGCTGTTAAGCGCCACAAATGTAACCAAACGGTTTGGCGGTCTGACGGCCGTTAACAACCTCACCTTTAACATTGACAAAGGGGCCATTGTCAGCATCATCGGCCCCAACGGCGCCGGGAAAACCACATTTTTTAACTGCATCACCGGCTTTTACCAGTTTGATGAAGGAGAGATCATCTTCGATGGGCGCTCTACAAAAGGGCGTTCCCCAGACCAGATCGCCCACATGGGCATTTCGCGCACCTACCAAAACATCCGCCTGTTTGCCCACATGACGGCATTAGAAAACATCCTTGTTGGCATGGAGCCACGTCTGCACAGCAACTGGATTGGCGCAGTTTTAGGGCTGCGGAGCACAGCGCAAGAAGAAAAACGGGCGATAGAAGAAGCACAGGAACTGCTCAACTTTGTCGGGCTGGCTGGCAAGGGAGATTGGCTGGCAAAAAGCCTGCCCTACGGCGACCAGCGCCGCCTGGAAATTGCCCGCGCCTTAGCCAGCAAACCGAAATTGCTGCTGTTGGATGAACCAACGGCCGGCATGAACCCACGCGAAACGGCCGAAACCACTCACTTCATCCGCCAGTTACGCGACAAAATTGGCATCACCATTTTGTTGATCGAACACGACATGCGCGTGGTTATGGGTATTTCCGAAGACATCACCGTGTTGGATTACGGCGAAAAAATCGCCGCAGGAACGCCTGTACAAATTCAAAACAACCCGCGCGTCATCGAAGCTTATCTGGGACGTGGCGCGGCGGCCAGCGCCACCATCGAAGTGCCAACATAGAAAGGAAGACAACAATATGGCCTTACTAGAAGTCAACGATGTCCATACATATTACGGCAACATTCATGCCCTCAAAGGCATTTCGGTTACGGTGGAAGCGGGCGAAATCGTCTCGCTGATTGGGGGCAATGGCGCGGGTAAAACAACGACGCTGCGCACCATTTGCGGGTTGTTGCAGCCAACACACGGTTCTGTTACCTTAAATGGTGAAGATTTGCGCAATTACAAAGCTCACCAGCTCGTTTCCAAAGGGGTGGCTATGGTTCCTGAAGGGCGTGGCGTTTTTGCTCGCCTTTCGGTGGCGGAAAATCTGGAATTGGGCGCTTACCACCGTAACGACAAAGCGGGTATTGCCGCCGACATGAAACGAGTGTATGCCTTGTTTCCTCGTTTAGAAGAACGCAAAACACAGGTGGCGGGGACGTTAAGCGGCGGTGAACAGCAAATGTTGGCAACCGGGCGCGCGATGATGTCACGTCCCACCCTGCTGCTGATGGATGAACCCTCCATGGGGCTGGCGCCGGTGTTGGTCGAATTGATTTTTGCCACTATTGAGGAAATTAACAAAGAGGGCACAACGATTTTATTGGTCGAGCAAAATGCACATATGGCGCTGCAAGTAGCCCATCGTGGCTATGTGCTGCAAACCGGCGAAATTGTGCTGCAAGATTCAGCCCGCAATTTGCAGCGGAACGCCATGGTGCAAAAAGCATATCTGGGAATTGATTAGCCGCGATGATGAATTTACCCACACCTCCACTGGCTGCTATACGGCCGTATCCCCTCACCCTGCACACCCACACACGTCAGGACGACTATTACTGGCTGCGTGAAAAGACAAACCCAGACGTGATCGCCCACCTGCACGCGGAAAATGCGTACACAGAGGCGACACTGGCGCACACACAGCCCTTGCAAGCCGCGTTGTACCAGGAAATGGTCGGTCGTATTCAGGAAACAGACCAGACGGCGCCGGTGCAGCGCGGCGCTTATGATTACTATACGCGCACCGAAGCGGGGCAGCAGTACGCTATTTATTGTCGCCAGAAGCGGGGTGAGGCCGTCGAAGAAGTCCTGCTCGACCTCAATGCCCTGGCCGCCGCCAATAGTTACGATTACCTGGTTTTGGGCGTGTACAAAGTCAGCCCCAACCAAAACATCCTGGCGTATGCGCTGGATACAGATGGCGCTGAAAATTTTGTCGTTTTCTTCAAAGATTTAACCACCGGCGCGCTGCTGCCTGACCAGATCACCCGCGTCAGCTACACCGCCGAATGGGCCAACGACAGCCAGACCTTTTTCTACACGCGCCAGGATGAAACCAAACGCAGCGCCTACCTGTACTGCCATACGCTTGGTCAGGAAACGGCCGTCGATCCCCTCTTGTATGCCGAGGCGGATGAACGGTACCGCATCGGCATTAGCAAGATGCGTGACCACAGTTACCTGACGTTAACAGCGGCGAGCTTTGAGACCACCGAATGTCACATCCTTGATGCCAACGCACCGCAGGGCAGTTTTCAAATGATACAACCACGCGAAAACAAACTGCGTTATCACCTAGCCGGGCATCGGGATGGTCTCTTTTACCTGGTGACAAATGCGGACGAGGCTACCAATTCTAAAGTGGTAACGGCCGTTGCCGCCATGCCTGGTCGCTCCCACTGGCAAGAACTCATCCCCCATCGCCCCCACGTCAAGATAGAAGATTTAGACATTTTCGCCGGCCATATGGTGGTTTACGCGCGCGAAAATGGGTTAAAAACGATGTCCGTCACCGATTTGCGCGCCAATGCTGATTATGCCGTCGCCTTTCCTGACCCGGTATACACCATTGTTCAGGGCGACAACCCGGAGTTTGCCACCCACACGCTGCGCTTCACCTACTCGTCGCTGACCACGGCCGACTCCGACATTGATTACGATATGGCCGCCCAAACCTGGACGGTGGTCAAGCAAATGCCGGTGCTGGGCGAGTATGATCCGGCCAATTACGTCTCCGAGCGCATTTGGGCGACGGCCGATGATGGCGCGCAAATCCCCATCTCCCTTGTCTACCGCGTCGGCATGGCGCGCAATGGGCAAAACCCCTGTTTGCTCTATGGGTATGGTTCCTATGGCATTAGCATGGAGCCGCGCTTCAAGATGGAACTGCTTAGCCTGCTCGACCGTGGCTTCATCTACGCCATCGCCCATATTCGCGGTGGGCAAGAAATGGGGCGACATTGGTATGAGCAAGGCAAATATCTGCACAAGAAGAACACCTTCACCGATTTTATCGCCTGTGGTCAACGGCTCATCGCTGACGGTTATACATGCCGTGAGCGTCTGGCGATCATGGGGCGCAGTGCTGGCGGGTTGTTAATGGGCGCTGTCTTGAACATGGCGCCTGATCTGGCGTATACGGCCGTCGCCAGCGTGCCCTTTGTTGATGTCGTCACCACCATGCTCGACGAATCCATCCCGCTCACGACCGGCGAATTTGAGGAATGGGGCAACCCCAAGGAGAAAGAATACTACGATTACATGCTTTCCTACTCCCCCTACGACAATGTAGAAGCCAAAGCGTATCCACACATTCTCGTCACGGCCGGGTTAAATGACCCCCGCGTGCAATATTGGGAACCGGCTAAATGGGTTGCCCAACTGCGCCGCCTGAAAACGGATGACAACCACCTGCTCTTCAAAGTGTTCATGGGGGCAGGGCATTTCAGCAGCAGCGGCCGTTATGAGCATCTTAAAGACACCGCGTTTGAATACGCTTTTCTCCTGGACACGCTCAAA
>JACSRF010000172.1 GCA_014879875.1 Anaerolinea sp.
TCTCTCTGTGAATCTCCGTGTCTCCTCTGTGTTCTCTGTGTAACTGATGACTCAGTGTAACTGTGTAATCTACGGATCTTCATTGCTTGAACCAATTTAATAGAGTTCCTTTCAGGCACAGAAGTTTATACCGGAGATGGTCAAATACCAACTATGCAAAGTTCGTCTTTGTAATCGTTCAGACCTGACAGGTGTTTTACCAGTTCAACTTGAGATTTTGCGGGTTAAAAACCAGTCAGGCATTCAGGGAGGCTTGAACGCTTACCAGCATTAGAACAGGGCGCCAACCGAAATAAATAAATCCCAACAACTTTAGACAGCTATCGTCAGTTTGACTGTAAGAAACCAAGCATACACTTTGCAGTGAATATATCCCAATAGAAGTTTTATCATTCCCACTAATTATTTATTTTTCAAGACATTATCTTATAAACGGAAAGGATAAAATGGTTCACGTACCACCTGTTCACAAACTTTTGATCAGCAAGCCTTCCGAATCCAACACGTTCCCTACGGCTAAGCGGGAAACCTTGAATTACCCGCAGTCGAAACGACCCGGCATGATTCTTAAAGCGATGCTTGACTACGTTATCGTCGTGCCCGCATTGATCTTCATTCTGCCCTTGTTGGCAATTCTGGCTTTGGCCGTAAAACTCGATTCGCCAGGCCCCATCATTTATCGCCGCCGCGTGTTAGGCAAAAACGGCCGTACCTTCGACGCCTTCAAGTTCCGTACCATGTACGTCAACGGGGAAGAGATTTTGGCCCAGCATCCAGCATTACAGGCCGAGTTAGCTCGTAATTACAAGCTGAAATGCGATCCACGTGTTACGCGCGTGGGCGCACTCTTACGCAAATTCAGCCTGGATGAACTGCCACAGCTCTTCAATATCCTGAAGCAGGAAATGTCTTTGGTTGGCCCGCGTATTATTACCCCCGATGAACTCGGCAAATATGGCAATTGGGGCAGCGCCCTGATGACCGCAATGCCTGGTCTGACCGGACTGTGGCAGGTAAGCGGCCGTTCCAATACCTCTTACGATGAGCGCGTTCACCTGGACATGACCTACATTCACAACTGGTCGCTCTGGATAGACATTAAAATCATCTTGCGCACGGTTCCGGCCGTCTTGCGTGGCGATGGCGCTTATTGATTGATACGTGAAGCGTGACAGGCGCGTCGCCACGCCTCACGCCTCACATTTCACGTTTCACGCTTCACACCCCCTTCTGGCAAGGGGGCTTTTTGTTTTCTGGCGGGCGCATCCCTGCGCGGCTTGTGGTAAAATGGCGCAGCAGGAGAGATGATCATGCGGGCAGAACGAAAAACAATCTTGCATATGTTACAGCAAGGCCAAATCAATACTGACGAGGCCATGCAGTTACTCCGTGCGCTAGACACCGGGGAAGTTGCTGCGGAAACGGCCGTCAACGCCGACCCCACCTGCGACGACACAACCGCGAGCGCCAACCCGGTCTTGACTTGTGACGTCATCTCCCCGACCGGAATGTCGCCCGACATGGACCGCCTGCGCCGCTTCTGGCAAATCCCGTTCTTCGTCGCCCTGGCTTTTTTCCTGGCGACGGCTTTAGGGCTGCGCGCCATGTATCAGGCGTCTGCTGGCGCGATTGGTTTCTGGTTTGTGTGTGTGTGGAGCCTTTTTCTGTGTACCTTTCTGCTCACGGCGCTGGCCTTCATGAGCCGGCGCGCACCCTGGCTGCATGTGCGCGTGCAGGAGCGAGGCGGGCGGCGCATCGCCATTAGCCTGCCGCTGCCCTTGCGCCTGGCAACCTGGGGCGTCACGACGGCGCAAAGGTTTGCCGACGAGGAAGCGCAAGGCAAATTGGAGATGGCTGCCTCTTTTCTAACAGCCGCGCGCCTCAACTGGCAGCAGCCAGACAGCGAGCCGGTGATGATTGACGTTCACGACGACGACGGCGACCAGGTACAGGTTTACATTGGCTGATCAACCTTTACTTATAGATGGCAGCCTGGGGGAAGGGGGCGGGCAGGTGTTGCGTACCAGCCTCAGCCTGGCGGCGCTGACCGGACGGCCGTTTCATCTGTTCAACATCCGCGCCAACCGCAGCAAACCGGGGCTGCGTCCACAACACCTGACGGCCGTCCGCGCCACCGCCGCCCTTTGCCAGGCCGAACTGCGCGGCGACAAAATCAACTCCATGACCCTGGAATTCCATCCACAAACACCACCTCAGGGAGGCGCTTATGTGTTCGACGTGCAAGACGCTGCCACGCATGGTTCGGCCGGGGCTGTCACCCTGATCCTGCAAGCCATTCTCTGGCCGCTGCTCTTTGCCCGCAGCCCATCACAGGTGACGCTGCGCGGGGGCACGCACGTCCCCTTCAGCCCCCCCTATCATTACCTGGACGAAGTGGCCCGCCCTGCCTTTGCCCGGCTGGGCGCAAATTTCACGCTTAACCTGGCGACCTGGGGCTGGAATCCGGGCGGTGGTGGGGAGGTAACGGCCGTCATCACCCCCATCACTCATCTCCGCGCCGCCGACTTTGCGCCTATTCCCGCCAGCCGGGTGCAGGGCGTAGCGGCTGTGACCAATTTACCGGCGCATATCCCCAACCGCATGGCTCGCCGTGCCCATAACTTGCTGCAAGAGATGGGATTGCGCCCCAACATCCGCGAAATTCGTGCGCGTGGCGCTGCGCCAGGGGCGGGCATCTTTTTGTGGCTGCCCCAGGCCGGCTTTACCAGCCTCGGCCGTCAGGGATTGCCGGCCGATAAGGTGGCGGAAACGGCCGTTGCCCAATTAACCGCCTTCATAGACAATAACACGGCCGTTGACCATCACCTGGCCGATCAACTGCTGCTGCCCCTGGCCCTCGCTCAGGGCGCCGCCACCTATACGACCGACGCCTTAACGCAGCACACGCTCACCAACGCGCAACTGCTGCGTCAATGGCTCGACGTGGACATTCAGATCACCGGAGACCTTGGCCAGCCAGCAGAAATTATGATTAAAGGAATTAATTTTGGCGGGGATTAGTATCGCTCATGTTTGAACTCATCTTTCTTGGAACCTCCTCATCAGCCCCCTCTGTGCATCGCGGCTTGTCGGCGCACATCATCATGCACCGCCATTACCGTTTTTTGCTCGACTGTGGCGAAGGCACGCAGCGCCAGATCTTGCAAAGCGGTCTCGGCTTCAAGCGGTTGGACAAGGTGCTGCTGACACACAGCCACCTCGACCACATTTTGGGACTGGGTGGTTTGTTGTCTACCCTCAGCCGTTGGGAAAATCTGGAGAAAATTGATATTTTCGGCGGTCGCGCCACGCTCGCCCGCGTTGCCAGCCTCATTTATCAGGTTGTTTTCCCCGGCGCGCGCCCCCCCATTGACATGAATCTGATCACCTTGCAACCTGGCCCGGTGCTGGAAGACGATAAATTTGTGCTGTCTGCCTTTCCGGTACAGCATCGCGGTCCCGATTGTTTTGGCTTTGTGTTTGTGGAGAAGACGCGACGGCCGTTTCTCGCCGATAAAGCTGCCGCCCTCAACGTCCCCTTTGGCCCGGAACGCGCCCAATTGGTGCGTGGGGAAACGGTGACGCTGGCCGACGGCCGTACCATCCACCCCGATGATCTGCTTGGCGACCCCATCCCCGGAACCAAATACGTCCATATTGGCGATGTCGGCCGCGCGGACACCCTCGTCGAAATTTGTCGTGACGCCGACGCCCTCGTCATTGAAGCCACCTACACCGAAGAAGAAGCGGAGATGGCTGCCGCGTTTGGGCACATGACGGCCGCCAAAGCGGCCCGTTTAGCCAGAGACGCCAACGTCAAGACCCTCATCCTCACCCACATCTCCCGCCGCTACTTCGAGCGCGACATCCGCCAGGAAGCGCAGGCCATCTTCCCCAACACCTACGTCGCCCGCGATTTCGACCATTTCCAAATCAGCCGCGACGGCGTTACGCGCCTCAAAAAACCGGCCGCAGACAACCAGGTTTTTTAACACTGTGAACTATGCTGGCTTGCCCAGGTCAGAAAACCCGTCCTCTGGCTCGCCGACGGCCGTGCAGCATCAGCTTCTCCACAAACCCGGCAAACGGTTCTGGCGGCGGGTAGTCGGCCAGGGCAAATGGGGGCAGCCCTTCCGCCTGCAAGATGGCATTAGCCGCAACCAGCCCGGTGAGGGTGGCCCGTTCCAGGAAAAAGGCCGGGGCCGGATGGTAAACCCAATCGCCACACGCATACAACCCCGGCCAGGGCGTCTGCACTTCTAAATGCTGCCCGGCCGCGCCAATGCTGAACAAGGTGTGCGGCACGGTGTTGCGCTGTAGATGCTGCCGCATGAGCTGCCCGCGCAGTTCGGGGAAGGCAGTTTGCACATCGGCAATGACGTGCGCCAGCAGCGCCGCGTCGGGCTGTTGCAGCAGCGTTCCTGGCCCGTAAATGTGGATCTCGACGGCGCTGCCCCCCGTTTCCTCATACCATTGCCGATATGTAGTTTGCAGCCGGTGCAGCCAGAAAAAGTTATCGGCCGTAAAATCGCCGGTGAAGAGGCCCGAAGCGGCGCTGGAATGGGGATGGGGCGCGCGTTTGAACCAGAGGCGAATGACGGCCGTTTCCCGACCCTCTGGCCAATGCAATCCCGTCGCCACTGCCGCCAACGCCGGGCTGCGCTGTAAAATTTGCGCCACCCCGGCGGGGTCCGTGGCGAGGACAACATACGCGGCGGTGATTGTTTGCCCGTCGGTCGTGTGCATGCGCCAGCCGTCGGGGAGAGGCTCAAGATGGGTAACGGCCGTTCCCAATTGCAACCGGCCTCCCATTTCCTGCAACTTTGCCACCAATGGGTCAATCAGCGCCGTGCCCCCATCGGCCGGCAAATAATCAAATTCCCACGCATCCCGCCGCAGCAGCGTGTAATAGCGCAAGAAAGCGATAAACCCGGACAGCGGAATCTCCTCCGGCGTGGCCGACAGGCTGTTGCGCGCCAGCCCAATGCAAAACGAGCGCACCGCCGGCGACCAGCGCCGTGTATATGCTGCCAGCGATAGGCCGACCAATGGCTGCTGTTCGCGCAGCGGATCCAGTCCCAGGGCAAAAATGAGGCCATACCAGACAAAAGGCAGCCGCAGCCAATCGCGCCAGCCTAGAATTTGCAGGAAGCGAGGACGCATAAACAGCGCCAGATAATGCAGCGGCGCGGGGATCCAACTGCGGCGAATGGCGCGGCCCACGTCGGCGCGGCGCGTGCGCCCCCGGTGGCGGTACAACCAGGTCTCCTCTGGCGATGGGGCGAGGCCAGGGTCCACGCCATAACGCGCCAGCATCGCTTTGAACTGCACATATGGCCGCCAGACGCCATGCACGCCATGTTCCAGTCGGAATGCACGGCCGTCTACCAGCGCCATTTCTCCACCTGCCAGGCGCCCGCCGGGGAAATCGGGATGCGCTTCCAGCAGCAACGGCCGTAACCCGCGTTCTGCCAGATGTAAAGCGGCCGTTAGCCCGGCCACGCCACTGCCAATGATCACGATTTGTTTTGTCATTGCATTGCTTTGATAGAGTGTAGAGATAGAGCGTAGAGAAATGCGCGGTTCTCTGCACGCTACACTCTCCGCTAATAACCCGTTTGCCAATCAACCCGGTTGGGCATTGGTTGGCCGCGAACGGCCGTATTCAGCAGGTCCGCCAGGTGACTCATGCGCAGGTCCGCCGTCGTATCTACGCCGCCGCCGCGATGTGGGCTGAGGACCACATTGTCCAACTCGTGAAATGGATGATTGCCGGGCAGCGTGTGTGACCGCGCCGTTTCATCGGGCGGGTAATTGTACCAGACGTCCAATCCGGCTGCGTGCAATTGCCCGCTGCACAAAGCGGTATACAACGCCGCTTCGTCCACAATGGCGGCGCGGCCGATGTTGACTAAGATGGCCGGCTGCGGCAGCAGCGCCAATTCGGCCGCGCCCAATAGCCCTTCCGTTTCCGGGGTCAGCGGCAGGCAGATGATCAGGGCGTGTGCCCGTGGCAGCAGCGTCCGTGTGTGCTGCGCCGGGTAAATGGTTGCTGCACCATCCTGCGTAATCTCCTCAATCGCGCGGCGGGTTGCCAATACCTGCATCCCTAACGCCTGGCATAGCTGCGCCACGCGCCGCCCAATGGCTCCGTACCCCAAAATGAGCGCCGTTTTTCCGGACAGCAGCAGCGACGGCCCCGGCCGGTTGTAACGGGGCCGCCAATCTCCCTGGCGCAGCGCCCGGTCGAACGGGATGACGGCGCGCGCGGCTGCCAACAGCAGCGCCAGCGCCAATTCGGCGACGGGGGCGGCGTTGTGGTGCAGGTTGTGGACGGCCAGGTGGGGGAAGTCGGGGAGCAGGGCGCGCGTTGCGGCGGGCAGCCCGGCCCAGGGGATGATGAGGGTATGCAGGTTGGGACTGGCAGTGAGGTGGGCACGGGGGGGACGGCCGTCTACGAGAATGTGGTAGACGGGGGATGCACCCACCGTGCCCGTCGTCAACACAATGGCCGGGTCTAACCAGGTTTGCAGCAGCGCCAGTCCGTCTGCCTCTGGCGGGTATGTCATATGTACGTGGAGGGGTGAATGAGTCATGTGTAGTCTTATACGGCTCACCTTTGATAATGTCCCTTTTGCCTCGTGTAAAAAAGAGGGACAAACTCTAGCCAACAGGTGTGGAGAGTTATATTTTTACGGGACCGCAGCAAAAAGCCCCTGTCATTTTACAGGGGCTTCACGTATCGTTTTATTAAAACCTGGCGCATAACGGCCGTTTCCCATTCACTGCTTACCGTTCACCGCCTACGGGCCGGCAAAATCCATCAATGGATCAATGTGCAGCGAGAGGAAGCCATGCGGGTCAGAGGTATGCACCCATACCCACAAATCATTGGGCGCATTTTCTGACCAGTTGAACACCCACTCCGCAGCCAGGGGAGGCATATTCACACAGCCATGGCTATGTTTGTATCCAAAGCGATCATGCCAGAATGCCCCATGCAAAGCGATGTCATTATCAAAAAACATGGTGTGCGGCACATCTTCGATAAAGTAATAATCCACTTTACCTTCAGCGCCCGACATTTTGACCTCGGTATGACGGCTCCACACCTGGAATAAACCTTCATAGGTAGGCCAACGATTCAGCCCGCTAGAAATCAACCCGGCATAGACCATGCGGTCGCCTTCATAAGCGGCAAAGCTCTGCTCGTATAGGTCAACCTCCACCCAATATTCGTCAGGGCCAATCCCTTCCGGGCGTTGCTTCACGTCTACCAGACTTACAAAGGTCTGGCGTACCCAGTAACCACCGCCGATGTTGTACCAGATCCATTCCTGGTCCGGTTCTTGTATGGTCACGGCGTCATACACTTTGAAAAAGGAGTACCGGTCTAATCTGGGTGTACCTACTTCGGGTTCTGCCCCCGGCGCGCGACTGGGGCGTACCGTCGCAAGAATCCAGCCAAACGGCCGTTCTGGCTGTCGCGTCACTTGCATGCCTGTAAAGGTGGGACTTGGCACAACCCGTAAATCGCCGGCGCGCACATATTCACCGTAGTTAATGACATACCACAGCGCGCCCTCGCTCTCGACCGCGGTTTGCACCGTCACAAACAAAAAACCATCCCCAACATTACGCACAATAGGCGCCGACAGGCTGGGAGCGGAATAAACGTTGATCAAATCATTAAGCCGGGCATATGTACGCCTGGGCAAAAAGCTGTCGGTAAACGGTTCTGGCTGGACAAAGGTGGGCTGTGAAGCCTCTCCGGTACATACGTGCCCGACACTATCGGTATAGACATAACAGTTAGCTGCATGGGCCGATCCGACCCATACGATTGCGGCAACCACCCCGACCAGTATCAGTAAACCTATTTGTGCTAATCGTGACATAAGTTGTACTTCACTCCTTCAAGAATGTGGGGCAAACTGGATAGTTTGCGCTACAGGTTTTCACTCGTTGTGATGTCGCCCATGCGGGGAGAACTTCCTACATGAATGAATGACCAATGCCAAGTGTAGCATGTTTGAAAACAGAGGTACAAGTATAATCTGCGTATCCAAATAAATCAGGCGCTTAGCGTCAGGCAAAAGGCGGTATATGATCGGTACACTTCTCAATGCATTAACAGTCTTGATTGGCGGTACGCTGGGCGTTCTTTTGGGGCATCGCTTCCCACAGCGGATGCAGGAAACAGTATTTGCCAGTCTCGGTTTGTTCACCCTGGCTATTGGCATGAGCAGCGCCCTGGCCACAAAAAACCCCCTCATTGTGCTGGGCAGCCTGGTTGTGGGCGCATTAATGGGCGAAGCATTGAACCTGGAAGCAAAGCTGGAACGCTTTGGGGCATGGTTGCAGCATTTGCTCACGCGCGGCGACGAGAACCGCCAGACATCACGGTTTGTCGAAGGGTTTGTCACCGCCAGCCTGGTTTTTTGCGTGGGGCCGTTGACCATTCAAGGGGCCATTGAGGATGGGCTGTTGGGTGATTTCACCAAGCTGGCAATTAAATCTATGTTGGATGGATTTGCGGCGCTGGCTTTTGCCACGACGTTGGGGCCGGGTGTGTTGGCTTCCATCCTGGTTATTCTTGGTTTTCAAGGGGGCATTTCCTTGTTAGCCAGCCTGGGCAGCAACGTCTTTACGGACCCGATGATCACAGAATTGACGGCCACCGGAGGCGTCGTCTTGCTCTCGATTGGGCTGCGCCTGCTGGAATTGAAACAAATTCGCGCTGCTAATTTACTGCCCGCTTTATTTGTCGCGCCGCTGGCGATTGCGATTATGGATGCTGTGGGGATTGTGTATTATCCCAATCTGGGCTAACGACACACGGTTAGAAGCCTAACTTCTGCGTAGAAGTTGAACTTCTCATGGCAATGGAATGGGTCACGAACGAATTCGGGAATCGTCAATGCGCGCGCCGCGCCAGTGGCAGTTACGACAGGTGTAACGGCGTAGTGGAATCCCGACCGCACCCAAGAGGCGATCAGACCAGGTACGATGAATACGGCTCAGGTCGCTGCTGCCACATTTAGGACAGCCACGCGCCCACCATTGCTGCCGGTTGTTAATACGCCAGCGCAAACGAATACTGCCGATGAGTACGGCCGTTACCAACCCCAACCCACCCAAACTTTGCATCCCCTGCTCGTGAAAAAACCAGCGCCCCAGGCCCGTTGTATATTGATCTGGATCGACAATAAACCGAAACGGATCGAACAGAAAAAGGATACCAACGACAAACAAGACGTTGATGAGCACGTCCAGTCCATTATGAGACAGCCAACCTACTACTGCTTTTGACTGGTGTTTTCTACGACTTGAACGGCGACGGCGGTACTTCCCCTGGTTTTCTGGAACTTCGGACATAATCGCTCACACTTGTGGGCACAAAATTCGGCCGCATCCCCCACAAGATACCAGTTGTCCTTCATTGACCGCCTTGACTTTATTGGCGGAAACGGTGAGACGACACCCCAGACACATATTTTCTTGTAATTTAGCGACAGCTACCCCGCCCCGTTTCTGGCTTAAATTATTATACAACGTTAAATTCTCGGCGGAAATGAGAGCAACTTGCTGCTGCCGCTGACCGGTCAGGACGTGCAGCCGTAACGCCAGTTCGTTTTGCTCTTGTTTCAAGCCAGTTTGCGCGCGCTGCCACTGGGTTTCAATTTTGATGAGTGCATCATCGGCCACGCGCTGCTCCGTTTCCGCATCTTCAACCTTCATCATCACTTCCAAAATCTCATCTTCCAGTACATTTCGTCGCCGGCCGAGCGCCTGAATTTCGTTTTGTAAATCTGACAGTTCTTTTGGATTTTTCACATTGCCCGAATAAAGACGATCTTCGGAGCGTTTGGCTTTTGTATTCAGGCTCTCTAATTCCAGGCTGAGGTCTTTGTGTTGGGCGCGCCACTTTTTGAGTTGGGTGACGGCCGTTTCCACCCGCCGCCGCGCTGCCAACAACACCTCCGTCTCTTTCTGCGCCCGCAATACCTCCGTCAAACGCAGCTTCTTCTCACGATATTCCGTATCAATCTCTTGCAAGCGATAAAGCATTAATACCTGACTCATGAAACCATCCCTGAAAATTATGAAGGATGAAGGATGAATTTACATCCTTTGTGGCGCGGTTTGACCCATGCACAACGTTATTACAAACGTCCGGTTACAATGGCTAGATTGTAACACAAAAGGATAGGAAAAATTTACCCTTCATCATTTGCGAAATCTCTTGTTTCCTTTGACAAATCTGCTATACTCACGCCCGCGATTTATCCGATTTATCCAATTCATTCGATGAATCAACGTGACGTATGCAGCTCAACAAATTAGAGCCTGAGTTTTTGAAATATCTGATTGACAATCAGGTGGTCAGCGGCGACCGACTGCCCTCGCTCACGGACATTAGCCGGGAGTTGGGGGTGAGTGTCGGTAAACTGCGCGAGCAGCTAGAGGTGGCGCGCAGCATGGGGCTGGTGTCGGTACGGCCGCGTTTGGGGATGCAGCGCGAGCCGTTTAACTTTACGCCGGCCGTGCTCAATGGCGTATTATTTGGGTTGGGCAGTGGCGACGCGACTTTTGCCCAGTTCAGCCGGGTGCGGGTGGCGTTGGAGACTTATTTTTGGGATACGGCCGTTACCCAACTCACATCTGCCGACAAAGAAGAACTACACGACATCATCGCCCGCGCCTGGGGCAAACTACGTGGCGCACCCATTCACGTGCCCAATGGCGAGCATCGTGAACTGCACCTGAAAATCTTTTGCCGTTTGGATAATCCGTTTGTACAAGGGCTGCTCAACGCCTATTGGGATGCTTACGAAGCCAGCGAATTGACCCGCTTTGCCAGCTATCAATATTGGACCGATGTGTGGAGCTATCACGAGCAGATTGTGGCGGCACTGTGCGCGGATGATTTTGCCACTGGTCGCCAATTATTAATCGAGCATTTTGACTTGTTACCCGCTCTGTTCGAACCGGCGTGAGTGATGAGCAGGGCGCTCCTGTAACCCAATTTTGGAAAATCGAGCAGGCGATTTGGAAAATCGCCCTATATTTATGAGGGAGACAGACGTGAGTATGAAAAAAGACCTGAAAGAAGCAAACGTCGCCCATTTGAACCTGTCCGGTTTTTGCCAGGTGGAAGCGGGCACGGCCGTCCGCGACGTACTAACCATCATGCGTGAAGCGGGGCGTGGCGCTTGCCTGATATTACAAGGCGCAAAATTAGTCGGCATTTTTACCGAACGGGACGTACTGCACAAGGTTATGAATACGCCGGCCATGCTGGATGCGCCTGTTGATGCGGTGATGACCCCAAACCCGCGCGTGATCACCCCGGACATATCGGCAGCGGCGGCCTTGACGCTGATGGATACAGGACGTTTCCGTAATTTGCCGGTGGTCAACGAGGATGGAGAGGTGTTGGGAGATATGACGTATCAGGCCATCATTGATTACCTTGCCAATCTCTACCCGATTGCCGTCCTGAACCGCCCGCCCAACCCGGAGCAGTTTCCGCGCAAACCGGAAGGGGGATAAGGTTGAATTTCTTTCGGTGGACACAATAAATGCAGCAAAAAGCAATTGTATTTGGATTATTAGCTGGTTTGCTCTTTGGAATTGCTACGCCAATAAGCAAACTGCTTTTATCCTCTCTAAGCAGTTATACAGTAGCGGGGCTGTTATATTTTGGTGCGGCCGTTGTCTTCTTCCCCTACATAATCTTGAACTATAAGGCTGAGTTTAGCCTCTCTCTTCTACAGAATAATGGACTGAAATTACTTGGGATTATTGTCTTTGGGGGGATATTGGGCCCTTTGTTTTTATTGGCTGGCCTGAAGAGTGCAAATTCAGCGTCAGTTTCTATTTGGCTGAATTTCGAGCTTGTAGCAACAGCGTTATTAGGCGTGTTGATATTTAAGGAACATCTCTCCAAACATGCTTTGATTGGCGTTTTGTTGACACTTCTCTCTGGAATCATGATCTCATTTAATGAGGACATGACCGGTTTGAAAGCAGGCATCTTAATCATATTTGCATGTGTTTCCTGGGGAATAGACAACCATTTAACATCCATCATTGATGGCATATCGTCAAAGGCAACCACTTTTATTAAGGGATTGGTCGGTGGGGCGCTTAATATTACTGTCGGCATCATCCTGTATACCGATACAAATTTGCTACAAATGAATGTGTTGATAGCGATTGTTCTAGGAATGGTATCTTATGGAATTAGCATTGTTCTGTATATTTCAGCGTCACAAATCATAGGGGCAACACGCGGGCAGATATTATTTAGCACTTCTCCATTTTGGGGAATTGCTGGCGCTGCGTTACTCTTATCTGAAACAATCAATTGGACAACGATAGTCTCATTTGCGCTGCTATCAGTGGGTATTGCCTTTTCCAATATTCAAGGACATGGTCACTATCACAGACACGCAAAAATAGGGCACATACATCTTCATCATCACATAGATGATCATCATTTCCATGAGCATGAAAACCTGGATGAGGCAATCCCGCATATTCATATTCATTCACATGAACCCTTATATCATGACCATGATCATTTTCCTGATCTACATCACAGGCATGAGCATGAAAACCATAGATATAGGATTTACGATTAACGATTTGCGATTTACGATTGGCTTGCCCCCTGACAAGCTATGAGAAAACCC
>JACSRF010000383.1 GCA_014879875.1 Anaerolinea sp.
TTCCGTGTGCTTTGAAGTGTTTTAGTTTAGTGCAAGTTGATTCTCATGAGATTTGTCAGTCAATCAGGTTTGGCGGCTCTATTATGAACCAGAACTAGAGTCGTTTACTCACGAGTTCATTGATCCCACCGCACAGCGAGTGATCCAGTTCATTGGGGATCACGTTCCTGACGCCGAGACATTGCTCAAGAACAAATTGGATAATGCGGGCAAACTACTGTCTTTTATCCTGGATATGGAGCCACTACAAGTGTTAGCTGAGATGTCACGGGATACCAACCGCTTCCGTCCCATCGGTGGTGCGTTGCAAATTGCCAAAGTGTATCAATCGGGAACCAGCGAGTTTTTTGGCATTATGTGGCCTTCCATGTCAGGCAAGCCAACCTTTCTAGGCCGCCATTTGCCTGAACATGACATACCTACAGTGCGTTTGTTTGACCCTGATTACGCCACTCTCATTGAAGATGCACTGCCGGAGTTACTCACCGCCATTGAGCCTGAATTATACGGCAGCGACCATGATTTCTTGATGGAATGTTATCCTGATGGGCAATTGAAGCCACAATTGCCGGAGAAAAAACGGCATAAGCTCAAGAAAATCATACAACATGCCGCCTACAAAAAGTATTGCGCCGAGCAATCGGCAGTCCGGGAGGCCGCTAATGAATAATCGAACCAACGAAGCGGCGCTTGAAGCGGCTATTGAACACGCTTTGCTGACCAATGGCGGTTACAAGACCATTGATCCTGTCGAATACAAACAGGAGTTGGCTTTGTTCCCGACAACCATCCTCACCTTTATCCAAACCAGCCAGCCCCAGGCATGGCAACAACTAAGTGAAATACATGGCGCAGCAACCGAAATCAAATTTCTGCAACGCCTCTTCAAAGAACTGGATAATCGCGGCACGCTCGACATACTGCGACACGGCATCATAGATTACGGCGTCCGCTTCAAGTTCGCCTTCTTCAAACCAGCCAGTGGTCTCAACCCGGAAACGCAAGCCCTGTACGAGCAAAATATCCTCACCGTCACCCGCCAACTCCATTACAGCACGCAAAACGAAAAATCGCTCGACTTGCTCCTCAGCCTGAACGGGCTGCCCTTAGCCACCGCCGAGCTAAAGAACCAGTTCACCGGGCAAACAGTCAAAGACGCGCAAAAGCAATACGCCCAAGATCGCGATCCTCGTGAACTACTCTTCCAGTTCAAAAAACGCGCCCTTGTCCACTTCGCCATTGATCCCGACGAAGTATGGATGACCACCCGGCTAGATGGCCCCCACACCCGCTTCCTGCCCTTCAACCGAGGACACGAAAAAGGGGCAGGCAATCCTCCCAATCCTCACGGCCACAAAACCGCCTACCTCTGGGAAGAGACCTGGGCCAAAGATAGCTGGCTAGAAATCATCGCCAACTTCATGCACCTGGAGCAGCAAGAGATAGAAGTCGGCGGGCGCACCCTCAAAAAAGAGAGCCTCATTTTCCCCCGCTACCACCAGCTAGACGCCGTGCGCCGTCTGGCGGCTGACGCCAGAGAAAAAGGGCCGGGGCAAAACTACCTGGTGCAGCATTCGGCCGGCAGCGGCAAAAGCAACTCCATCGCCTGGCTCGCCTACCGCCTCGCCAGCCTCTACGACGACCAGGACCAACGCATCTTCGATTCCGTCGTCGTCGTCACCGACCGGCGCGTTCTGGATCAACAACTCCAAGACACCATCTACCAGTTTGAACACAAACAAGGCGTCGTCCAAAAAATAGACGAAGACTCCAACCAACTGGCCGCAGCCCTGGCCGCCGGGGTCAACATCATCATCACCACCCTGCACAAATTCCCCTATGTGCTAGGCAAAGTAGCCGCTCTGCCGCAGCGCCACTATGCTGTCATCGTAGACGAAGCCCATAGCTCGCAAGGCGGCGAAACAGCCAAACAGATGAAGGAAGTCCTGACCGTGATTGACATGGATCGGGCCATCAAGGAAGGCGCGGCCGAATACAAAACGGATGAAGAGGATGACCCGGATGATCCCGATGTATTCGTCCGCCAATCCATGCAGGCGCGTGGCCGTCAGCCCAATCTCAGCTTCTTCGCCTTCACCGCCACCCCTAAACCCAAAACCCTGGAATTATTTGGCCTCATCAACGCCGACGGTGAGCCTGAGCCATTTCACCTCTATTCCATGCGCCAGGCCATTGAAGAAGGGTTTATCCTCGATGTGCTGCAAAATTACACCACCTACAAAACCTACTTCCGCCTGAGCAAAGAGATTGACGACGATCCCCGCATCCACAAAAAGAAGGCCAGTCGAGCCATCGCCCGTTTCGTCTCCTTGCACCCCCATAATCTGGCCCAAAAAACAGAGGTCATCATCGAACATTTCCGCCAATGCGTCATGGACAAAATTGGCGGCAAAGCCAAAGCGATGGTCGTCACCGCCTCCCGCCCCCATGTGGTGCGCTACAAAGAAGCGTTCGACGCCTATCTGCAAGAAAAAGGGTACACCGACATCCGCGCCCTGGTCGCCTTCACCACCTTCACCGACCAGGAGACCGGTATCGAATACCGCGAATCAGAAATCAACGGCTTTGGCGAAATGGAACTGCCCCGGCGCTTCGCTGGCGACGGCTACCACCTGCTGCTAGTAGCCGAAAAATACCAGACCGGCTTTGACCAACCATTGCTGCACACCATGTATGTAGACAAAAAGCTGTCCGGCGTCCACGCCGTGCAAACCCTCTCCCGCCTCAACCGCATCTATCCCGGCAAGACAGATACCTTTGTCCTCGATTTCGTCAACGAAGAAGAAGACATCCTGACCGCCTTCCAACCCTTCTACGAACAAACGACGCTCACCGGCACAACCGACCCCAATAAGCTGTATGACTTAAAAGCGCAGCTTGAGGCATACCAGATCATTCACCCTGGCGACGTGGAGACGTTTGCCCGGCTTTTCTTCCAGCCGCGCAATCGGAGCAGTCAGGGGGAGCACGGCCGATTACACAGCGCCATTGATCCAGCCGTCACCCGCTTCCGCGCCCTGGACGAGGAGCAGCAAGATGATTGCCAAAACGCGCTGACGGTATTCGTGCGGCTCTACGCTTTTTTGGCCCAGATCATGCCTTTCGCCGATGTGGAGTTGGAGAAGTTTTATGCTTACGGCCGTTATCTGCTCACCAAAATCCCGCAAACCCACCGGGGCACGCCCTTCAAGCTAGAAGATGAAGTCGCCCTGGAGTATTATCGGCTGCAAAAAATGCGCGAAGGCAGCATTGCCCTACAAAAAGATGGCGACGCCCCCCTAAGCCCTCTCAGCGAAGCAGGCCAACGGCGTGATAAAGAAGAGCAGGCCACCCTATCGGAGATCATAGACCTCCTTAACAAACGATTCGGCACAGATTTCACCGACGCCGACAAATACTTCTTCCGCCAGATTGAGGAAGCGTTGGTCAACGACGAAAAGTTGGCCCAGCAAGCCAAAAACAACAGCATCGGCAACTTCAAATATGGCTTTGATGAACTGTTCCTGGACAAACTCATCGAGCGCATGGACGAAAACCAGGACATCTTCGCCAAAATCCTGGACGACGCGGAGTTCGGCGCGGTAGTGCGGGAATGGATGCTGCGCAAAGTCTATGCCCGCCTGACTGAACCGCCACAATAAATGTACAAGGCTATCAACCAACTCACAGAAACCGAGATAATCATCCTGGAACCCACATGGAGTGGGAACCTGGAACAGCTACGCCGTTGGAGCCAAAACGATGCGTTGGTGTGCCAGGAATGCCAGCAGCCGGTGCGCGTGCGGGCAGGAGAGGTTCGTACCTGGCACTTTGCCCATAAGCACCGGCAAAACTGTGTTATCGGCAATGAATCCCCACAACTCTTACAAGCCAGGGCGCTCTTATATCGGTGGCTGGTAAGCAAGTTCGGCTCCGAACGGGTGACAGTGGAAAAGCGACTGCCAGATGTTGAACTGGCCCGTCCGATAGATTGTTGGGTTGCTGGAGAAGTGAACTTCGCCTACTGGATATTTGAGACAAACTTAAAGCCACCAAATCGAGACGCCGTGCGAAGCGGATAACGGCCGTTGTCCAGGGCAATCACGGCAATTACACCGTCTCCATTGAAGCGCAGGAGGGCGGCCTCTGGTCTAGCGTGTAGCTGTTACATTGGCAAGAGCGGCTGGCGTCATCACTGCGTGGCTTTGCTTAGCCCTTTGTTGCCCTGCGTCGGCGGCACGGCCGTTTGGCGGCGTTGGCGGAGAGGGTGGGGAACGGCCGTTTAGCAGGCGCTGACGATCCGGTGCGGGTTTACCTGGTCTGTTGGCGGGTGTTAACGGCCGGGCAAGACGAACGCGCCCCCCACCTGCTGCAGCAGGGCCGCCGCCTGCTGCAAACCTGGACCGCCAAAATCAGCGATCCCCAACGCCGCCAGCGTTTTTTGGAAAACATTCCCTCACATCGGGCCATGAACGCCGTTTGCGATCAACTTTTCGTAATTAGTTGGATGTATCGTTCGGCGGAGGTGGCAACGGCCGTTTTTGCACCACTATCCACAATCTTATCCCACCAGCCGCCATACAACCGCTCAAAGGCAAACGGCTCTACAGCCGACGCGATGCGGCGCACGGCCGAAGCCGACAGCGGCAGCAGGTTCGGATAGCTGTACATAAAACTGACGTAGCGCCGGTCTTGCACGACCATAATCGTATCCCCGGTCAGCAAAGCGCCCTGGCCTTCAGCGCCGCCCGCCCAATGCAGCACACTCGATCCGGCAAAATGCCCGCCGCAGCGAATGAGCGTCACTTCGTCATTGAGCGGAAAGGTCTCGCCCTGCCAGAACGTGATGGCCGGATCGGGCCGCATGACGTGAGCCTGATCGTCGGCGTGCAGGTAAATGGGCGCGTCAAAGGCGTGGCTCCACTCGACCATCGCCGCGCAAAGGTGGGGATGGGAAATGGCAATGGCCGAGATGCCGCCCAGCGCTTCAACCGCCTCAATCGTTGCCTGGTCGATCAGGCTGATGCAGTCCCACAACACGTTGCCCTGTTTACTCTGCACCAGCAGCGCCCGCTGACCAATACCAAATGAGGGAGTCGTGCCGATTCCGGTCAATCCCGGTTCAACAGGCTTGACGACATTTTGGTAATCCTTTTGCAAGGCTTCCAGGGTCGTCCACCGTTGGCCCTTCCAGCCCACGTACTGCCGTTCGTCCTGGCAGATGGGGCACACTCGGGGCGGCTCTTCCAGGGCGGCAAATTGAACGCCGCAGGTCATACAGATAAAGTGAGTCATCATCACCTTCGTTTGTATCATGATACAAGCATTATAGACTTGGAGTTTCAAAGCGGTCAACTTTTGTTTTACGTTTTGCCCGTTCCTGACTATACTTAGCGTCGGGGAACCGATTGAATTTCAGGTGTGCAAACAGCATTGATGAAAGGAGCGTGCAATGGCAGACGAGAAGAAAATGGTTGGCGATGTATATTACCCCGCGCCGGAGATCATAGAAAGCGCCCATATCAAAAGTTACGAAAAATTGTATGCGGAAGCGGCCGCCGATCCCGAAAAGTTCTGGGGCAAAGTTGCCGCCGAGAATTTTGAGTGGTTTAAGCCGTGGGAAGCGGTGCTGGATGACGGCAATGCCCCCTTCTACAAATGGTTTGTAGGGGCGAAGGTGAACATCATTCACAATGCGCTGGATCGGCATATGCGCACGGCCGTGCGCAACAAAGCCGCCCTTATCTTTGAAGGGGAACCGGGCGACCGGCGCGTTTACACCTACCAGCAGTTGAACCATGAGGTGAGCAAATTCGCCAGTGTGCTGCGCTCGATGGGCGTGAGCAAGGGAGATCGCGTAACCATCTACATGGGGCGCATCCCGGAATTGATGATCGCCATGCTCGCCTGCGCCAAAATCGGGGCGATGCACTCGGTGGTCTATGGTGGCTTTTCGACGGAAGCACTGCACGGCCGTATCGAAGACAGCGCCTCGAAAGTATTGGTCACCTGCGACGGGGCGTGGCTGCGCGGCGACATCGTGCCCCTCAAAGAGATCGCCAACGACGCCGTGAAGCGCGCCGGCACCATTCAGGCCGTCATTTGCGTGAAGCGTACCGGTCAAGAGGTGGAAATGGTACACGGCCGTGACCATTGGTACCATGACCTGATGGCGCTGCCCATCGCTGACCCCAAGTCGGATACCGAGGTGATGGATGCCGAAGACCCGCTTTTCATCCTCTACACTTCCGGCACGACCGGCAAGCCAAAAGCGATTTTGCACACGCACGGCGGCTACATGGTGTGGACGAGCATAACCTTGAAATGGGTGTTCGACGTCAAGCCGCAAGACGTGTGGTGGTGCGCCGCCGACCCCGGCTGGATCACCGGGCACAGCTATATTGTCTATGCGCCGCTGGTGTTGGGGGCGACCAGTTTCATGTACGAGGGCGCGCCGAACCATCCTTACCCGGACCGTTGGTGGCAGTTGATCGCCCGCTATGGCATCACCATTTTATACACCGCGCCGACGGCCATTCGCGGGCTGATGCGCTTTGGCGAAAGCTGGCCGAACCGGCACGATCTTTCCAGCCTGCGCCTGCTTGGCTCGGTGGGCGAGCCGATCAACCCGGAGGCGTGGCGTTGGTATCATCGCGTCATTGGTAAGGAGAAGTGCCCGATCATGGATACCTGGTGGCAGACGGAGACGGGCGGCTTCATGATCACGCCCATGCCCTGCGTGCCGTTGAAACCAGGGTCGGGAACAGTGCCGTTTCCCGGCGTGGTGGTGGACGTGGTGGACGAAGAAGGAGAACCGGTGGCCGCCAATGAAGAAGGGTTCCTGGTCATCCAGTCGCCCTGGCCGGGGATGCTGCGCACGCTTTTTGGCGACCCGGACCGCTACGTGCAGCAGTATTGGAGCCGTTTTGCCGACCAGGGATGGTACCTGCCCGGCGACAGCGCGCGCAAGGATGAGGATGGGTATATCTGGATTATTGGCCGGATTGACGACGTGATTAAGGTGTCTGGCTACCGCCTGGGCACGGCCGAAGTGGAGAGCGCCCTGGTGAGCCACGAAGCGGTGGCCGAAGCGGCGTGCATTGGCGTGCCCGACGAACTGCGCGGCAACGTCATTAAGGCGTACTGCATCTTGCGCCAGGGGTGGGAAGGCAGCGAGAAGCTGGAGATGATGCTCAAAGACCATGTGGCGCACGAGATGGGACCGATTGCCAAGCCGGCGACGGTGGAATTCGTGGACGGCCTGCCGAAGACGCGCTCTGGCAAAATTATGCGCCGCGTGCTGAAGGCGCGGGCGTTGGGCCAGGATGTGGGCGATTTGTCTACGTTGGCGGATTGATTGTATTTACTGTGGCCGGTCTCGTAGAACACGGATTTGCGGGATTTGCGGATAAGAAAGAGTAGTCGCGGTGATAGAATCCGTAAATCCTGCTAATCCGTTGTCAAGGTGGCTGAATCCTAACCTGGATAAACCGGAAAAGAATTTAACGCAAAGGCACAAAGAGGCAAAGAAGCAAGGAAGAAGAAAATCGCAATACCGCAAAAGTCGGCAGAGATTGTGTACACGGATATCGACAATTTTTTGTCGATAGAGGCGCTGTTAGCGCCTAACCGGCTTTGCCCACCAGGTAGAGCACGGCCGTTTGCCAATGAACGGTCTGCTCCCCCAATTTGCGCCGGTAGAGGGCTGCTACTTTTTCCACTTCCGCGCCGCTCAGTCCGGCGTCGCGCAGGCGTTGCGCGTAGCTGCTTTTGGCCTGGGGCGCGCCGCCTACCTCTTGCGGGAACCAGCGCGCCAGGTGCGCGGCCGTGATGCGCCGCTGCTCTGTTTGCTTTTCAATGCTCATGTGGATTTCTAGGCCGGCTGCGCGCAAGCCAGACACCAGATCGTCCTCGTCCCAATTGACCAGCGAGTCGGTTGGGTCGTGGTAGATGGTTTCTTCGGCGGCGGCGACTTTGGCGCGCAGGGCATCGTCATCCCACGTCACCAGCGCGTAGAGCCGCTGGGTGTGGCGGGGGAGGGGTTGGATGAGGCAGAGACGGCCGTCCGCCCCCAACCAGTGCATCAATTCCCCAATCGTCAATTGTAAATCGTTAATCGTCAATAAATTCCGGGCGAGGATGCGGTCAAAGCGCAGATCGGCTTCGCCGCGCAAGGTCAGCAACTTCTCCAGGTCGGTGAAGGGACCGATGAGGATGAACGGCCGTTCCATTTCCGGTAACTTTGCCGCCATCTGGCGCAGCGCTTCCCCCTGGGTCACATCGGCCGTCAGCGCCCAGACGCCCCCTTCCGGCGCGCGCCGCGCCGCTTCCCACGTCAGCAGGCCGCTGCCCGCGTTCACGTCGAGCACGCGATGATGCCGCTGCACGGCCGCCAGTGCAAATAACTTCTCCCGCTGCCGCGCCAGGTTGTCGCCCGTCTGGGAAATGGCGCGCTGCAACCAGGCATCTTTGGCCTTGTTGGTCGGGCTGGTGGTGAAAATCTCGCCGATCTCCACGCTCCACGTGTCGCGCTCCACCATGGCCGCCAACTGCGCCTCGCGCCGCCGCGCCACCGCCTCCTGGATGGCGCGCTCGTAGCCCTGGTCGCCGGGTTGGTAGAACAGCTTCCCTTGCAAGCTGTCCGGCAAATATTGCTGCGCCACCCAATGGTCGCGGTAGGCGTGCGGGTAGAGGTAGCCTTGACCATGCCCAAACCCTTCTTTATCGCGGCTGCCATCTTTGAGGTGATTGGGCACGGCCGCTTCCTGCTCCTTGCCCACCGTTTCCAGGGCGTCGAAAAAGGCGAAGGCGGAGTTGGACTTGGGGGCGGTTGCCAGGTAGGTGGCGGCCAGTGTCAGGTGAAAGCGCCCTTCCGGCATCCCGATGCGCTCGAACGCTTCCCAGCAGCTAATGACCACACCCATGGCCTGCGGGTCGGCCATGCCCACGTCTTCGCCGGCGAAAATGCCCATGCGCCGGAAGATGAAGCGCGGGTCTTCGCCGGCGTAGATCATTTTCGCCATCCAGTAGAGGGCGGCGTCGGGGTCGGAGCCGCGCAGGCTTTTGATGAAGGCGGAGATGGTGTCGTAATGGACGTCCCCTTCTTTGTCGTAGAGGACGGCGCGGCGCTGGATGGATTCTTCGGCGACGGCCAGGTCAATGACGATGCGGCCGTCGCTGTTGGGCGGCGTCGTTTCCACGGCGAGTTCGAGGGCGTTGAGGACGCCGCGCGCGTCACCGTTGGCGATGTCTACCAGGTGGTCGAGGGCCGCATCGCTGATCTGCACGGGGAGACGGCCGTAGCCCCGCTCTTCATCGGCTAAAGTTTGGCGGGCAATGGCGCGTAGATCGGTCGTTGTCAGGGGCTTGAGTTGGAAGATGCGGCTGCGGCTGACGAGGGCTTTGTTCACCTCGAAGTATGGGTTTTCGGTCGTGGCGCCCACCAGGATGATCGTGCCGTTTTCGACCCAAGGCAGCAGCGCGTCTTGCTGCGCTTTGTTCCAGCGGTGTACTTCGTCTACGAAGAGGGTGGTGCGCTGGCCGTACAACTCGCGCCGCTCCTGGGCGGTGACGATGGCTTCGCGGATTTCTTTGACGCCGGCGAGGACGGCGTTGATGGTGATGAAGTGGCTTTGCGTGCTGTTGGCGATGACCATGGCCAGGGTAGTTTTGCCGGTGCCGGGGGGGCCGTAGAAGATGAGGCTGGAGAGCTGGTCGGCCTGGATGGCGCGGCGCAGCAGCCGGCCGGGACCGATGATGTGTTCCTGCCCGACGTATTCGTCGAGGGTGCGCGGCCTCATGCGGTGGGCGAGGGGAGATTCTTGTTGGATTTGGGCGGAACGGCCGTGTTTGAACAGGTCCATGGATTTACGATTTACGATTTAGGATTGAAGAGGTGATTGAGCCACTGGATGAATCTGATGGCCAGTGGGGAGTTGGCAGAGAGTGCCTGGGCAGTGATGGCTGTGCCTATTGGCTGCCCAGGGTTTTCTTGCCAGGCGAGCCAGGTGTGGATGAATGCTTTACTACGTTTATGGCGGTAGCGATGCAAGTTTGCGGCTTCCAGTTGCTCTAATATGCCCCTGACATATGGGCGTAATGGGTCTGTTGGCGGAATTAAAAAAGCAGCAAATTGCTCCAAATCGCCAGAGCTTTGATTATCGGGCATTAACCAGATGCCAATGCGAGGGAGATATTCATGGGGTGAAGGAACAACAAGGCCATTGGCATTGGGTTGAGAAGGGGTTTGATACGCGGCGCTGTGCTGTTGGATGATTTTGCGGATCAGTTGCCAGCGGTGAGCCAAATCTGTGTCTGCATCTACAACGATGCCCACAGCGTGTTTGTCAGGCTCGCGTAACTTTAACCTGAACTGTTGCAGTAAACTCTCGACGCCACTGGCTCCAATGGGTTCCAGAATGTCAAATGCCTCTGGCACACGATGGTAGGCGCAAAGCGCCTTAATAACATGCAAATCGTTTTTCCCTTCGACAAGCAAGTGGGCATTTTGTGGCGTAGGCAACATTAGCGCACCTCAAGATTTTGTACGTTTTGGGAAATGACAACAGCCAGATCGTCAGCCGTATACTCCACAGCCACAATGTTTGCGCCACGTCGTTCTAAGCGGAAAAGTTTGCCGATGTTCTGGTCATCAGTCTGTGTGTCCAATGCTTCGGCAAAAGAGCGAATACAGTCCCAGCTATGGGTGGTGGCAAAAATTTGGACGTTGTGGCGCACGGCCGTTGCCATCACCACCTGCCACATATCCGTAATCGTGCGGTAGTGTAGCCCTGTGTCAATTTCATCTACCAGTAAGTACCCGTCGGCAGCAGTAACAAGAGCGATAGCAATACTCAGAAGGTGGCTCATACCATCACCCAGATTCCCCAAAGGTAATGGCGCTGAATTTTCGAGTTTCACAAGAGCTTCCGGATCAGTTGCCCGAAAAGCAATGCGTTCTACACGACTATCCATAACTTGCAGTAGTCTTACCACATCATCTTCTTTTAACGTAAGTTGAATCTGATCCCACAACCAGCGTAGACGGTATTTGTCGGATGAGCCTGTCGTTATATGCTGAATATTTATTGACTTTATTGCCGGTGGGTAGACCGGTTCTGCGCCAGCCTTAAAATAACCATCCGCATTGACGCCTTTTATTTGAATTTCTTGGGAAATTTTGGGCGTAATAACGAGTTGATTTTGATCTGGCTGCGCTTGTATGTGCAGCCCAAACCCATTCGATTCTAAGGAGATGGGCGTTGCTGTTTCAAATTTATGGCCAAAAAATAAATGTTGAAGCAAATAGATGCGATCACGTTCAAGGGTTTCCCCTCTTTGTTTCAACATGTTTAGCACAGTTTCTCTTAGCTCATTGCTGTCATACTGTCTGACCAGTAAATTTACTGCTTCCAGCAGGCTGCTTTTGCCCACGTTGTTTTTGCCGACGATCAGGTTGACGCGGGCCAGGTTCTCGATTTTGAAGTTGCGGAAGAGGCGGAAGTTTTGGATGTGCAGGTTTTCTAGCATGGTGTTCTCCACAAACCTGACCTGGATGAGTCAGGAAGGAATTGTTATAGATGTTAAGGAATGGCGCTTAAATAACTTACCCATTGGAGTTGAGGCTTTAGCCGGTCAAATGTTCAAATTGTTTAATTCTCATTTTTAGCTAACAGATCGGTAACGTTTAAGCTGGCAGCCTGCTGTCGTAAATAATCCCAATTTAGCTGCGGCCCTTGCACAGCCATAATCCCTTGTACGTCACGCCATTGGCGCTCTGAAGTTTCGCCGCCCAGCCTGTACCAATACAACTTGGCCAAAACTGTATCTTCGGCGCTGGTAAAACGCGCCCTGCGCTCCGGATCCGTAGCCACGATCACGGTTTGGGCATTCTCGATTTGCGCCAGGGAAAACGGCCGTTTCCCGGCCACAAATAAATCCACCTTAAACATGGTCTGCAAATGTATCAGATTAAAGCTTGTCTCACGCTCAATGGCATGGCGAACGGCCGTTTCATCCACATAAAATGCCTCCTGAAGCTGCTGCACCAATGGTCTTACATGTTCCGGCTGTAAATCTACCACCAGATCGCTGTCCAGCGTCGCCCGCGCCGTGCCGTGTAAGGCGCTGGCTAAGGAACCTCCAATCACATAAGAAACCGACAGCGATTCCAATACATCAATGACCAGCAGGGTCACGGCAATCGGTTCTGAAATGTCAGCCATTGTCCATCTCCACTGGTAATGGCCCATAAAGAAGCTCGGCCACTTCCTGCCCCAGCAAAAGACGCGCCAGTCGCCGTTGGATTTCACTCTCATCGGCATCAGGATGGCGCTGTTGCAGCCCTTTTATCAGCAACAGACGCACCGTCGCATTCATCTGCCCCACCTGATCCAGCTTGCGCCAGGAAGGCGCCTGTCGCAGCAGCTTAATCAAAACGGCTTCCGCCTCCGGCTGTGTATCTGTTAGCATCCTCTAACTCCTTTCATCTGCCCCTAACCTGGACAAGCCAGAAGAGAATTTAATAGACAAGGCTCACTGACCATGCGGCGCTTCGCGCAGGGGGCGGCACGGGTTGAAGTCGGTCCCCAGGCGGATGGTGTAGGTGTAGGGATGGTCGGTGTCGCTGTCGAGGGTGATGGCGTCGGCGCGTCGG
>JACSRF010000026.1 GCA_014879875.1 Anaerolinea sp.
TACTGTACGCCGGTTTTGGCGCGGCGATGCTCATTGGCAGCATCATCGCCGGGGTAGGGCTGGCGTCGCTGGCCGTTGTCGCCATTATTGTCATCCGCCGCGATGTTTAACATTTCAGGACAACTTCATGAACAACCCTCTTCCCGAATCTCCGCCAATCATTCAGGTGCAACCCGCCAGCAGCGGCCGTTTGCCCCTCTGGATTTTACTCAGCGTTTTCGTTGGCTTTATGCTGCCTGTATGCAGCTGCGCCATCCTCACCATCAGCTTTACCGGCAGCCTCAGCTTATTCGGCGGCAGCGGCGCAACCAGCAGCGGTCGCGGTGACGCCGTAGCCACTGTGCGCGTAGAAGGCGCCATCACCGGCAGCGACAACACGGACATTGGGACCGGCGCGATCAGCGGCGTGGTCATGGAGGATTTGCGCGCCGCCGCCGCCGACCCGACCGTGAAAGCCATTGTGCTGCGCGTGGACAGCCCCGGCGGCTCTGTCACCGGCTCGGCGCAAATCTACGAGGTGGTGCGCGAGATGGAGAAGCCGGTGGTGGTCAGCATGGCCGGGCTGGCCGCATCGGGTGGGTATTACGTCAGCGCGCCGGCCGATTACATTTTTGCCCGCCCCGACACCACCACCGGCAGCATCGGCGTGATTATGACGTTGTTTAATGCGCAAGAGCTGCTCGATGATCTGGGTGTGGACATTATCGCCATTGCCAGCGGGCCAAACAAGACGCTGGGCAGCTTTTGGGAGACGATCACCCCGGAGCAAGAACTTATTTTTGCCGCGATACTGGATGAGGCGTATGAAGATTTTGTGCAGGTGATTGTAGACGGCCGTAACCTGGAACCATCTGCCGTGCGCGAACTGGCCGACGGCCGTATCTACACCGGTCGCCAGGCATTGGCGCTTGGATTGGTAGATGAACTGGGCAATTTCCAGGACGCCATTGACAAAGCGGCCGCGTTGGGCGGCATCAGCGGTGAACCCCGGCTGGTAGAATACCAACGCCTGCCCGGTTTTCGCCAGCTTTTAACCGGCTTTTCGGCGCGCCTCAATCAAAGTCCAGGCGATCAGGCATTGGCGATCATGAGCGAGTTGGCCGTCCCGGCCATTGAGTACCGTTATGTGGGACCTGCTTCACGTTAAACAGTCCGTCAGCCAACAGCCGCTGCGCCTGCTGCCAGGGTACAAACAATTGTCCCTCCTGGTTGTGGTTATCGTCTGTTTGCTGCTGGTAAACCAATCGGCAACCCCACCGGCCGCCGCGCAAGGGCAAACGAAACTGGTACTGGCCTTTTATTACAGTTGGTTTAGCCCAAACTCTTTCGGGCCGGGGCGCACGCCATATCAGCCGCCACAACCCTACTCTTCATCCGACGCCGGGACCATCCAGCGCCACGTCAACGAAGCGCGCGCGGCCGGTATTGATGGCTTTGTGCAAAGCTGGTATGGTCCCCAGGTTGCCAACAACCAGACAGAACCCAATTTTCAGAGCTTGTTGAACATTGCCGCCGGCAGTGGGTTCACGGCGGCCGTTGATTTTGAAGCTGGCAGCCCTTTTTTCGCCAACAACGAGGATCGCATCAATGCCCTGCGCGCACTGCTCAGCACCCACGCCACCCACCCCGCTTATTTGCGCGTGGATGGCAAGCCGGTCATCTTCTTTTGGGCCAACTGGCTGCTGCCGGTGGAGGATTGGAACGTCATCCGCAGCGCCGTAGACCCGGATCGCAACAGCATCTGGATCGCTGAAGGAACCAACAGTTCCTATTTGAGCGTGTTCGATGGGCTGCACCTGTACAACACGGCCTGGTCGGCCAATCCGGCAGGCACGGCCGCTTCCTGGGGGGCAACGACACGGGCGGCCGCCAGCACGTATGGCGGCTACAAATATTGGGTAGCGACGGCGATGCCCGGTTGGGACGACACCCTACTGGGACGCGGCGACGCCGCCTTTGTCCGCAACCGCACCGATGGCTCTTACTATCAGGCCAGCTTTTCCGGCGCGGCCGCCAGCGCGCCCGACATGCTGATCATCACCTCCTACAACGAATGGCCGGAAGGCAGCAACATTGAACCGAGCGTGGAGTTTGGCAATCAATATCTGGAATTGACGGCGCAGTTGAGCGCCGCCTATAAAGCGGGTACGTTGCCCATTGCCCCGCCAGCGCCGCCAACACCAG
>JACSRF010000441.1 GCA_014879875.1 Anaerolinea sp.
AACACAGAGGAGACACGGAGATTCACAGAGAGATTGGGGAGTTTTTTACGCTTGGTTTCTCCTGATCTCTGTGTCACTCTGTGTATCCTCCGTGCAACTCCGTGTAACCGCAGATTTCACAGATTAAAGCAAAAATCTGCGTAATCTGCGGATAAATCTCTTTTCTGGTTTATCCAGGTTAGGTGTAGATTACAACAAATTATAGCATAGACTAAAACGAAGGAGAGTAAAAATGCAAACTGGTTTACGAGGACGTGATTTGATTGGTGACCTCGACTTCTCGAAAGAAGAAGTCGAAACCGTATTAGATTTGGCCTGGGATTTGAAAATGAAACGCGGGTTGGGCCAGCCCCACGCGCTGCTGCGCGATAAGGTGTTGGCGATGCTTTTCTTCTTCTCCAGCACGCGCACGCGCGGCAGCTTTGAGGCGGGCATGGCGCAGTTGGGCGGGCACGCGGCCTTCATCGAAAGCCGTACCACCCAGATTTCCCATGGCGACACGGAGACGGAGATGGGCGAGATTTTCGGCCGTTACTTTGACGGTATCGCCATCCGTCATGTGACCTACGGCACGGGCAACCGCTACCTGAATCTGGTAGCCCAGGCTTCCCGCGTGCCGGTGTTGAATATGCAGTGCGAAATTTACCACCCGCACCAATGCCTGGCCGACCTGATGACGATCATGGAAAAGAAAGGGCGCAATCTGCGCAAAAAGAAGATTGTTGTGTCCTGGGCGTATGCTTCTTCTTATCTGAAGCCGATGTCTGTGCCGCAGTCGCTGATCTTGCAAATGCCCCGCTTTGGCATGGACGTGGTATTGGCCCATCCGCCGGAATTCCAACTGATGCCAGACATCATGGAACAGGCGCAGGAGATGGCGCGTAAATACCATACCGGCTTTGAGGTTGTCCACGACATGCAAGAAGCGTGTGAAGACGCGGACGTCATCTATGCCAAATCCTGGGGACCCTTGCTGACCACCCAAGACCCGGAAGAAGGCAAGCGCATTCAGGACAAATATCAGGACTGGATTGCCAATGATGCGCTGATGGCTCGTGGCAAGGATGACGTGATCTATATGCACCCATTGCCGGCCGACCGCGACATTGAGGTGACGAGCGCTGTGTTAGACGGCCGTCACTCCGTCGTCTTTGATGAAGCCGAAAACCGCCTGCACGCGCAAAAAGCCGTCATGGCCCTTACCATGTCATAAGAAGGTTACACAGAGGAACACGGAGGTAACACAGAGATTCACAGAGGCTTGAGAGACAAGCCCTTTGCCCTCTGTGAATCTCCGTGTAAACCTCTGAGCATCTCTGTGTTCCTTCTTCAAGGAGATTCCCACTATGAGCAATAAACTGGCTGTGGTTGCTGTCGGCGGCAACTCATTAATCACCGACAAACATCATCCTGATGTGCCGCATCAATGGGATGCGGTACGCGAAACGTGCCGCCACCTGGCAGACATGGTGGAAAATGGCTGGACATTGGTGGTGACGCATGGCAATGGGCCGCAGGTGGGCTACATCTTGCGGCGCAATGAGTTGGCCGCCCATGAAGTTCACATGACCCCATTGGATGTGATTGGCGCAGATACACAGGGTTCCATCGGCTATATGTTGCAGCAGGCGCTGCGCAACGAGTTGAACAGCCGGGGAATTTTCAAACCGGTGGTGTCGGTGGTGACGCAGGTGTTGGTAGACCGTGACGATCCAGGTTTTAAGAATCCCACGAAGCCGATTGGCGGCTTCCTGACCGAAGAGAATGCGCGCAAGTTTGAGGCGGATGGCTGGCAGGTGGTGGAAGATTCGGGCCGTGGCTGGCGGCGTGTGGTGGCTTCACCCATTCCCCTGGAAGTGGTGGAGCAGGATGCTATTCAGACCTTAACCAATGCCGGCAACATCGTCATTGCCGTGGGCGGCGGTGGTATTCCGGTGGTGCAAAACCAGAAAGGTGAACTGCGCGAATTGAGCGGCGTGTTTGCGGTGATTGACAAAGATCGGGCGAGCGCCTTGTTGGCGCAGGAGATTGGCGCGGATTTGTTGTTGATTAGCACGGCCGTTGAAAAAGTGGCCCTCAACTTCGGCAAACCCGACGAACAATGGCTGGACCGCATGACCCTGGCCGAAGCCAAACAATACCTGGCCGAAGGCAAGCATTTTGCCGCCGGCAGCATGGCCCCCAAGATTGAGGCGGTGGTCTCCTTCCTGGAAACTGGCGGCAAAGAAGCCCTCATCACCGACCCGGCCAACATCGCCCGCGCCCTGCGCGGCGAGACGGGGACGTTTATTACGCCGTAAGCCGTGAACCGTAATCCGTGAGCGGGAGGCGTTAAGCTGTGCCTGTCAAGAGGGCGTAGAAATAGGTGCGAACGGTTGATGCGGCGTCATAAGCCGTTCGTTCGTTCATAAATAATACGCCCTGTAGCTATGATCTCTTGCAGAAATGAGTCGCCTAACGCCAAACGACGAGACAGGTTGTCTGGCTTACGCACGAGCAGGTCTAAACCAAAGTGGTAATCAATGGACTGAAGAATATGCACAGATTGTTCTGTTTCCGTCAGCGGCGTGTCCATGATTACAAGCAAATCAACATCACTTTCATGGCGCGGTTGGTGACGAGCATAAGAGCCAAACAAAATGATCTTTTGTGGCTTAAACTTACTTGCAATTTGTCGCACAACGTCGTCTATCGCTTGCAGCGGAATGGTGTGTCGCTGATTTATGTTAGGAACGTGAATGGTCATAGCCCATATGATACCATAAAGTGGACATAATCTAATATGGAACATGTAAAATTTCTCAAGTGTTTAATATGTGGCAAGGAATATGCCTCGGATGAGGTGGAATATGTGTGCCCGGATCATGGCAACGAAGGCATCCTGGACGTGCGCTACGATTATGAATTGATCGGCTCGCGCATCAGCCGGGAGAGCCTGGCGCAGAACCCGGACACGACCGTCTGGCGTTACAAACCGCTGCTGCCGGTGCAGCCAGACGCGGCAGTTCCTCCGCTGACCATTGGCGGTACGCCGCTGTACAAAGCGGACCGGCTGGCGGCCGAGTTGGGGCTAAAGCATGTGTGGGTGAAGGATGACGGCCGTCTCCCCACCGCCTCCTTCAAAGACCGCGCCAGCGTGATGGCTGTCGTCAAAGCGCAGGAGAAAGCCCAATCGTCAATCGTCAATCGTCAATCGTCAATTGTCATCACCACCGCCAGCACGGGTAACGCGGCGGCCGCCCTCAGCGGCATTTGCGCCAGCGTGAAGCAGCCTAACGTCATCTTCGTGCCGGAGAAAGCGCCCCAGGCCAAAATTGCCCAACTGCTGGTTTTTGGCTCCACGGTGATGCTGGTGAAGGGCACGTATGACGACGCCTTCGAGCTTTGTTTGCAAGCGGCGGCCGAGTATGGCTGGTACAACCGCAACACGGCCTTTAACCCGTATATGACTGAGGGGAAGAAAACGGCCGTTTACGAAATCTGCGAACAACTCGGCTGGCACGCCCCCGACGCCATCTTCGTCAGCGTTGGCGATGGCTGCATCATCGGCGGGCTGCACAAGGGGTTGAAGGATTTGCTGGCCCTGGGCTGGATTGACCACATGCCGCGCATCTACGGCGTGCAGGCCGAGGGCAGCGCCTTCATGTACGAGGCGTGGCGTGACGGCGAAGACGTGCTGACGAAAGCGCCCGTCTCTGGCGTGACGGTGGCCGACAGCATCAGCGCCGGGCTGCCGCGCGATAGGATTAAGGCGTTAGCGGCCGTCACCGAAACCAACGGCGCCTACATCCGCGTCAGCGATGACGAGATTTTGGCCTCTATTCCCGCGTTGGCCCGCGCCACCGGCGTCTTTGCCGAACCGGCCGGGGCGGCCGCCCACACCGGGCTGCTCAAAGCGGTGGAGCTGGGGCTGGTCTCGGCCGACGACCGCATCGTCATTCTCAATACCGGCAGCGGACTGAAGGATGTGGCCGGGGCGATGAAGAGCGTGGAGATGGTGGGCACGAAAGCCAACCGCGTCGAGCCGAACCTGGCGGATTTGCAGCGGGTGATGGCGACGTTGTAGTTCACTTTATTCTCGATTTGTTATACACTGTGCATACATTCGTTATACAAAGGAGAATGAAAGATGGCGAAAACGGCCGTTATCACCACCCGTATCGAACCGGAGATCAAGGAAGAAGCAGAAAACATCCTGGCGCAGCTAGGACTGACTATGTCACAGGCCATGTCTATGTATGTCAGACAATTGGTACTGCGACGGGGGCTGCCCTTCACCGTGAACATTCCCAATCAAGAAACAATGGAAGCCATTCAGGAATCGCTGGAACCTGAAAAGCTGCCTGGCTTTGATAATCTGGACAATCTGTTTGCAGACCTGGAAATCTGATGCGTCACGTTCATTACAGCAGCAAATTCAAAAAGGATTTGAAGCGAGCCGGGCAGCGTAGCAATGACATCAGCATACTGAAAGCAGTCATTGGCCAACTGGCGGTTGGCCAAATACTTGAACCTAAATATAAGGACCACAGCCTGATCGGGAATTATGCCGGAGCGCGAGAATGTCATTTGTCACCTGATTGGCTTTTGATTTACCGTTACGAGTCAACCAACCAACAAACTAATCTTATTGCGGACCGGCACACATTCTGATTTATTTAAGTGAGAAAACCATGACAAATTTAATGGATTTAACCATTCACGACGAAGCCAAACTGGAACGCGCCATCGAGCGCGCCCGTGAGCAAAACATCATCATCCCCACCTTCAAGCAGATGATCAACCCTGATCTGATTCCCGATGCCATCAAAGCGCAACTAGAACCGGTCGGCTTGTGGGACTTGAACCCCATTAACCTCTTCCGCATCAACTGGCACAACGAGCCGTCCGAAAGCGGCGGCAAATATGGCAGCGTCAACTACCTGGTCTTGCCCAAAGAACTCACCGGCATAGACGCCAAAATCGTCATCCTGCTGGGCAAATGGTTCCCCACCGGGGCGCACAAGGTGGGCGCGGCCTTTGGCTGCCTGGTTCCCCGCCTGGTTACGGGCCAATTCGACCCGACCACGCAAAAAGCGGTCTGGCCCTCCACCGGTAACTACTGTCGCGGCGGCGCGTATGACTCCAATTTATTGGCCTGCGAATCCATCGCCATCCTGCCCGAAGGCATGAGCCAGGAACGGTTTGACTGGTTGGCTGCGGTCGCCGGCGAGACCATCAAGACTCCCGGTTCCGAAAGCAACGTCAAGGAAATCTTCGACAAATGCTGGGAACTGCGGGCCTCTGGCGAAGATTTGGTCATCTTCAACCAGTTTGAAGAGTTCGGCAATTACCTGTGGCACTACGAAGTGACCGGTCGGGCCATGATGGAAGCCTTGAGCGAAGTGATGGGCGAAGGCGATCGCTTCCGTGCCACCGTCTCTAACACCGGCTCCGGCGGCACCATTGCCTGCGGCGACTACATGAAAGAGCAGTTCCCGCACAGCAAAATCGTCGCCAGCGAGGCGCTGCAATGCCCCACGCTGCTGAACAATGGCTTCGGCGCGCACCGTATCGAAGGCATCGGTGATAAACACGTGCCCTGGATTCACAACGTCAAGAATACCGATATTGTGACGGCGATTGACGACGCGGCGACGATGGACCTCATCCGCCTGTTCTGCGAGCCGGCGGGGCAGGAATACCTGATTGGCCAGGGCGTGGACCCGGCGCTGGTGGCAGATTTGCCGCTGTTGGGTATTTCCAGCGTCGCCAACGTGCTGGCGGCCATCAAAACGGCCAAGTATTACGAGATGGACGCTAACGACGTGATTATCACCGTCGCTACCGATTCGATGGAAATGTATGCCAGCCGATTGGTTGAGTTGACGGAGGAGTTTGGCCCGTTTACGCAACTGGATGCGGCCGGCGCTTTCCAGCGCTATCTGCTGGGTGAATCAACGGACAACATGCAGGAACTTACCTACGTGGATCGTAAGCGGGTGCATAATCTGAAATATTTCACCTGGGTAGAGCAGCAGAGGAAGACCTACGAGGAAATTCTGGCGCAGTGGCACGACCCGAATTATTGGAGCAGCATTCACGGCCACGTGGATGAGTTAGATGCGTTGATTGATGCGTTTAATGAGCGCGTCGGTTTGCTGCCGGCGTTGTTGGCGGGCGAGATGGTGGCGTAACGGCCGTTAGCCCCATCCACCTCTCTTTCACATTACGCAAGGCGTGGCCGCGAAGGTCATGCCTTGTTTATTTTTCGCGGTTACATTTTGACAAGGCATACGGCCGTTGGTTACAATGCTTGCAAATCATTTACTGGAGACGAGGGAACTGAAATGGCTCTAAAATCCATTACGCAAAAATTGCCCCACGCCGAAGTTGCCCACCCCTGGCCAGAACAGGGGCAGTGGACGTATGAAGATTACTTACGCTTGCCGGATGACGGCCGTCGTTATGAAATCATTGCAGGAGTGTTATACGTGGCGAACGCACCTTCTTATGACCATCAGTATACTGTATCAACAATTTCACGGCTGTTGGGTAACTTCGTTGTTGAGAACGCATCAGGCGTGGTCATCACCGCCCCCTTTGAGGTGCATCTCCCTGGCATCGCCAAACCGGTGCAGCCCGATGTGTTGTTTATCGCCGCCGCGCGCCAGCCCCAGCCTGGTACCCAGATTTTCAGTGGCGCGCCCGACCTGGTGGTGGAAGTGCTTTCTCCTGGTAGTTTGCGCCTGGACCAACATATAAAATTCGGCGCGTATGAGCAGGCCGGTGCGCGTGAATATTGGATTGCTGACCCGAAAACCCGCTCCGTCACCATTTATACGCTGCCCGAAGGCGGGCAGGAGTATGCGCTGCTGGGCCAATTTGCCGCCGATGAACTGCTGCATTCGCAAGTGTTGGTTGGGTTGGTGGTCCCGGTCGCCAGTCTTTTCCTGGTGTAACTAATCTCTTTCTCCAAACCAAGAGCGCGGCCGACGAAGGCAGCCTGTTCTATATATTGATTGTGAAATACCTGCAATAATTGCCAGTATATTCTCCAATTTTCCGTCACCATATCCCCCAACTGGGGGAGTTAAATACTACCTGACTGGCCGATGTTCCCGCGAAGCGTTGGCCGTATGCTTAACTTGCGCCCAATACAACTTACAATGGTTGCGCTTGCGGCTGCCATTAAGCGACTTATTGGGGTACCTCCCGGAGACTGTGTGAACTATTCATCGTCTCTGGTACTCACCTCCGGAAGGGTATCTAACTCAGCCTCTGAGGAAGGAGAAGGAAGATGGATATCCAGATCACTCATTTACGTAGACTGTCTATTTTGTTGTTAGCCCTGGTGTTCTGCCTGGGCTTATCTGTGGCTTGTGGGGGTAGCGCGACGCCTGAAGCGTCCGTGCCCGCCGACGAAGGGCCAGCTTTCATCGCTGACCAACCGGCGACCGCTGAACCGGCCGTTGAACCGGCCGCAGAAGAGGCCGGGGCAGCGGAAACTGTGGCGGGAAGCATTCGGGTTTCTTCTGTGGCCGGGGCCATGCATGACGTACTGGTCAGCCTGGCAGCGAAATATATGGCGGAGAACCCCAACGTTCAAGTAACGGTGGAGGGCGAGCCTGAGGGTGGTATTTTCCAGGCGCTCATCGCCGCCGGCAACCAGCCCGATCTGGTCGTCACCTCCCTGGGGCCTGCGCTGGGGCAAATGGCTTCCGATAACGCCCTGATTCCCCTTGAGGGCTTGCCCAACTTCCAACTGTTACTGGATCGGGTAGATCCGGCAATTGTGGAACAGTTCTCCGGCCACAACTACTATATCCCGATCGGCGCCGACGTCACCCTGATGATTTACAACAAACAACTCTTCGAAGAGGCCGGCCTTGACCCGGAGAACCCGCCTGTGACCTGGGATGAATACCTGGCAGCGGCCGAAGCTATTGACAATCTGGGCAATGACATATACGGCAACGTTTTCTGGAACGAAGCATTGGCCTGGGGTGGGTGGTATTGGAATATGCTCCAGCCCATCTATCTCAACGGAAATCAGGGCCAATGCCAACTTGTCAACCGGCTCGGCACGGACATCACCTTTGACAATCCCAACTGTCAGATGGAAGCGTTCTTTGAATTCACCCAGGCAGCCCAGCAGTTTGCCCCGCTAACCATGGAGACGAACTTCTTTAGCCGCAAGATCGGCATGTGGCCGCAATACGGCTACTCCTGGGAACCGAATCTGGAGACCGCGGCCAACCAACCCATGGTGATTGGTGAAGATGTCGGCATCGCGCCGGTACCCGTGCTCAACGAAGGCGACCCCAGCTTCACGACTTACGGCGGCCGGGCGCTCATCATCATGAAAACAACGCCGGAGAGACAGTCCCGTGCCTGGGGTTTCCTCCAGTTTCTCATGGAGGAGGAAAACAACCGGCAGTTCATCACCGAGCTGGGCTACCTGCCGACGCTCGTCAGTCTGAGGGAAGACCCTTACTTCCAGGAACCAGCACGCCAGATGTTTATCGAAGTGCTGCAGAACGGCATGTTGCCGCAGCAGTTCTCCACGGCCGAGACCGTAGCCAATGAGGTTCAGGCTGTCTACCAGCGGGCAGTTGTTGAAGGGAACCTAACCCCCGAAGAAGCAGTCGTGCAGGCGGCCGAACGCGCGCGCGCTGCCTTACAAGGCCAATAGTCAACCCTGTTTTCACGCCGGCAGCGTGATAGCTTGTGTCTGTGTCACGCTGCCGTACATTCCCATTGGGAAAGGAGAACCCAAATGGCTAATGTAACGGCTGCCGAAAAGCGGCCGCCCGACACCATTGGGCCCAGACGCGGACTCTCCCTCTGGCAAAACATGCGCCGCCATTTCTGGGGCTATGTTTTTATCGCACCGTGGGTCGTCCTCTATATCGTTTTTGGGCTTTATCCTCTTGTGTTGTCATTCTATCTCACGTTTTTTGACTACTCCTTCGTAGCCCCGGAAAGCCGCGCCTTCGTTGGGGTGGGCAATTGGCTGAAGGGAATACTTGACCCGCTCTTTTGGAAAAGCCTGTTCAACATTGTTTACAATCAGGGCATCTTCATTGTGCTGAAGAATGGCCTGGGTTTGCTTACGGCCGTTCTCGTCTTTCGCGCCACATGGGGTGGGCGTTTCTTTCGCACAGTCTACTTCTTACCGGTCCTCACCTCCACGATGGTGCTTATGATCGTCGGTGGCTATCTGGCCAGCCCCACCGGGCCGGTGCAGAGCCTGCTGGTGAACATCGGTATCACAGATGGACCCGTGTTCTGGACCTTCAACAGATGGCTGCCCATGCCGATCATCGCCCTGATCAACACCTGGAAATGGTTCGGCATCAGCTTTGTCATTCTGCTGGCAGGTCTTTACTCGATCAGCCCTGACCTGTACGATGCGGCCGCCATTGATGGCGCCGGCGAGTGGTCGTCGTTTCGTTACATCACCCTGCCGCAATTACGGCCGCAGCTTTTCTTCCTCCTGGTCGTGGACATTATCAACGGCCTGCAAATGTTCACTGAGGTTTTTGTCCTCTTCGACCTCTACGGCGGCGCAGACAACCAGGCATTGACGCCGGTACTCTACCTATATGCACAGGCATTTGACCGCTCCAACATGGGCTATGCCTCCACGCTTGGCCTGCTGCTGGCGGTCCTCATCGGCGTGTTGACGGTCTTACAGTTCCGCTTTGTCTCGGCGGACAGTGATTGAGGTGATTTATGAGCGAGATATCTGTGACTACACCGGCCTTGACCCAACCCCGGAGACGCATCCCGTGGTCCACCATCATCATTTATGGGCTGCTGCTGATCGGAGCCATCGTGGTGCTTTACCCCTTTCTATATATGCTGATGAACTCGGTAAAGCCTGGCCGTGAAATCCTGCACCAGCCAACCAGCCTGCCGACCGAAATCACCCTCAGCGGCTATACAGGCGTATTCGAGCGGCTGAACATGGCCCTGCTCTTTCGCAACTCGCTTATCCTGGCCATCTCGATTACCGTACTTAATACATTGCTGAGCGCGCTGGCTGCCTACGCCATTGCCAAGATACCTTTTCCCGGCCGCAACTTCATCTTCAGCTTCATGCTGGCGACGATGATGATTCCCGGCATTCTCTTTCTCATTCCCACCTACGTCCTGATGTTCAACCTGGGTTGGGTGGGGCAATTTCACGCCCTGATTGTTCCCGCAGCTGTGACGGTGTTCAACATCTTCCTACTGCGCCAATTCATGGTCAGCATCCCCGATGAGGTGGTGGAAGCGGGGCGGTTGGATGGGGCGAATGAATTTACGATCTTTCTGCGTATTATCATGCCGTTGGCCCGACCGGCGCTGGCTACAGTCGCCATCCTCAACTTCATGGCCAGTTGGAATGACTTCTTTGGCCCCTTGCTCTATCTCAACACCCCGGACAAATGGACGGTGCAGTTGGGTCTGCTGCAGTTCCAATCATCGGTGCCGGGCGAGAACGCCCAGCAAATTTGGGCGGCGACCACCCTGGTTACGCTGCCTCTCGTCGTGATCTTCTTCTTTTTGCAGGATCAGTTCATGAAGGCATTTGCCAACGTGACGTTTAAGTAAGCGTCCATAATTTTGGGAGTGGAGGCTTTAGCCGGAGCGGAACCGGCTGAAGCCTCCACTCCGGGAAGTAATTCTTTGTGAGGTAGCGTATGACCACGAACCTGCCCTCTATTCAAGGGACTCCTGTTCCTGTGGCGCCGAGTCGTCTCAAACAGTGGCGTTTTCCGCTTATTGCGTTGGCGGTAACGGCCGTTTTTGTCGCTACCTATGCCCTGGCCTGGTGGGACGCGCAGCGGCTGACAACCACCTATACGGCCGATGCGAATACCAGCTTTGAAGCGGGCAATTACCTGGAGGCGCTTGCCGGCTATGAGGAGTTCGACCAGGAACGTAATAAATTTGTGCGTTACGGCGGCTATAGCGACATCGAACGTATCTGGCGCGGCAAATATGCCCGCCCCGTACCAGCCTCTGTCTCCAGCGCAAAAGTTCGCATTGATGAAATCATCAACGAACGCCTGACCATCGATCAGGCGGAGCAATTTGTCCTGAGGAATATCGGCCGCGCGAACCCTTACCTGGGAATTGTTTATTTGCGGCTGGGCGAACTCTATGAAGCCGACGGGGACATGATCGCGGCCGAAGATATCTATCGTGAAGTCCTCAGCTCGTTTCGCAGCCAGCCGGAGCTGGTCGAGCGCGCCCAGGCAAACCTGACGCGCCTCGGCGTTGAGGAGTAACTATAGGATTTACGATTAATGATTTGCGATTTACGATTGGCTTGCCCCCCCTGACAAGCTGTGCGAAAACCCCAAATCTTTTTCTTAACATCTATATAAGCTGTCAGCTCACGGCAGAGCAGGGGGATTGAGAGACTGGAGACTGATTACTGTTTACTGGTTGCTGCCTAATATTCGTTTGGAGGTATTCCCATGACATTCACTGTTCGTCGTCATCAAATTCTGTTACTGGCTTTGTTTGTGTTCCTGGCCGCGATTGTCCCGGTTCAGGCGCAAAACGAGCTCACGGCCGTTGTCCCCCACGAGGACAACCCCGCCCAGGTGCGCAAAGCGCTCCTCATCGTTGCCGAAGACACCTGGGATTCCTTCGTCGCCATGACCTATCCAACCGGCTTGCCGGCCGACAATCTCCACGCCGATGGGTCACGCGCGCGTTACACCTCACCGACCAACATCGGCAGCTACATCTGGAGCACCCTGGTCGCCCGTGACCTGCGCATCATCAAACCATCGGAGGCGCGTCAGCGCATCGCACAAACGCTCGATACCCTGGCCACGTTGGAACGGCATGAAGCCAGCGGCCAGTTTTATAACTGGTATGATCCCGCTAACGGCGAGAAGCTAACGGTATGGCCACCGTCAGGCGACCCGGTCTATCCCTTCCTCTCTTCGGTTGACAACGGGTGGCTGGCGGCCGCGCTGATCATGGTCACAAACACGGTCCCGCAGCTGCGGGACGAAGCACAGGTCATTTTGGACGAGATGGACTTTGGCTTTTACTACGATCCCGGCGCAGGACTGTTACGCGGCGGCTTCTGGGATGAGCTGCCACCTGGATGTTCCGTAGAGGATAATTACCCTGGTGTCGGTCCCGATGTTTTTTACACCTGCCACCATTACGGCACGCTGAACACGGAGCCGCGCATCGCCAGCTATATCGGCATTGCCTGGGACCAGGTGCCAGAGACCCACTATTTCAAGATGTGGCGAACCTTCCCCGACACCTGCGACTGGGGCTGGCACGAAATGCAGCCAGAGGGTGAATTCCATACCTACCTGGGCGTGGACGTTTACGAAGGTCATTACACCTATCGCGGGATGAACATCGTTCCTTCCTGGGGTGGCAGCATGTTTGAGGCGCTGATGGTGACGCTGCTGGTTCCCGAAGAGGAGTGGGGTCCGCAGAGCTGGGGGATAAACCATCCCCTTTACGTGCAGGCGCAGATCGAACATGGTCTCGAGGATGCGCAGTACGGTTATTGGGGCTTCTCCCCCTCCAACAACCCTGTCTCTTATACACATCTGACGCTGCCGACGACGGAGAGAGT
>JACSRF010000627.1 GCA_014879875.1 Anaerolinea sp.
TGCATGATGTACCCATTGAATTGATGCACAACGGCATTAACTATCGGGTTAGATTCAATTGGTAAAGTGTTTATATAAGAACATGGAAACAACACAATACGCGCTGTTTCCGTTTAGACGGAAATCTCTATAACACACTAAAAGGTAATGATCTGGTAGCCATCGGCCACCCGCGAGCGCAGGCTGGGATGTTGATGATATTCCGAGAGGAAGGGCAGGCCCATCGCTTCGGCTTTGTCATAAGCGCCGAATGCTTTGGCGCAGTAGCGGCAGAGGCCAACGACTTTGTCAGCCACCTGGGCATACACCTGGTGGCGTTCGTCGGCTGGGTCGGCGAGGGCGACGGCCGCTGTCGTGCCGCCGCCGTCAAAAATGATTTGGACGTCGTCGCCTGCCTCTTTGAATTCGCGGGCGGTTTGCAGGGCGTTGACCACGCGGCCTAAGCCTTCATGGGTTTCAATTTCTGAGAATATAACAATTGCTACTTTGATCATGATTTTATTTCCTCTCTATCTGGCAGTTCGGCTTGCAGCACTTCAAAGGTAACTTATACCGTCTGGCATGACTTGACAACTTGTTTTTAGATTGGACAAATCTCAGAAGATTTGTCCAATCTTGCGTATGTTATTTAATTTTCATTCCTTAACATGATTGATTCCTTTCGCGTTTGGGATGGGATAAAAAATGGGATTAAAAAAGATGGTGATTATTGGCCTGACAGGTTTTTTCGAACCAGTTGGGTAAGCGCTACCTCTGGTTAAAACCTGTCAGGCCTGGTGATAACGGCCGTTTGATCTAAAAACGCTTGTTCAAGGGAATGAAGACGAGGGCCGTGACGACGCCGAAGATGAGGTGCCCCATCAAACTGAGCCATTGGGTCTGGCCAATGGCGAAGATCATATCGGTCATGCCCAGCATCAGGGGCATCATAATCAAAGCGCCTAAAATCCACCAGATGACGCCATTGACCATACCGGCGATGACAGCCCCTCCCCAACTTTGGGGTAAACGAGTGGCGACCAGGCCGTAAATGGCGCCAATCGTAGCGCTGATGCCCATGTGGACGATGAAACCAAGGAGGGCGCTGTCCACGCCAATCAACATGCCGACCATAGGCAGCATGCCCATCATGCCCATCATCATGCCAAAAACAAGGCCACCGGCCAACCCGGCAACGATACCGGCCTTGAGGGAACTGGTGTTACTTTTTGTAGCGGTTATTGCAGTCATTTTCAATCTCCTTATCAACTAAACGAATTGTATGATTTGCTGTGTTGCCTTAATCAATGGTTACAAGCAGTATAAGTTGAAGCGGAGTGACTGGTGGAAACGGGTCAGTGACGGAATGGTTACGCTGGCGGCCGGAGCAGGACAGCAACCAATCCAGTCCAGCCAGTTTGATGGGACGCCCCCAGCCCGGCGCCGCTGTCGCCGTGGAAGTATTCGTGGAAGAGAACGAGATCGCGCCAGTGGGGGTCTTGTTGGAAGGGGGGAATGTGGGCGGCAAACGGCCGTTGCCCCTCACCATCCCGCACAAACAACCCCGTTAACCGTTTTGCCAGCTCCGCCGCCACTTCTCCCAGATTCAGCAGATTGCCAGAGCCGGTAGGGAATTCCACTTTGAACGTATCGCCATAATACAAATGGTGTTTTTGCAGCGATTCAATCAGCAGGTAGTTGATGGGAAACCAGACCGGCCCGCGCCAGTTGGAGTTGCCGCCAAACAAGCCGCTTTGCGATTCGCCCGGCTGGTAATTGATGCTGAACGTTTCGCCCCCCACGTGAACCTCATACGGCGTCTGGTGAACTTTGGAGAGGGAGCGAATGCCATAAGGCGACAAGAATTCTGCTTCGTCAAGCAGGTAGCGCAATACGCGCCGCAGCCGTGCCGGGGTCACAATGTCCACAATGTGGCGTTCCTCGCCGCTTTCCTCGTCCAGGCTGCACATAATGTTGCCGCTGAGGTGGGGCCGATTTTGCATGAACCAGCCCATGCGCCGCCGGAAGTCGGGCATTTGGGCCATCATCCCGGCATCTAACAGTTCGACGGCAATCAAGGGCATCAGCCCCACCAGAGAGCGTATCTTGAGCGGCTGCAATGAGCCATCCGGCAGGTGCAGCACGTCGTAATAGAAGCCATCCTCCTCATCCCACAACCCACGTCCGCCAAAGCCCTGGCTCATGGCGGTGGCAATCGCCAGGAAATGCTCAAAGAATTTGGTAGCTACATCCTGGTAGACGGGGTTTTCGCGGGCCAGTTCCAGGGCGATACGCAGCATGGTCAGGCTGAAGAAGCCCATCCAGGCGGTGCCGTCGGACTGGTCAATGTGGCCGCCGGTGGGCAGGGTGGCGCTGCGGTCAAAGAGGCTGATGTTGTCCAGTCCCAGAAAGCCGCCCTGGAAGACGTTACGGCCGTCTTCGTCTTTGCGATTGACCCACCAGGTGAAGTTGAGCAGGAGTTTGTGGAAGATGGCTTCCAGAAAGGAGCGGTCGGCACGGCCGTTTTGCGCGGCGTCCATCTGGTAAACCCGCCAGGCAGCCCAGGCATGGACGGGCGGGTTGACATCGCCAAAAGCCCATTCGTAGGCGGGCAGTTGGCCGTTGGGGTGCATGTACCATTCGCGGGTCATCAGGGTGAGCTGCCGTTTGGCAAAATCGGGATCAATTTGGGCCAGTGGCAGGGCGTGGAAGGCCAGGTCCCAGGCAGCGTACCAGGGATACTCCCACTTGTCGGGCATGGAAATAATGTCGAAGTTGTTGAGATGGCTCCAGTCGCGGTTACGGCCGTTTTTGCGGGAGGCGGGTGGGGACGGGCCGGCGGGGTCGCCGTTGAGCCACTGCTCCATGTCGTAATAGTAGAGCTGCTTGGACCACAACATGCCCGTCCATGCCTGGCGCTGCACTCGTTTTTCGTCGGCGCTGAGGCTGGCGGGCTGGATGGCGGCGTAGAATTCGTCGGTTTCGGCGAGGCGTTGGGCGAAGAGGCTGTCGAAGTTAGCAAAGGGGGATTGGCTGGTTTGGTTAGGGGTGGGTGAAAGGCGCAGGCGGAGAACGGCCGTTTCGCCCGCCGGAATAGTCAACTGATAATGAACAGCCGCTTTAGTGCCAGTTTGCGCCGGATTGACTGCGCCCGTTTCGCCCTCAATCACATAACGGTGGAAGGCGTCTTTCACGTAAGGGGTGGTGTTGGGCGAGCCAAACAGCCGCTCGTTGTTGGTCTCGTTTTCGGTGAAGAGCAGAGCAGCGGGGTTTTCGGCGTGCAGGGTGTAACGTCCCAGCACAGAGTGGTCGGCGGTGATACGGTCTGCGCCGTCGGCCGACGCGCCGTCGGCCCACAATTTGGGTTTGTCGCTCACGTAACCCATCGGCCCGTTTTTGTAGCCCCATGACCAGGTGTTGCGGAACCAGAGGGTGGGCAGCAAGGTGAGAACGGCCGTTTCCGTCCCCCGGTTAGCGGCGCCGAGGCGGATGAGGAGGTCGTTTTCGTCCGCTTTGGCGTACTCGATGGTGATGTCGAAATAACGGCCGTTTGCCAACACCCCCGTATCCCACAACTCAAACTCCGGGTTATGGTGTCCGCGACGGCCGTTTTCGGCCACCAGTTCGCCATATGGGAAGGCTGCCTGCGGATATTTGTACAGCATCTTCATAGCGCTGTGCGTGGGGCTGCTGTCCAGATAGAAGTACGCCTCTTTTACATCCTCGCCATGATTGCCTTCTGGCCCGGTCAGGCCAAAGAGTCGTTCTTTGAGGATGGGATCACGGCCGTTCCACAGCGCCAGCGCAAAACAGAGGAACTGCTGGCGGTCGCTGATGCCCGCCAGCCCGTCCTCGTTCCAGCGGTAGGCGCGGCTGCGGGCGTGGTCGTGGGGGAAGTAGTCCCAGGCGGAGCCGTATTCGCTGTAATCTTCGCGTACCGTACCCCAGGCGCGTTCACTGAGGTATGGCCCCCAATTTTTCCAGTTGGCTTCCCGTTGTCGGTGGGCCAACAGGCGTTGGTGTTCGGCCGTTTGCAGTGCAGGCAATGCTTTCATCCCACTTCCTTCAAATATTCCCTCATCATCAAAACCGCCGTCACGCCTTCGCCCGCTGCCGCTGCTGCCTGTTTCGTCGAGCCTTCGCGCACATCGCCCGCGGCAAACAGGCCGGGCGCCGAACTCATCAACGCCTTGTCAGTAACCACAAAGCCCCACTGATTGGTTTCCGCCACGCTTTGCGCCAGTTGGCTGTTGGGCGTCAGACCAATAAAGACGAACACGCCGTCGTACTGCCATTCTTTCAGTTCGCCCGTGGCCCGGTCTTCGACGACGATGGCTTGCAAACGGCCGTTACCCTTAAATTCCTTCACCGCATGATTCACGTAAAAATTTCGTTTGGCTTCTGTTTTTAGCCCGACTTTTTCGGCTAATTGAGCGTTGCTAGGCTCCACCAAAATGTCGCCATCGGGGAAGATAATGGTGGGAATGCTGCGTGAGCCTTTGTTGACCTTTTCTACATAGGCCATTGCTTCCGGGTCTTGCTCGATGTCTATGTTGATGTAGGGAATACGCTGTTCGCCCAGAAATTGTTTGGCCCGCTTACAATCCGGGCACCAGGTGGTGCTGTAAACGATAATGGTGTTGTTGGTTTGAGATGTCATTGATTTTTAGCCCTGTCCATTTGAATGCGAGAATGATATAACAACCGTTGCGGCTGTGTAGAAACGATTTGGTTACCAAACAGTAACGATGTGGGATATGGTTCGGGTTCGTTTAATGATCAATCCATCTTGGCAATTTCAGGGCTACAAATTGTTAGCAATGTTAATTGGGGAGCATGTAAGAAACCGGGTATCTAGCCAGTCAAAGAGGCCAGACCCACCCCGCAACCTCGGAGGACATTAGTGCAAGAAACCATCAATTTAGAGCAAAATTGGGAACAGGCCAAAGCATTGGCTGCCATCCATGAAGCCGGTCGTGAAATTGCCGCTTCATTGGATTTAGATCGCACGCTGCGCCTGGTCATGCAAAAAGCGGCTGAAACTTTGCCCCTGGATGCAGGCGTATTATTTATCCTTGACCAGACTTCACAACAATACCGTGTGGCCGTCAGCCACAACATCCCGCCGGAACAAGTGGGCACAATTACCTTTGCTTTTAACGAAGGTGTGCCCGGTTGGGTCGTACGGCAGCGCCAGCCCCTAATTGTGGATGATGCCCGTCTGGATGAGCGCGTACACCCTACGGTTGTGGCGGCCGGTGTCTTGTCGGTGCTGGCGGTGCCGCTTATTTGCCGCGAAAAGTTTATCGGGGTGCTCAATCTTTTTTGCCAGAGTGAAACCCATGCCTTTGATGCGTCAGCTTTGCAGTTGGCGCAGGTGTTTGCCGACCAGGCGGCCGTTTTCCTGGAAAATGCGCGGCTGGTTGGCGAACTGCGCGGCTGGGCGGCCGAATTGGAACAGCGTGTGGCTGAACGGACGCGCCAGTTAGAAGAAAAGCAGGCGCAAATTATTCGCGCCGAGAAGTTGGCGGCCGTGGGGCGGTTGGCGGCTTCGGTGGCCCATGAGATTAACAATCCGCTGCAAGCCATAGCTCTGAATTTACAGTTAGTGGCCGATGAAACGTTGTCAATGGGGGGGCAGCGGCGGTTGGCGGTGGTGCAGCAAGAGTTTGACCGCATTGCCGGCATTGTGGGACGGCTGCTCGATTTTCAACGCCCGCAGCAGGCTGAATGGCAGTCTGTTAATATTTTGACGGCGCTGGAGTATGTCTTTATGCTGGCAGAGAAGCAGGTGCAGCGGTTTGGCGTGACGGTGGTTAAGCGTCTGCCGGCCGCGCTGCCTGCTGTGTGGAGCGCGGAGAACCAATTAAAACAGGTGTTTCTTAATCTCATGTTGAATGCAGCGGAAGCCATGCCGGAAGGCGGCGTTTTGACTGTTACAGCCTGCCATGAAGGGGCGTATTTGCAACTTGACTTTGCCGATACAGGCCCCGGCATACCGCCAGCGTTGTTGGCCCATTTGTTTGAGCCGTTTTTCACAACAAAGGCCGCCGGGTCAGGGTTGGGCCTGGCCGTGAGTCACGAGATTGTTGCCAATCATGGGGGATCGTTGACGGTGCGCAGCACGCCTGGTCAAGGAGCGACGTTCACCGTGGCCTTGCCAGTTCATGCAGCAGCGGAGGAGCGTTATGGGTGAGGAACGGCCGTTTCCATCAGTTCAGCACAAGCCATTTCCCGGCAAAGTTTTGCTGGTTGACGACGAGTCCAATATCCGAGAAGGTTTAAAGGCCATTCTGCAAAAGGATGGTCACGAGGTACAGGATGTGGCTTCCGGGGCGGAGGCATTAACCCGGCTGACTACCTTTGCGGCGGAAGTGGCGGTGCTGGACATTCGGATGCCAGGCATGACGGGCACGGCGTTGTTGACTGAAATTAAGACGCAGTGGCCCCACCTGGCGGTGGTTATGCTGACTGGTCATGGCACACTGGAAACGGCGATGACGGCCGTTAAAGCAGGCGCTTTTGATTACCTGCTCAAACCGGCCAAAGCCGATGCTTTGCGCGAAGTCGTGGGTCGTGCCTTGAATGAGTCGCGCCGCCAGCGGGAACAGGCGGCGCTGTTGCAGACGCTGCAAGTCGGCTTACAGCGTTTGCAGCAGCTACCGGCCACGCCTCCCTTCAGCCAGCCCGTGCCCACAACCCCTTCGTCGATCTTGCGCGTTGGCGATTTGGTGATTAACCGGGCGGCTTATGAAGTGCGCCGACAGGGTCAGGCATTGGCGCTGACGCCGGCCGAGTATCAGGTGCTGCTGGCGTTGGCCGAACGGGACGGCGCAGTGATGGACTACGTGACCTTGGTGAAGGTGGCGCTGGACTATGAAGCGGAACCCTGGGAAGCGAAAGAACTGATCAAGCGCCACATCTACACCTTGCGCCAGAAAGTGGAGACGCAGCCGGAGCAGCCACAAATGATTCTCAATGTGCGTGGCGTGGGGTATCGGTTGGTGGGTGGGTAGCGGCCGTTACCGCGCCGTCACTGTCATGCGCCAAGCCAGAGGCAATCAAATTGATTCGGATGGTAATTCCTCCTTTTGGCTCACTTCACACGAGTCTACCTGGTCTATCAACAGCCATTTTCCGGCCAACACCAGTCCACCTATGAACAAGACACCCGAAATTGTATAAATGAGGGCACTGTTATTTGCCAACCAGCCGCCAACGGCCGTTCCCGCCGTCAGCGCCAGCAAAAGGGGCAGCGTGAGGGGAAGATGGCAGGGACAGGCCACAAACGCCACCGCCCCGGCCACAAAGCCACGTATGTTTTGCCACATCATCATTTTCCTCATTACCCGGCGCAGCAGCTTAACAGCGCCACATCCTTTTCAAAACCCAACAGCGCCAGTTTGATCCCTTCTCCGTTGGTGAGGTAGGGGAACATGGTCTGGCGCAGTTGGCTGACGGTGATGCCAAAACGGATGGCGAGAACGGCCGTTTGAATCAATTCACCCCCCTCTGGCGCCAGGATATGCGCCCCCAACAGGCGGTCGCTGTCGGCGTCGGCCACCAGCTTGATCAGGCCGCGCGTGTCGCGGGCCGCCAGGGCGCGGGGCACGTGGCTCATCGCCAGCGTGCTGACTTTGACGGCGTGGCCCTTCTCAATGGCTTGCGCTTCCGTCAACCCGGCGCTGGCAATTTGAGGATCGGTGAAGGTAATGCGCGGGATATAGCCGGTATCCAATGGGGTACTCAAGCCGTTGAGCGCATTTTCCGCCGCCAACCCGCCAGCATAAGCCGCCACGTAGACGAACATGTCCTGACCGGTTACGTCACCGGCGGCATAGACAAAAGGATTATCCGTGCGCAGGGTGTCATCTACCAGAATTTCGCCGCGCGGCCCCAACTTGACGCCGCTTTCCGCCAGCCCCATGTTGGCGGTATTGGGGCGGCGGCCGGTGGCTACTAACAGTTGCTCGGCGTCTAGCGTTATTTCCCGGCCTTGATGGCTGCCGGTGATCTGGTAACGGCCGTTTTCCTTCTGCACTCTTTTCGTGGCAAATCCGGTCACAATCCGCAGCCCTTCTTCCGCTAGATAGCCGGTCAGGGCGGTGCTGATAGCTTCATCTTCAAATGGGGCAATGCGCGGCAGCAGTTCCACCACCGTCACAAACGCGCCGGCGCGGGCATAGGTTTGCGCCATTTCCAGGCCAACGGCGTTGGCCCCCAGTACGATCAGGGAACTGGGGCGCTCTTGCAAAGCGAGAACGGCCGTGCTGTCCAGATAGCCCGCCTCGGCCAGGCCGTCAATGGGCGGCGCCCAGGGGCGGGCGCCGGTGGCAATGAGGATGCGGTAAGGGGAATAGGTACGGCCGTTGATTTCCACCCTGTTTTTGCCGGTCAGCGTGGCATAGCCCTCAATGTAATCCACGTCAGGATACCCGGCCAGCACGTCGGCGTATTTGCCCTGGCGCAGGGAGGCTACCAGTTCATCCTTTTGGGCAATCACCTTGGGCCACTCAATCTGGCCGGGCGCGGTATGAATGCCTTGAAAGCGGTGCGTTCCCGCTTGATGCGCCGTTTCCACAGCGCGGATAAGCGTCTTGGAAGGCACACAGCCAATGTTGACGCAGGTGCCGCCCATCGTGCCGGCTTCCACAATGGCCGCATGGTAACCCAATTCGGCGGCTTTAATGGCCGCCGCAAAACCGGCCGACCCGCCGCCAATGACCATCAGGTCATAATCATAGCTGCCATTACGTGAGGTTGGTTTTGCCAATGACTGGCGGCTGTTGACGACGGCCGTATAACCTGCGCCCTGTACCGCCGCCGCCAATGCTTCTCCGCTAACGCCGGGGGCCGCTTTGACGGTGGCTTTTCCAGACTGCCAACCGGGAACGGCCGTTTCTATCACCCCCGCCACCTGCTGCAACGCTTTGCTGACATGATGAGCGCAAGCGTCACAAGTCATGCCTTCTACAGTTAATTCCAATTGTTCTATTTCGTTCATGTGAGTCCCTTTTTATATATGGTATCGTCTGATTGACTGACAGATTTAATCTTTGTATCTAAACGAGTACAACGAATTGGAGTAAGTATCGAATTTTCTCTCTGGTAGTTCCCATTCGTTTTTTTCTAAAATTCGTTGTACTCACCCTGAAAATAAGTTTTGTCAGTCAATCAGATGGTATCGTTCAGACCTGTCAGGTCTGAACTTTAATCAAGTCGTTCTTCAACCAGATGACAAACACAGTTTTTGCCATCCACATCGTCTGTGGGAAAGGTTTGCCCCAGTTGATACAGGGCGCGTAGTTCCGTTTCTAACTGCTGTAACTGGGCGATACGCCGGCTGATTTCATCCGCTTTGTTCGCTAACATCTCCAGCAGCACGCGGCACGGCGCTTCACGCTGGTCGCGCAGCGCCAGGATTTCCTGCACATCATCCAGCGATAAATCCAGGCTGCGGGCGGCAGCCACAAAACGGGCGCGGGCCACGTCGCCGCTGTCATAATCCCGATAACCATTTTCCAACCGCCGTGCTGGGGGCAGCAGGCCAATTTCTTCGTAGTAGCGAATGGTTTTGGCGGGCAAATTCGTTTGGTGGGCAAATTCATTTATTAGCATCATTGCACCTCATAAACAGGATTGTAAACCTTCCACTGGCTGGAAGGTCAAGGGGTATGACTGTTTGGTCACTAAACCGTTCTCAAATAACAGTGACGGTGCAGCCGTTACCGCCCCGTCACTGTTTGGCTACTGATTGGTTTCAAAGAAACGGCCGTTTCTCCCTTATACTCTTCGTGTGTAATTAACTGGATAATGTGTATCTGGCTGGGCGATGAGATGGTTTGACTTTCATCGCTTCCCAGTATGACAAATAAAGGATAGGCCATGCAGATTCGTTTGCTTCTTCGTTTGCTAGGGTTGTTGACAGGACTTGCCTTCGCCGTTGTAGCGTGTACCCCAACTGGGCCGACTGCTCCGACGGAAAACGGCGTCACTGCGGAGCTTCCTGTGGCGACCGCTGCGCCCACAACAATAGACAATGCTGGCATAACGGCCGTTCCCGAAGTCACGCAGTCGCCCGCTTTACTACCTGCTGAAGAAGATCCGCCTGCCGGTGCTGCGGGAGAATTCCGCACCGATTTTAGTGTTCATACCATCCCCTACAGCGAAATCCTTTCCGGCGGGCCACCCAAAGATGGCATTCCGGCCATTGATGAGCCGCAGTTTGTCAGCATCACCGATGCCGACGCCTGGCTGGACGACCTGGAACCAGTGACCGTTTTTCAGGAACAAGACACTGTGCGGGTTTACCCCTTCCAAATTTTGATGTGGCATGAAATTGTGAATGATGTGATAAACGGCCGTGCCATCGTCGTCACGTTCTGCCCGCTATGCAACACAGCCATCGTCTTCGATGCGGTCGTAAACGGCCAGTCTCTCGATTTTGGCGCAACCGGGCGCTTGCGCTACAGTAACCTGCTGATGTATGACCGGCAAACGGAAAGCTGGTGGCAGCAGGCCAGCGGCGAGGCCGTCATTGGCGAACTGACCGGGACACAACTGGCGTTTTTACCGTCTAACATTATTAGTTGGGCCGAGGCGCGAGCCAGGTATCCAGAAGCCCAGGTTCTTTCCCGCGAAACCGGCTTTTCCCGGAATTACGGACAGAATCCCTATAGCGGCTATGACAATATCAACAACTCCCCCTTCCTGTTTAGTGGCAATACGCCAGATCAGTTACCGGCAATGGCTCGCGTGATTACGGTGGAACTGAATGACGAAGCAGTGGCCTATCCCAACGATCTGCTGCAAGAAGTGGGTGTCATCAATGATACTGTGGGCGGTGTCGATATCGCTGTTTTTTGGCAGGAGGGTCTGGCGTCAGCTCTGGATGACAGCGATATTGCCGCCGGGGAAGATGTGGGCGCTAATGGTGCTTTTGCCAGGGAATTGAATGGTCAGACGCTCACCTTTGCTAAGAATGGCACGACCTTCAAAGATGAACAAACAGGCAGTACCTGGAATATTTTGGGAGAGGCCACCGCTGGCGAATTGGCTGGCGAGGTTTTAAACCCGGTTGTCAAGGTTGATCACTTCTGGTTTTCCTGGGCAGCTTTTCGCCCAGATACACGCATCTATCAGCAGCCATAATGGTGTAACAAAGGAACATATTATGACAAAACCATACGACGCCATCGTCATCGGCTCCGGGCAGGGCGGCACGCCGCTGGCCCATAAATTAGCCGATTTAGGGTGGACCGTGGCCCTTATTGAAAAAGAGCATCTCGGCGGTTCTTGCATCAATTATGGCTGTACGCCGACCAAAACCATGTTAGCCAGCGCCCGCATGGCCCATTACGCCCACCGCGCCGCTGACTTTGGCGTGAAAACCGGGCCGGTGTCGGTAAATCTGGCCGAGGTGGTGGCGCGTAAGAACACGCTGGTGCAGCAGTGGCGTGGTGGGCAGGAATCCCACGTTGCCAGCCGCCCCACACTGGATTTATATCGCGGCGCAGGCAGCTTTACTGGACCACAAACGGTCACTGTTAATCATTCTGTGCTAACCAGCAAGCACATCTTTATCAATACTGGCACTCGTCCGCGTATCCTGCCCATTCCTGGTCTGGAAGCGGTGGACTACCTCACTAACCGCAATGTGATGGACTTGACCGAGACGCCAGAGCATCTCATCGTTCTGGGCGGCAGCTACATTGGCCTGGAATTTGGGCAGATGTTTTTACGGTTTGGCAGCCGTGTCAGCGTCATCGAATACGCCGGCCAGATTATTCCGCAGGAAGATGAGGCTGTGGCGCAGGCGCTCTGTGAGGCGCTGGTGGCCGAAGGGATGCAGTTCTACCTGGGCGCTAAAGCAACGGCCGTTCAGCCCACAAGCAGCGGCGTGACGGTGACGGTGACAGACAAGCGGGGAGGGGAAATGGCCGTTTCCGGCTCTCATTTACTCCTGGCAGTGGGCCGCACCCCCAACACCAACTCGCTCAACCTGGCGGCAGCCGGCGTTGCTACCGACCCGCGAGGCTTCATTCAGGTCAATGACAAACTGGAAACCAGCGCCCCCGGCATTTGGGCGCTGGGCGACGTCAAAGGCGGCCCCGCCTTCACCCATGTCGCCTACGATGACCATCTCATCATCTACGACAACCTCATTCACAACCAGAATCGCACCGTCAATGGCCGGATCATTCCTTATGCCTTGTTTACCGACCCGGAACTGGGGCGCGTGGGCCTGACCGAAAAAGAAGCCCAGGCCGCCGGCTACCGGCTGAAAGTTGGTCAAATACCAATGGCCTGGGTGGCTCGCGCCATTGAACGAGATGAAACGGCCGGTTTGATGAAAATAGTCATAGACGCCGACACCGACCGCATTCTGGGCGCGGCCATTTTGGGCAGCGAGGGCGGCGAGTTGGTGCAAACGCTGCTGGCCCTGATGCTGGCCGACGCCCCCTGGACTTTGTTTCAGCAGGCGATGTTTATTCATCCCACCTTGACTGAGGGTTTCTTTACCCTGATGGACAATGTGACTTAAGGAACGCGGATTAAATAAGTTACGCTGATTGACTGACAAATCTCATCTTCGCGGTGACGACAGCG
>JACSRF010000024.1 GCA_014879875.1 Anaerolinea sp.
ATTTATTACTTCCCGTATTTGCCCCTTGTTCTCAGACTACGGTGCGGGAACTTATTCTTTTACGGACCCTTAGGACGCCGTTTTGGCATCATTCAACCACAAAGTGACCTGCCAGCATCCCTGGATGAGATAGGGCTGCCGCAGCTGGAGACCTTGTTTGACGATGCGTTAACAGCGCCAGATATGTCAGCCTTTCTGCTGTGCCTGGAAACGGTTCGTCATGAGCTGCAAAACGGCATATAGGGCTTTGGGCTTTGCGTATCGCTTGCTTTACATGTCCAATTTGCGCCAATAACGCATGATGCCGTCCACCGACATGTACAACGGGTTGGCCATCTCGTACTGGTGCATTTGCGCGGCGCTGAGACCTAATGCCTGACCCCGCTCGCGTACCCAATTTTCATACAAGGGCACAATCTCATCACGGTGGCTGCCGGATAACATTTTGGCGCGGATGAAGTCGGTTGCCTCATCAATCAGCGCGCGCATGGTGTCTAGTTGATGGTTGACATCCTCTAAACGGCCGAAATGCGTCGGGTAAAGCGCCGTGAAATTAGCTGCTTGCAGGCGATCCAGCGTTTCAAGCCAGGTTTCCCGGTCAAATTCTGGCGGTGGCGCGGGCACGTCAATGAGTGGATTGTGGGGCAGGCGAATCCCGGCGGCATCCCCGGTAAAGGCGATATCTTCGACCTGCCAGACGTGATGATGGCGCGCGTGGCCGGGGGTTTCCAGGGCTGTGAAGGTGAGTCCGGCAGCGTGAAAGACGTCGTTATCAGCAACGGCCGTTACCTTCTCTACCGGCGCCGGCCACATCTGCCCCCACAGTAGTTCCATTTTGTCACCGTAAATACGGCTGGCGCTCTGCCACAAACGGGACGGGTCTATCAGGTGTGTTACGCCAAAGTGATGGACGTAAACTTGAGCGCCTTGCTGCGCCCACCACCCCGCGGCTCCGGCGTGATCCAGGTGAATGTGCGTGACAAAAACGTGCTGAATGTCGCTTAGTTCATAGCCACAACGCCTGATTTCAGCCTGAAGCGTAACTAACGTTGACCCTGGGCCGGTTTCCACCAGCACCGGGCCGGCCGGCCCGACGACAAGATAAGCAGCAATGGACTGCGGAACGTTTTGGAAGTTGAGATCGAGCGTGTAAATCTTCATGCCAAAATAATAACACATATCCCTGGAACGGCGGATCATTTTTTCCCGATCACGGGGGTTAAGGGATGAGGGGAGTTAGATTTTAGAAAAACCCCAGAACCCTTTAATCCCTGCTTCTCTTCCTCCAAACAAAACCAAACCCCTTTCCGGCCGGGCCAATAGACGCATGACTGCCCTCGATTCGCTGCCTTTGCCGCTGCTTTGCCCAGGCTGTAGAAGCGTTTTTGCCGGAAATGGGGTTTCGTTTGCTTGCCGTTCCCCGTTGTCCCTTGTTGCAACAGGTCTACAAGTTCCCGATTGTGCCGTTTCTGGCGGCCTCGTGGCTGTGGCTGGTGCGGCCCGACGTAGTGATTCGGTAGCTGCCAGGCATAATAGGTGGCGCCGGCCGGTCCATGCAACCCTGCGGCATCGGTGAAGTGGAACAATGCCTGGCCGTGCTGCCACGCTTGCTGCTCCGCTGCCGCCGTCTGCACCTGTGGTCCCAGGGCATAGTTGTACTGCCGCTGCACCCGGACTTGCGCCTCATAGCGGCGCTGTGTGCGGGGATGGACGTGGGTGATTTCTTGCAGGGTGGCGCGCGCAATGGGCGACACGGCCGTTTCCCGATTTCGTCCACTGTGAAAGCTGGCGTAGAAATGGGCGCGTACCTGACCAATGCGCTGCGTTAGAACCGAAACCGCTAAAGCTACCGGACGGCCGTTGAGCCGCCAAACATCGAGCGCCGCTGCCACTTTAACCACAGACCGTAACCAGATACGGCCGTTTTGCCGCTGCCAAAACACCCCTTCTCCCTCATCCAGCAAGTTACGCAGCTGCCGCCAACCACACACTCGCAGGGGAGCATGGCGCGGCGTCAACTGTTTGCGCACCTCATCCACACTCAACCAGCCGTTACCCTGTGCGTCCAGGTGGCGCAGCAGCAGCCAGATACGGCCAGGAGCGGCCAGCTCTGCGCGCAGCATTCCCAGGGCGATGTCTGGGTACAGCGTGATGGTTGTGGGCGCTGTCTC
>JACSRF010000023.1 GCA_014879875.1 Anaerolinea sp.
TTGTGGGCGGCGCTGGATGAGACGGGGCAAATTGCTGCGCAGTGGGACGGACTGGATGCCGCGCCGCAAAGCTGGCGGCCGGGCGACCTGGTGTGGCAGTGGCATCGCTTTGCCCTGCCCACGGCCGCGCCGGTTTGTTTGCAGGCGGGGGTGTATGATGGGCAAACAGGCGAACGGCTGGCAGATGCGGCCGGGACGGATGTGTTGGTGTTGACCTGCGTGAACCCTTCGACAAGCGCAGGGCAAGCGGTGAGGAGTGAAACGTGAAAATTCCGTTACGCATTAGACATTATTTGGAATAAAGTTACACAGAGAATACATAGAGATTCACAGAGAGATAACAGAGAAATTGTTTGTACCTTTGCGTTAAATTCTTTTCTGGCTTGTCCAGGTTAGGTGGTAAGGCGAGTGGCATTCTTAAATGAACGGCGCATAGATGGCTTGTGTATCGCCGCCCTGTGGCTGCTGCTGGCGCTGCTGTTGGGTAAGGCGCTGCTGCCCGGTTGGGCGCTGCTGCCGCTGGATATTGTCAATCACTCCATTCCACCCTGGCAGCAGCTGAATCAGGCGGCGACGATGCACAACTCGCTGCTGGAGGATGCCGTTTTTTATATTTACCCGGTGAAGGCGTGGACGGCGGCGATGGTTCGCCAGGGAACCTTGCCGTTGTGGAGTCCTGAACTGTTTGGCGGCTACCCGGCCATTTATGATACGCAGGCGGGCCTGTTTTACCCATTGTCGCTGCTGTATTACTTGCTGGATGGGGCGACGGCCGTTGACCTGACCATTTTTTTGCAGATGGGGCTGGGGGCGACGTTTATGTTCCTCTACTTGCGGCGGCTGGGGCTGCGGCGGGTGGCGGCGTTGTTGGGCGCAGTCGTGTTCATCGGCAATGGCTTGATGGTTGTCTGGCTGGAGTGGCAGGTGGTTCATGCGGCCGTTATCTGGCTGCCACTGGCCTTATACGCGGTGGAGCGCGAGGCGGAGGGCTTCGGTCATCGCTCCGCATTCCACATTCCGCACGCCGCACTCCTCTTCGCCCTCGCCTTTGCCCTACCCTGGCTGGGGGGGCATTGGAATTGGGCGCTGTATGGGAGCATGACGGCCGTGCTGTATCTGGTTTGGCGGATGCGGCCGTTGCTGCGTCAGGGGCCGCGCGCAGGGTTGCTGCCGGTGGCGCTGCCGGTGGCGTTGGGGGTTGGTCTGTCGCTCATTCAGGTCTTGCCTGCGTTTTCCTTCCTGATGCAAAGCCATCGCCAGCCGCTAACCTGGGCTGAATCGCAGCAGTATGGCTTGCTCAACCGCTTTGTGGCGCTCGTCATTCCCGATTTTTTTGGCACGCCGTTGGCCGGTAACTGGTGGGGGTTTGACAATTACAACGAGACGGCGTTGTATGTGGGGATTTTGCCGCTGCTGCTGGTGGGAGCGGCCGTCTGGTTGGGGCGTGGGCGGCCGGCGACGCGGTTTTGGCTGGCGTGGGGTGGCGTTGGGCTGCTGTGGACGCTGGGGCCGGGGTACGCGGCGCTTTATTGGCTGCCGGTGTTCAATGGGCTGCTGCCGAGTCGGGCGGCGATGTTGGTGGTGACAGCGGCGGCCGTTTTGGCGGCCATTGGTTTAGATCGGCTGTTGGATCAGGCAGAGATGACGGTGCGGCGGTCTGACCGGTGGTTGTGGGGCGGGGCGCTGCTGCTGCTGGCGTTGGTGGTGGGTTATCTGTTCTGGTATCGGGGGCAGGTGGATTGGGCGTTTTTGCAACGGCCGTTGCTGACCTTTGCCCTGTTGCTGCTGGCGAGCGCGCTGCTGCTGTGGGCGCGTTGGCATGGCCGTGTGCGCGCCGATTGGTTTGGCGGGCTGGCGTTGGCGCTGATACTGTTCGATTTGCTGCTCACCGGGTATGGGTACAACACCCTTTCGCCCACGTCCCAACTGTACCCGCTAACGGAAACGGCCGCTTTCCTGCATACCTTACCACCAACGGCGCGGATTACCAGCCTGGCCGAAGGGATGGCGTACCGGCCGAATACCGCGCTGGCGGCCGGCGTGCCCAGCCTGAGCGGCTACGGGCCGGGTATTGCGCGGCGCCTGGTGGCTTATTTGCGGGCGGCGGAAGGGGGCGAGGTAATTCGTCTGGGGCGGGTGCTGCTGCCCTTGCGCGCCATTCTTGATCGT
>JACSRF010000169.1 GCA_014879875.1 Anaerolinea sp.
GGGGAGAGGGTGGCTGTGAGCGAGTTCGTCGTAAACGGCCGTCGTCTCCGGCATCGGCGCAACCCCCAATTCCTCTTCCAGACGGTTCTTGAACTGTTGGTATAACTGTAACGCGCCGGCGCGGTCGCCGCTGTCGGCGCGCAGCAACATATAATTGCGCAGCGCATCTTCGCGGAGGGGGTCGTGGTTTAGCAGTTGACGCGCATAGGCCATCGCCTGCGCCAGGTCGCCTTGCGCCCATTCCCGTTTAATCAGCCGGTCGAGCGTGGCAAAACAAAGCGTTTGCAGCCGGTCGCGGTGAGGCGTCACCCAATCTTCATATAAATTTTGCAGCAAGTCGCCGGTGTAAAGCGTGATGGCTTCGGCCAGGCGGCCGTCGTCGGCGCAAAGGTGTTCAAATTCAGCCACATCGAGCCAGTAGGGAACAGCGGGGTTCCATTGGACGCTTTTGGCGTCGCTGAGTACCCATTCTGCTGCGGCGGGTAAGGTGCGGCGCAGATCGTGCAGGTGACGGCGCAAGTTGGCGCGCGCTTCGCTTTCCGGCACGTCGTCCCAGAGCAGGAAGGCGAGGTGGTCACGAGGAACGGCCGCTTCCCGTTGCAGCAGCAAATAAGCTAACAGCAAGGTTGTTTTCGGCAGTCCCTGAAAGCGATGGGGACGGCCGTCTACCAACAAGCGTAAATGCCCAAACAAGTGGATGTATAACATGCGCTCTATTTTACCGGGCTGTGCTAAAATGATGTACAACTATGACGCTAAAAATTCCTTCACTTGTCTATACGCTGCGGTCAGTTGTCGGCTGCCGCGTGTTTCCCTGGTTGTGTACCCTGTTCTTCATTCTTCACGCCAATGCTGCGCCTGGCGCGCCAGCGTCCTTTCCGCAAAATGAAGCAGATTCGCTGATCTTTTTGCCGCTGCTGGTCGCGCCATCTGCGCCATCTGACGCGCCGATTCCCTTTGGCCCGCTGCACAGCGGCGAAGGGACCTATTACGAGGCCACCGGCGCGGGTAACTGCGCTTTCCCTGCCACCCCCGATAACCTGATGGTGGCGGCCTTGAATATGACGGATTATGCCAACGCCGCGCTTTGTGGCGCATACATCCAGGTGACTGGCCCTGATGGCGTGGTGGTTGTGCGCGTTGTGGATAGCTGCCCCCCTTGTGCGGCCGGCGATGTGGACTTGAGCCAGGAGGCGTTTGCCCTGATTGCCGATCCGGCGGCCGGGCGCGTGCCGATTACCTGGCAGTTGGTCAGTTACCCGCTGCCCGACCCCATTGTATACCATTTTAAGGATGGCAGTAATCAGTGGTGGACGGCCGTGCAAATACGCAACCATCGCAACCCCATTGTCACGGTTGAATGGTTGGATGGGGATGGCGTCTTTCAGCCCATCCCACGCACCGATTACAACTACTTTGTCGCCGCCAGTGGCCTGGGGACAGGGCCGTACACTTTTCGCGTCAGCGACATCTTTGGCAACCGGCTGGTGGACAGCGGTATCCCGCATGTTGAGAATGGTGACGCGCCGGGCAGTGGGCAGTTTCCACCACCGTTTGTAGAGTGAGCGGGTGCAGCCTGGCGCAACCAGACTGCGCTTCCTGCGTAAAAAGATATGGACGCACTGGGCGTTTGTTTCATAAGCAGGAAGGAAAAAAATGACTCGTAAACTGTGGTTATTCAGTGTAATCCTCGTTGCAACGCTGTTATTGGCCGCCAGTTCTCCCGCGGCCGCGCAGGAAAAAGCGTACAGCGCCGACCGTTTTGATGTTGACGTTGTGGTGGAGGAAGGGGGCAGCCTGCTGGTGACGGAAACGGTAACTTATTCCTTCACAGGCGATCCCTTCACCTATGTCTTCCGCGAGCTGCCGACCGACCATACAGATGGCATTGTGGAGATTCAGGCGAGCGTAGACGGCCGTTCCTATCCACAAGGCGACCAGGCGGGCCAGGTGGAAATCAAGGGCAACAATCCCATCCGCGTCACCTGGCATTTTGAGCCGACGACGGGCGTCAGCCGTCAGTTTGTGCTCAGTTATCGCGTTCTTGGCGTGGCGCGCCAGAGCGATGGTGGTGACTTGTTGCTGTGGCAGGCGCTCCCTGACAGTTATGCCTTTCAAATTGCGCAGAGCCAGGTGGCATTCACGTATCCAGCCGGTGTACAACTGGTGGGCGCGCCGGAAGTGCGCGCCGGTGTTGTGGACGTGGCTCAAGACGGCCGTCGCATCACCTTCAACGCCGCCAACTTACAGCCCAATGATCCCCTGGTGGTCGCGTTAACCTTCCCGACCGGCAGCCTCATCACCGAGCCGCCGGCGTGGCAAAACCGGCAGCAAACGCAAACCGCCTGGATACCGTTGTGGTTGGCCGGGGGCGCGGCTATTTTGTTGGTGGGCATTTTTGTCACCGTGATGCAGATACAGCGCATTCAGCCACGTAGTCTGGACACGCGCAGCATCGCCTACGAACCCCCGAACAAGCTGTCGCCTGGTCTGGCGGCGGCGTTGATCAATGCCAGCGCCGGCCCCACCTGGGCGGCCGCTTTAGGCACGCTCTTCGACCTGGCTGATCAGGGCGTGTTAGAGATTGACGAATCACCGGAGAAGAAATGGTACCGGCAGCATGACTTTTTGATCCGCCTGCTGGAACGGCCGTCGGCGCTGCAACCACACCAGGAGGCGCTGCTCGACCTGCTCTTCACCACCAAAAAAGGGCCGGTGAAAACGGTCAAGTTCTCTGACCTGAGCAATGTTGTCTCCTCGCGCCGCTGGAAAGAATTCACGCAGACGGTGAAGGCGGAAATCAAAGCCGCCAACCTGGTAAGCGACGAACGCAAGCAGGCGCGCAGCAGGCTGTTGTTTACCGGTTTGCTGCTGCTCTTTGTCGCCCTGGGCAGCATGATTACCCTGGCCGTCGGCCAGATTGGGGCGCCGTTTTTGATCATCAGTGGCAGCCTGGCAGCGCTGGGCATTGTCGTCCTCATTGCCGGGGCGACCATTACGACGCTCACCGATGAAGCCGCGCAGCTTGCGGCCGAATGGCAGCAGTTTGCCAATTATTTGCGGCGCGTCAGCCGTGGTAAGGAAACGATTGCTGGAGCGCATACGTTTGTGAAGTACCTGGCGTTTGCGGCCGCTTTTGGCCTGCTGCCGCAGTGGGTGCGTCGCTTTGAAAAAGAGGGTTGGACGGAACTACCCCCTTACTTTAAGGCGCTGCCAAACAGCAACCCGGCCGACAGCATGGCGGCCTTTGCGGCGATGGCTGCGGCCAGTTCTAGTACGACCGGCGCGGCCGGGGCCGCAGCGGGCGCCGGGGCTGCCGGTGGCGGTGCGGCCGGCGCGGGGTAATCGGTAATCGGTAATTGGTAATCGGTAATCGGTGGTCTGTGCTGACGCCGATTACCGATGTTTGCTGTTATGGCGACAAGGTTACTCAGGCGACCCAACCCCAAATGAAAAATTGGCCGCTGCAGAAAAGGGCGAGCATGAGGGAGGGGTAGAGGATGAGGCGGTTGAGCAACGGCCGTTGCCCCCACAATCCCAACAAAATAAACGTCGGGAAAAAAGCTAGCGTGTAGCGTGAAAAAGAGTACAACGGCTTCACCGGTGACGTGGGCAGCAGCATGAAGAGCAGCAGCAGCAGCGCATACAGACCGTACCCCACGCCCAGGCGGCGAAAGGCAGCATAGGTTGTGCCGAGCAGCAGCAGCGTACAGGCGAGATCCAACGTTAGTTGAAACGGTTCGTTGCTGCGCGCCGCGCCGCCACAGCAAAGCGTGTTGACGGCAGTGAGGATGTCTTGCCCCGGAAAGCCGGTCGTCTGATACCAGTAGCGTTCGTAGATGACAGGGAGTGGCGGCAGCCCTAGCCACCAGCGGTAGGCCATGAACAAGACCAGCGCCAGGCCGGGTAGGGCGGCGAAGAGCAGGTGGTAGAGTGTGAAGCGTAGATCGTGAACCGTGAAGCGTGAAACGTAATCCGTGAAACGTAATCCGTGAACCGTGAAGCGTGTATGACTGCCCTTTACCGCTAACGGATTATCGCTAACGGATGACCGCTTACCGATAACCGACAACCGACTAGCGATAACAAAGTAGGCCAAGGGAACCACCAATATCCACCCGGTTAACCGCGTGGCGGCGGCCAGAAAGCCGAGCAGACCGGCCAGGGGGAAACGGCCGTTTTTCCCCGCCCAAAATGACCCCAAGGCCAGCAGCAAAAACAGCGACTCGGTATAGGCGCTGAACAGGAAAAAACTGGTCGGGAACAAGGCCAGGTAAACCAGCGTGCGCGTTGCTGATTCCGGGCCAAATTCGGCCGTGACAAATTTGTGCAGCAAGATGAATAACCCCAACGTAGCCAGATTGGCGATGAGCAAGGCGGCGGCCAGGCGCGCAGTTGCCCCGCCGCCGCCGAGGGCGCTGACGCCGCGCACCAGCCAGGGGTATAAGGGGGGGAAGACGGAATCAGACTCGTCGGCGTACCCTTGCCGCGCGATGCGCAGGTAATGCTGCGTGTCGAAACGCTGCCACGGGCCAAGCAGCAGCCCGGCGGCCCCTGCGCTTAATTGGGGTTCGCCGAGGTACGGCCGTATCCCCTCATCAGGCGTCGTGGGCACAGGGCTGAGCAGGTTGACGACGATGGCCCAACCGCTGAAAAAGAGGCGCAGGGTGATGAAAATGAGAAGGGCGCGGGAAACGGCCGTATCGTGCAGCCAGCGTTTCATTGTTTGCATACGCTTAAATTTAACGCAAAGATGCCATGCGGCAAAGTACGGGGCAAAATCAGCTCCAGGCTGCGTTTTGCAAAGCCCGCGCCGATCATGACCAGAACATGAGTTTTGTCATCTGGCACGGCCGCTTCTTCTGTGTTATGGTGTTCACAAATCATTATCAGGGATATGTCCATGAGCAACGCCACGTACAACAGCAGACAGGTTCCTGCAGCAAGGCGCGCACATGAATGGCTGCGCGTCTTGCTGTATGCCATCCTAATTTCTGCCGTTGTCTTGGGCCTGTTCCATTACTGGTTTGTCATTGCCAACCGATACATCATTTTTTTGTATGGACACCTGGGAGCCGCCCCCTTTGACGACATGACCAACGGCCGTTATTGGATGTCTGGACTCGTCGCCTCAGGGGGCGTGATGATCGGCTGGCTGCTCTGGCACTGGTTTGCCGGCCGCCTGGTCGCGCTGCGCTACCGCCGCTACAACCCGCCCGTGTGGTGGCAAGTCTGGCTGCTCTGTCTGCCACCGCTCGCCGTAGGCATTCCGCTCATTACCATGAGCGGTAATCATCCCACGCTGCCTTTCCCCCTGGCGGCATCGTGCGCAGTGGTCACGCTGCTGGGGTTGGCTTTTGCGCTCTGGCCTGGGCCGATCATCGCCCAATGTCCGGCGGCTTGTGGTTGGCTGGGGCTGTATGGTCTGGGGCTGATGCCCCTGCTGCTGCTGCTGCGGAGCGTTGAACTCCCGGCCAGAGGATTGTCCACGACAACCAACGCCTGGTTGGCCGCCGGGGGCAGCCTGGTGGGCAGTTGGTGCTGGTTGGCGCTTGTTTCATTCCTGCACACCCGGCGCGCGTCGCAGGTGAACAGCGCACAGCAGGCGAACAGCGCGCCGCAATTGCTGGCTGCCGGGATTTGCGTCAGCTATTTGGTCTTGCCATTATTCCATCACCTGTTTTTTACGCCCCCGGATTACCGGTACATCACCACATCCGGCAATTTCTTCGCCTTTAACCCGGTGGTACAGATCGCCAGCTTTGCCGCGGCGTGCGCAACGGCCGTCTGGATCGCGCGCCGACAGCAGTTTTTGCGACGGACTCTATCAACGTGAGGAAACTCACGCATCGAGTTGGTCATACAAAGGAGTCATCACGATGACAGCAGATAACACAGAGATTACCCACGATAGACCCAGAGGCAGGATTGACCAACATGAATTAAGGCAGTTACTCATAGGGAGCGTCCTCATTTTGCTTCTCCTGGTGGCAACGGTTTCGGCAAGCAGCGGGAGTGACAGCAGCGACCCGTGGTATCGCCTGGATGTTTACAGCGATCACTCTCATATTTCACCCGTACACACAACGGTGGCTATTGGCAGTTGGCATACATGTGCGTTGACCAACAGCGCCCGTATGAAATGTTGGGGATATAACGCGCACGGCCGTTTGGGGGATGGCACAACCATTGATAGACATACGCCGGTTGACGTGGCGACCGTTTCCAGCGCCATCTCCATGGGCGGCGGTTGGGGACATACCTGCGCCCTGATGAGTTGGGGCGGGGTGCAATGCTGGGGGCATAATGGGTATGGGCAGGTGGGCAATAACTCAGCCCAAAATCAATATACGCCCGCCAATGTGGTGGGGTTGTATACGGGCGCTGTGCATCTTTCAGCCAGTTTATGGCATAGCTGCGCCGTCACCAATACTGGTGGTGTCAAATGTTGGGGAGCGGGGGAAAACGGTCGTTTGGGAGACGGCACAGAAGAAGTACGCCGCGTACCGGTGGATGTGGTGGGCTTAAGCAGCGGCGTGGCGGCTGTGGGGGCAGGGGGACAACATAGCTGCGCCTTGCTGCATACTGGCGCCATCAAGTGCTGGGGAATGAATGCATTCGGTTCAGTGGGTGATGGTTCCACCATCCACGAACGGCTGACGCCCGTAGATGTTGTCAATCTGAACGGAAGGGCTGAAGCCATTTCAGTTGGGGGATTACACTCTTGCGCGCTCATGGAAGACGGCAGCATTCGCTGTTGGGGAGACAACAGGCATGGTCAATTGGGCGATGGGACAACGACTAATCGTAATGTTCCTGTCACGGTTCTGGCCAATGGCAAAACGTTTACGGCCGTTGCCGCTGGCGGTGGACACACCTGTGCTTTGACCGATGAGCGCCTGGCGCAATGCTGGGGCCACAATGGGAATGGGCAATTGGGTGACGACACAACCATAGACCATCACACACCGGCTTACGTCATTGGTTTAGACAACAATGTCTCTGAAATTGAGGCTGGCGATTGGCGCACCTGCGCTCGCATGTTTGGCGGGGCGTTGAAATGCTGGGGCGGCAACACCTATGGAACCATCGGCGATGGCACAACCATTGAGCGCTGGTTGCCAACCGACGTCGTCGGCTTTCGCGCCAACCTGCTCATCAACTACCCCAACGGCGCTCCGGGCAGCTATTTCGCGGTGACCGGCTCTCTCTTCCCCCCCAATGACGCGACAACCATTTCAGCCAATGGACACGTGCTGGGGGTGGTCTCAACCGATAGCCTGGGCGATCTTACCTTTCAGTTGACGACGGCGAGCGCGGACGATGGATTTTACGCAATCCAGGCAGCCGGTAATCCCCGCGTGACAACACATTTTATGCTTGATGCCGCAGCACCCTTCCACCCACAAAGCGGCAGCGGCATGCTGATAACCGTACCGGCAGGAATTGCCCTCACTGAATTCGCATTCTTGCCCGTTACCATGCGCTAAATGATCTGGTTCTTCAGGATTTCGTGGGGTCCGGCCCTTCGCCAGCCTCAGGGCAGGCTGTGATGCGTGATGCGTGAATTCTTTCTGGTCACGAATCACGCATCACATATCATTAGTTGTCAACCCCCTGAATTCCTGAAGACCCGAATTGATTCGATTTCTATTGAGTTCGGTTCACATTGTCAAAAGTCCAAATTGAACAGTCCTGGGTTTTTACGCAAATTTACCTCTTCACCGTTGGTTGTTGGCCTGTTTTGCCGTTATACTACAAAAAATGGACGACCAGGAACGATACCGCGAAGCCTCCACCAAGACACGTTCTAATCTGAGAAGTGTGGCGCACTCGCTGCAAATCCGAGAACTGTCGCAGTTATCATTGCCGCAAATTGACCGGGTGGTCAATTTAGTGGCGCAAGTCGTGCCTGCCGGTCACATACCGGGCGTCATTTTGAGTGGCCTGGCCCGCCTGTCTAGCCGTAAATTGTCCTATGAGCATGTGCAGCGAGACACGAATTTGTTGTTTGAAGGGCTGGAGAAGGCGTTGGACACGGCCGTCTATGGCGCCTTTTTCGCCGGCCCGGCGGCCGTTTTGTGGGGCTACCAAAATCTGCTGCGCCTGGCCGGCAAAGACCCGGCGGACGCTTTCCCGGAAGGAACGTGGCAGTTCTACATCAACTATGCCCTGCGTGAAGATACAGCGCGGCACACCATTGAAACACATGGCTTTGATACCACCTTGCAGCGCTATGGTATTGGCCTGAGCCAGGTTGACCGCATGACTGCGTGGGCGCTGACGGCGATTCACATGCTGCACCAGTATGATGATTTGCTGCGCAACGAGTGGCGTGAACGTGTCTACCTGCGGGAATTACGGACCGTGACGCAGCATGAACCACACGCCAACTATTTTGCCAACCTTTACCGGCAGTGGGAACAGAAACGGCCGTACAGTCGCCGTCAGGACGCCAAACCGTATGAAACCTATCCTCTGTATCGCCAGCGCCAGTTTGATCAGTTTTTGGAAAAAGGGATGCGTCGGGCGCACAAGGATGCGCGCCGCGCCTGGGCGCAGCAAGCGCGCGCCGCGCGTGAACGGGAATTGCTCCCTTTCCAGCGCCAGATGAGCATCCTGGCCTATCTGGAGCCGGGACGGTATGGGGATACCCGCCGTCCCATTCCGCTAACGGAAGCGCAGGTGGGCATTGTGTATCAGGGACGTTATTACCTGCTTCCTGTCTGCCGCCCAGGCAGCGATCAGCCGGCGTTGGTGGAAACAGTGCGGACGCAGATTGCGGCGCTGTTAGCGCGCGAACCAGACGCGCCCCCGGCGCATCTGTCCGCTTTGCCCCGCTTGCGGCGGCCGGAGTGGGTTGATCTGCGGGCGCAGTTTAATGATGCGTTACAACAAGACTTAACGGCGCTGCGGGCGGCGCCCATCATCCTTAATTTTGATCGCCGTTCCAGCCAACTGCCGCTTTCCAAACTGCGCCAGGCGGAACGAGGCGTGGGGGAACACGCCATTACCGTCTTTGACACGGGCGACACATTTGTTTGCGATATGTCGCACATTTTTTTTGACGGCATTTGGAGTGTGGCGCTGGCGGAAATTTTGACCAATCAGGCGATTTCTTGGGCGACCTATTTGCACATGCTGCCACCGGTTGCCGTGCAGGAAGATGTGGCGCAGGCTGCGCGGCCGCTGCTCTTGCCCTGCCGCCTCGCCCCGGTTGATTACACCTTGCTGGCCGCCAAAATCCGTGTTGTGCCAGAGACGACGGCCGAAACAGACCTGGTCAATGTCAAAGCGATTATCAGCCTGCGCGCGCTCTTCAAACTGCGCAGCGATTTACTGCAATTAACTGTTAATGACATTTTGCTGTTGTACCGGGCCATTCATGCGGCGACTTACCGACCGCCATCTACTTTGGTGGCTGAATTGGAAGAACTGGGGCAAGATCCGCAGACGCACAAGGCGGCCACGATGGCCCTGGCTGCTCTGCACACGCATACCAATCCGGCTGTGCTCATTCCCGTGGATGCCAGCCAGCACTCGCCACGCGACCGCGTGCATCCCATGACCTTGACCGTGCCTTTGGAGGCGCTCGATTTACCCGATTTGCATCTGCAAACGGCACGCGCTTTGCGCTATAAAACCCGCGCCCCAGGCGCTTACAGCGATTTTGATACGTTACAGCGCCGTTACCTGGCAACATTGGCCGGATTGGGTGAATTGTTCAAACGCTCGAAAGAGGTTGCCACCGCCGGGGAGAGCAGCAGTGTGGGAACCATTCGCATGTTGGCGCACCTGCCAACATCGTTGCAGCGTTTGCTGGATAAGATTCCACAGCAGTTCGACGTGCTTAATGATATTGTTAAGGGGCGCGAAGTATTCTCCAACGTGGGCGCCGTTGTCCCTGACAGTACCCTGACTCGCTTCATGACGGCGAAAGATGATAACGAGAACAAAACGTTGGCCTGGGCTGTCATGACAGATGCGCAGAAAGTAATGCGCATCACGCTGCGCGATTTTCGCCCGCACGTGGCGCTGCTGGCTGCCGCCGGGCATGAGGACCTGGCGGAGCGTATCACTTATGACTATTTACACGCCTATGCTGTAGGAATCAATCAATTCGTGCAAGAACTGCTGCAAATTACGCGCGCCAGCCGGGAGACGTTTATCCCGGTTGACAACAATGGGGCGTCGCGTGGGGAGCTGCCGGTAGACGGCCGTCAGGCAGGAGAAGTGGCTGATGGCTGAGAAGGCGGCGTTTCTGCTGGAAGACTCCTTGATCGGCCAAAAACTGGCTAATTTTCGCATTGAGCGTTTGCTGAAGCGCGGGGGCATGGCGCAGATTTATTATGGTTGGGACGTGATGTTGCAGCGCCCGGTAGCCATCAAAGTGATTGACGTGCGCTACCGCAGCAGCCCGACCTACGCTGAGCGTTTTCTGGCCGAGGCGCGCGCCATGGCAGCCTGGGGACATCCCAATATTGTGCAAATTCATTATGCGGATGAGCAGGATCGGCTCTATTACTTTGTGATGGAGTACGTGAATGGGCTGGATTTGGCCGAACTGGTGGCGCGGTATGCGGCCGATCAGGAATTGATGCCTTATCGTGACGTGGCGCGTATTGGCCGGGAAGTGGCCAGGGCGTTGGATTATGCCCACGAGCATGGCGTCATTCACCGCGACGTGAAACCATCGAATGTGATGGTGGCGCGTAACGGCCGTGTCCTGCTTACCGACTTTGGGCTGGCGTTGACGATTAAGAATGGGTCGCAGGGTGAAATTTTTGGCACGCCGCAGTACATTGCCCCAGAGCAGGCAATCCGCTCGGCGGCGGCCGTGCCCCAATCTGATCTGTACAGCCTGGGTATTATTTTGTACGAAATGTTAACCGGGTCGCTGCCTTTTGACGATGCTTCGCCGACCAGCCTGGCGCTGATGCACGTTAATGAAGATCCACCGTCACCCCGTTATTTTAACCCGCACATCAACCCTGAAGTGGAAACGGTGCTGCTGCGGGCGCTGCGCAAAGCGCCAGAGGAGCGTTATCAGAGTGGCGCCGATTTCATGGATGCCCTGGAGTTGGCCTTGCAGGTGGATGAAGGCAGCTTACCGGGCCAGGCGCGACGGCCGCCGCTGCCGGCGCAAAGTGAAACAGGAGCGAGTCAATCACCGCCAACATTGTCGCGTGTGTCTGTCTTGGAGAAAATAGCCTGGCAGAGTGGACTGGATACCGTGTTGGGAGAAGCGGCTGACCCCGCGGCCGCAGAAAACGGGGCCGTACCAACGGCCGTCGGACGCCGGTTTCGTCAAATTTTAATTTTGCTAACCCTGGTGACGGCTGTATTACTCCTGTTGTTGTTGAATCGTGCTAATAGCGTTGATGAACAGGAACAGACGGCCGCTGCGATAGCCACTGCGCCGGGGATCATCGTCACGATTGCGGACGCAACAGCGACGTTTGCGGTCGGCGCAGCGGCAACACAATCACCTGCCGCTGCGCTTGCCGCTACGCTTACAGACGATCCGGCAACGCTGCGACCTTCTTTCCCTGTCACCTCGACGGCAGCGACCGAATTAGTTACGGCCACAACGATACCAACAACCCTGACCACATCCACGCCGCCGGTAGCGGTGACAACGGCCGTTCCCTTTAGCGGAACGGCCGTTCCCTTCAGTGGCCCACCCATCCGTTTCCTATACGATCAGCACAGCTTTTACGCCTGGAATCCCGGTGAAGCACCTATTGACGTGCATTCACTTTCCTTTGTCGCCCTGGATCAGGATGGGCAAACAACCAGTTATGCCTTTCGTGGGCGCATGTGGGCCGGGTTTTATCAGACATTGGAGACAGATAGTTGTGACGCTATCGAACCGATGGAGGCGCCCGTTTATTTACGCCCCTCTGCCTGCACCCTTTACAATGCCACTGTCACACCACCCTTAAACAGTAGGTTAATCTTTTGGACGCCGCGCCCCGGCATTACTGCCTTCCGGGTGATGTGGAATGGGCAGACGATTGGCGACTGCCCAATTGTTGCCGGTATTTGCGAATTAAATCTCCCCGATTAAATCATTTCTGCACTGAGTGAATAAAAGCAATAATGTCCAAAAGTTGCGTGTCGGAGAGCGCCGGGTTGCCGCCCTTGGGGGGCATGTCTACGCCGGTGGTGTTGGCCGGATCACTGCTGGAACGGCCGGTTTTGATAAAGGCCAGCAGATCCTGATCACTTTGTCCCTGAATAAACACGCTGGTCGTCATATCCTTGCCTAATCCCGGCAGCCCTTTGGCGTCAGGGCCGTGACAAGAGGAGCAGCTTTGCTGGAAGAGGGTCTCGCCGGCCGCGACGTCACCGCTGGGGGTGGGTGCGTCTGCCGGTGCGCTTGCACCGCCGCCACAAGCGGCCAGCAAAAACAACAAGGATGTTAAAGAGAGAATTGAAATTAGTTTGATAATACGCATTGTGTCTCCTTTAGAAATTGTGACATGGTTCAAAAACTGGAAGCTGTCCTTTACAAATTAGTCCGCGATTTGTCATTCCTTCGACAAGCTCAGGACATGTCTGAGCGG
>JACSRF010000034.1 GCA_014879875.1 Anaerolinea sp.
GACGTTCGCTTTACATCTGTAGTCCGAACATCCTTGTTCGGACAGCGAACAGGGACGTTCGCTTTACATAGGAGAATCAGGTGATTCGTTTACTGGCGCGTAAATTGGTACTTATCGTTATCTTGTTACCTTTACTCAATTTACTGGGGTTTTATTATGCGTTGGCCCATCCCCGGCTGGTGACAATTGTGGGCAGCACGACACAAGGGGCACGGCCGCAAGCGAGCTACCTGGAATATGCACGCGGGTTGTTGCGTGGCGATTTGGGTAACGTCGGGCTGCTGCGTGTCGCCGATGTGATTACCACCCCCTTCAAAAACAGCCTGATTTTGGTGACTATAGCCCTGGTAACGGCCGTCCTCATCGGCTTGTTATTCGGTTTTGTCTCCATTTCACCGCGGTCAAAACGGATGTCGTCAATCGCCCTGCTTGTCTTATCGGCCGGCTCTTCGATGCCCGGTTTCTTGTTAGGAGGGGCAGTTTTGTCCGTCTTGATATACCGAACCTTGTATGCAGGCGCGCGCAATACTTTGCTGCCCCTGAGTGGTTATGGTCTGGATGAGCACCTGATCTTGCCGGTGTTGGTGCTGGCTTTGCAGCCGGCGCTGCACATCGCCAAAATGGCGGCCAGTTTGCTGGAACATGAACTACAACAAGATTACATCCGTGTGGCGCGCAGCAAGGGGTTGGGGTGGTGGCGGCTGTTGTGGCGACATGCCTGGCCGAACATGCTCACACCCCTGATCATGACCATTGGCGAGGTGATGCGCATGATGGTAGGCGCGCTGGTCATTGTGGAGGCGATCTTTATCTGGCCGGGTATTGGGCGCATCTTGCTGCTTACCCTCGGTTTGCGCCTGGACGCGCGGCCACCGGGTCTTTATTTTGGACATCCGCAGTTGTTAGCCAGTATCGTCGTCTTGTTGGGAGCCATGCTTTTAGCCGCCGACCTGTTCGCCAACATTCTGGCTTATCTCTTTGACCCTCGGCTGCGCCAGCATGAGGAGGTAGTCGCATGAAACTGATCGCAACCCGCAATTATCCCCTCTCTGTTGGTCTGGCGCTGGGCTTGCTCTTTCTGTTTATCGCCATTTGGGGACCATCCCTGGCGCCGCATGACCCGCTGCAAGCCTTTAGCGATGTGTTGTTCATCGGCGACAAGACGTATATTCCGACGAGAACGCCCCTGCCGCCCTTTGCCCTGGAACAATTTTTCCTGGGTACGGATAATGCCGGCCGTGATCTCTACAGCCGTTTGTTGTGGGCCGTCCGCCCAACGCTGATCTTAACGATGATCATTGTGACTGTGCGCATGGCCGTTGGTTTGTTGTTAGGTTTGCTGGCCGGTTGGTATGTGGGGCGACTCAGCGAACGCTTTGTGGATATATTGATAGGGGTCAGCCTGGCCGTGCCGGTTTTGCTCTTTGCTCTGGCCGCTATCTCTTTTATCGGGGACAAGACCTTGCCCACGTTTATTCTGGCATTGACGGTGACGGGGTGGGCGAATACGGCCGTCTTCGTCAAAAACAATACGCGCACCATCATGCAAGCGGCCTACATTGAAGGGGCGCGCGCCATTGGCGTCAAACCATTGGGCATTTTACGCCGACACATTCTGCCCCAATTGTGGCCGGTCTTGCCATCCCTGATCGCCTTTGAGTTGGGTACCGTTATGTTGTTGATCGCCGAACTCGGCTTTTTAGGCATGTTTATTGGCGATGCGTACATCTTGATGGGCGAATCCGCCAACAGCGCCGGCACAGTAGCCGTGGGGATCACCTCCGGCACGCCCGAACTGGCGCAAATGCTGTCCGATTTTTGGTCAAAGATGATTCGTGCCCCGTGGGAAATTGTGATCGTCGGCCTCACTGTTTTCTTCCAAATTTTCACCTTTAACTTGTTGGGTGAGGGATGGCGGCGGCACATGGACATCACGCGCCCGCGCCGCTTTAGCTTGCGTCATCGGCGGCAAAGAGAGCCAGACCTGTAGTACCCTCATCCTGTTTTTCTATAATTTCGCGTTTCTTTCATGGCTTAGACAATCAGGCATACTTACACTACAATGCCAGGTATTGCCATTGCCAATGCCTGGCATTGCTAAGGAACACGGATTAAATAAGTTACGCTGATTGACTGACAAATCTCATCTTCGCGGTGACGACAGC
>JACSRF010000357.1 GCA_014879875.1 Anaerolinea sp.
TTGTGGTTTAATCAATACGAAGGCAAAGTTTTACTTATAGGTTTTGCTTTTTGACATATATAAGCAAAAGCAATTGTTTTTCCGATTTATACCGTTGAGATACTAATAAGTTTTGTTACAATATTCACAAATCGAGAGAAAGGTAACGAAATTTATGCTCGATGCACATCAACTTAACGTTTTTCTAGTGGCTGCGGAAACGCTTAACTTCACGCAGGCGGCCAGCCGGTTGCATATGTCTCAACCCAGTGTCAGCCAGCACATTTTGTCATTGGAACAACATTTTGAGCAGCCCCTCTTCATTCGTTCTGGGCGCAATATCCAACTGACGGATGCCGGAACTGCGCTGATGCCTCTGGCGAAAGAATTGGTGAATCGTTCTGTGCAAATTGAAGAGGTGATGAAGTCTCTGGAAGGGGAAGTTCATGGTCATCTGATGATTGGGTGCAGCACCACACCGGGTAAATACATTTTGCCGCAGTTATTGGCGCGGTTTCATCGCCTTTACCCCAAAGTGACGCTTTCCTGCCAGGTAGCCAGCCAACAGGTCTCATTTGAAATGGTGTGTACCGGGCACGCGCATTTTGCCCTCCTCAGCAAGCCGAATGCGACTTGTAAGGGGGTCGAATTACAGGAATTCATGGATGACGAGATTTTGTTGATTGCGCCGCTGACGCACCCCTGGGCGCAGCGGCAAGAAATTGAACCGGAAGAGCTGTATACGGCCACTTTCATCCTCCGTGAAGAAGATTCCGGGACACAAGTGGCCGTGCGCAGTGGTTTGAGCCAGGTAGGCGTAGACATTGACCAACTGGAAAAACTGCTCGAATTAGGGAATTCCGAAGCAATTGCTATGGCCGTTCAGGAGGGTCTCGGGCTGGGGTTTGTTTCTAAAGTCGTCGTCGAACGATTGGTCAAAGCTCGCGTTGCCCCGGTGAGCGTGCGGGGGCTTGACCTTAGGCGTAAAATTTATATTAGCCGCAGCGTTCGCCGGCCGGCTACCACCGCGCAAATGGCTTTTTGGGATTTCATTATTAATATAGAAGGGTTCCCCATGATCGGGGTGTACTACGATGGATGACAGCTTGTAACCCAGGTTAGCAACCTGGGTTACATTTACGTAGGAGGTCAGTGAGGTAAAGGCAATGAGAAAAAACGTGAAAACATATCGAAAATCTATTGTCTGGTCGCTTGGCAGTGGCCTTGTTGTGGGCATCATCGGTTTGCTGTTGACAGTTAACCTGGCTGCTGCGTCTCCTGGCTTGCAAACAGAGGGCGAAGGAGACGGCGCTGCGCTGGAAATCCTGGACACGCAATCGTGCCAGGAATGCCACCTGAATATTGCCAATCATTGGTCTGACAGCGCCCACGCCAACGCTTATAAAGACCCTTACTTTCAAGAAAGATGGGCGGCGTTAGAAAAACCGGGTGAATGTTTGGCCTGCCACACCACCAATTATCAACCGGCGACCGGGCTGTTTGACGCCGAAGGTATTGATTGTGAAGCGTGTCATGGACGGGTGACGGCCAATCATCCCCCGGAACCCATCGCTATCAAAGCGAATAACGAGTATTGCGGTACCTGCCATACCACCACATTGGGCGAATGGCGGCAAACGGGCCATGCGGTGGCCGGCGTTGGCTGTAACTCTTGTCATGATCCGCACAGTCAACTCCCCTTGTTTGAAGTCGCCGATGATATGTGTATCAACTGCCATCAGGATTCCATGGAAAAATATTTGGAAGACCTGCACGTGACTAACGGGATTGGTTGTGTGGACTGCCATGCGTTGGTCATTCCGCCCGATCCCATCCCGGATGATGGTATTGTGCCCACCGGCCATGCGTTTAATATTACGACCGCAACGTGCATTGCCTGCCATACGGATGCGCTTCATGCAGGCTTTTCCTTGCCTGGGTGGGAACGGGGCGCCAAAGCCACCAATGAAAGTGGCGCGCCGGTAACGCTGCCGACTGTAGTGGAAGAGAATGTGGCGAGTAGACAGGTGGAAACAGGGCTTTCTTTAGCGCAGCAGGTACAGGCATTGGAGGCGGCTTTGGCCAGCCAAAACCTCACTTTGATTTTCCAGGGAGCCATTGTTGGGTTGGTCCTTGGCGGCACAACGGCCTGGTTTGTCGCGCAAAATATTCGCGCTGGTAAGCGTGAGGAGTAAGAACGATGGCTGATCAAGAGAAAGCAGAAAGCAGTCCCTCGCTTTTAACGCGCCGTGACGTTTTGAAAATTGGCGGCGCTACCGGCGCGACGGTGCTGTTGTCGCAGATCGTTTTGCTGGGGCCGTGGTCTCCAGACGCCATTCAAGGGTTAAGCCGCGAGGGGGAGGCCAGCGAAGAGCATGAATGGCACATGGGCATTGACCTGTCTAAATGTATTGGCTGCCATTATTGCGTTTGGGCTTGCCAGGCGACCAATGACGTGCCGCGTGATGAGATGCGTTGGAATGTGGGTTTCCCGGAACGGACCGAAAATGGCATAGATTTCTTTATGACACGGCCGTGTCTGCACTGCCAGGAAGCGCCTTGCGTCAAGGTGTGCCCGGTTGGAGCCACCTGGGTACGCGAGGATGGCATTGTGGACATGGATTATGATCGCTGTATCGGCTGCCGTTACTGCGAGGTTGCCTGTCCTTACGATGTGCGCCGCTTTAATTGGGATGTGGTTAAGGATGAAAACCCGTATCATCCAACCTGGGGCAACCCTGAAGTGGAGCGACGGTCACGCGGGGTCATTGAAAAATGTACGTTCTGTGCGCATCGCGTTGATCGCGGGTTGGCGCATGGCCTGACGCCGGGCGTGGATCAGCAAGCGACGCCGGCCTGTGTGGCGATCTGCCCGGTGAATGCGCGGGTATTTGGCGATGTGAAAGACCCGGAAAGCCCCATGTCCAAATTCCTCAGAGACAACGAGACGTTCCGCTTACGCGAAGATTTTGGGACGGAACCAAAAGTACATTATGTACGGCCGTCACGAGGAGACGCTTAACATGGCTGCTGGTCAATTAACAACACAACCCGCTGCAAATAACAATTTTTCCCTACGCCTCTGGTACGCGCTGCTGCTCACGATGATTGGCGTGGGGCTTGTCGGTATCTATCAGGTCCTTTGGAACGGTCTGATTGTCACAAATTTGAATGATCGGGTTCCCTGGGGCTTGTGGATTACGCACGACCTGTCCGCCATTGGGCTAGGCGCGGGCGCCTTTACCTTTTCCGCGGTGGTTTATCTGTTTCGTATCAAACGGTTTGAACCGATTGCCCGCGCGGCCGTATTCGTCGGCTTTTTAGGCTATACCTCCGCCATGTTGGCGTTGGCGATGGACATCGGCCGGCCGGACCGCTTCTGGCATCCCATCGTCTATTGGAATGTCCACTCGGTACTCTGGGAGATTACCCTGTGCGTCATCTTTTACTCAACCGTGCTGGTCATTGAGTTTCTGCCCATTTTGTTTGAAAGCCCCCTGTTTGCCCGTTGGCCGAAGCTGCGCACATTCGGGCACAAACTGCACGCGCTGACGCCGGTGTTGGCCGTCATTGGTCTCGGTTTGTCTCTGCTGCACCAATCTTCGCTGGGGGCAACTTATGGGGTATTGTCCGGCCGTGAAATCTGGTTCAAGCCCTCCCTGCCAGTGTTGTTTATCCTCTCGGCCGTCGCCGGCGGCGTCTCCCTGACGTTGTTGGTGACAATGGTTGTGTGGAAGTTGACAGGACGAGAGGTCATTGACAAATTCCTGCGCCGTGATATTGCCCGCCTGGCGGCCGGCGCTTTATTAGCTTACCTCTACCTGAAATTGTGGGACTGGGCCGCCACTTCTTATTACAGCCATGCCCCCGGCACGTCCGATGCCCTGGCGCGCCTGGCGGCAACCACCCCATATACCCGTTCCTTCTGGTTTATCGAAGTTTTTCTGGGGACTGTCGTGCCCATCGTCATTTTACTCAACCAACCGCTGCGTCGCCGCCACGGTGTTTTTATGATGGGGCTGGCATTGGCTGTCTTTGGCGTCATTGTCAATCGCTGGAACATCACCCTCTCCGGCTTGATCGTGCCGCCACAATGGTCACCCGGCGTGTTGGGCAACGTGGTGGCTGTCGCTTACTTGCCGTCCTGGACAGAAGTGGCGGTCTCTGTGGGAATTTTGGGGTATGCGCTGCTGGCGTTTACGCTTGGCGTGCGCCATTTGCCCATCTACCCCGGTCCGGGTGAAAGCGACCACCATTCCTAACCTGGACAAGCCAGAAAATAATTTAACGCATTGCGTCAATGTATATTTGAAAGCCTGGGCCACCAGGCTTTTTTTATGCGCCAAACGCGCCCATGTTGGCAAACCATGACAAATGTCATCTTTGTCTAGGGTAAAATGTGACTTTCCGTCAAATAAAAACAGAGTATACTTATTCTTGGGAAATTCTAATTATTTCGTTAGATTTTGCGGAGCCGGAAAGTGATGCGATGAGGATGATACAAGGAGGTTAACATATGCGTCCTGGAAAACTTACCCTTTTGATACAGCTATTACTGCTCTTCATGCTTGCTGCCTGCCGTGAAGCGGAACAGGTGGAAGTCACCCGAATTGTGCAACTGCCGGCCGAAACGGTGGAGGTGACGCGCATCGTTGAGGTCGAAGTCACAGTCGAAGTGACGCCGGAATTCAAACCGGTGGACCTGGCGCTGCTGCTGGTGGAAAGTATCCCTTATCAGGAGCAATGGGCCGTTTCTCCTCATGCGGACACAACGTCGGAAGCGTTCCGACATTGGGATGGGGAAGACCCGGCGGAGATACCGGCGCGCTGCGCGAAATGCCACAGCACATTGGGGTATCTGGACTTTCTCGGCGCCGATGGCACGGCCGCCGGCGTTGTGGACGCTGCCGCGCCCTTGGGTACGGTGGTGGAGTGCGCCGCCTGCCACAACCCGGCCACGCAGGATAAAACCAGCGTCTTGTTCCCCTCTGGCGTAGAGGTGATGGGGTTGGGTAACGAAGCCCGCTGCATGGAATGCCATCAGGGCCGCGCTTCTAAAGTGACCGTAGACACGTCCATTGCCAATGCGGGCCTTACCGCAGAAGATCTGGATGTGGTCAGCGAAGATTTGGGTTTTACCAATATTCATTATTATGCAGCCGCGGCAACCCAGTATGGCAATATTGCCATGGGTGGGTATGAGTATGAAGGGAAGAGCTATGATGCGCGTTTTGATCACGTTGCGCCTTACGATTCTTGTATTGGCTGCCACGATGCGCATACGTTGGAACTGAAACTGGATGAGTGCAGCGATTGCCACGGCAGCCTGAACACGCCAGAAGATTTACTGAACGTGCGTTTTCTTGGTTCGCTGGTTGATTATGATGGAGATGGCAACATGCAGGAGGGCATCTATTTCGAGATTGAAACGATGCGCGAACATCTCTATACGCTCATACAAACCTACGCGAATGAAGTTAGCGAGATGCCGCTGGTTTATGACACGGCCGTTTACCCTTATTTCCTCGCCGACAGCAACAACAATAGCATTGCGGATGAGGGTGAAGGTGGTTACAAGGGGTGGACGCCGCGCCTGGCCAAGGCGGCCTACAATTACCAGGTCTCCTTGAAAGACCCCGGCCGTTATGCGCATGGCGGCAAGTACATCATCCAACTACTGTATGATTCTATAGAGGATTTGAACCAGGCTGTGGCTACCCCGGTTGATATGAGCAACATGCGGCGCATTGATCACGGCCATTTTGCCGGGTCAGAAGAGGCGTTCCGCCATTGGGATGCAGAGGGGTTTGTACCCGCTTCTTGCAGCAAATGTCATACAGATACCGGCCTGCCCTTCTTCCTGGCGCAAGGTGTCAACATCGCCGAGTCGCCCGCCAATGGGCTAAACTGCGCCACCTGCCACGACAACGTCACCACTTTCTCGCGCTACATCGTGGAAAGCGTCACCTTCCCCAGCGGCGCGGCGTTGAGCAGCGGTGATCTGGACAGCAACCTCTGTCTGCATTGCCATCAGGGCCGGGAATCGGCCGTTAGCGTAGATGCGCGCATCGGCAACCTCGACCCGGATGATCCCACCGGTGGGCTGCGCTTTGTCAACATTCATTACTTTGCCGCCGCGTCCACCGTCTTTGGCACAGAGGCCAAGGGCGTCTATGAGTATCCGGGGCAAACCTACTTTGGCCGTAATGAACACGTCACGCAGTTTGACACCTGTATTGAATGTCACGATTCCCACGCGCTGGAAGTGGAGGTAGACAAGTGCGCCATTTGTCATGGCGGCGTGGAAACGGCCGCTGACCTGCGCGCCATTCGCTTTAACGAGGAAGGCGTTTACGTGGATTGGGATGGCGACGGCGACATCACCGAAGGCATCTACTTTGAAATCGAGACGATGCGCGATGCCCTCTATGCCGCCATGCAGGCTTACGCCGCCACTACCGAAGGGGTGGATGGCATTGCTTACAATGCCGCCCGTTATCCGTATTTCTTTGTAGATGTTAATGGCGACGGCCGTTTAGACGCCGAAGAAACAACCGGTTACACGACCTGGACGCCGCGCTTGCTGCGGGCAGCTTATAACTATCAGTACGCCTTGAAAGACCCTGGCGCCTATGCCCACAATGGTCAGTACGTGGTCCAGGTATTGTATGACGCCCTGGCAGACATTGGCGCCGACGTAACTGGCCTCAGTCGTCCTGAGGTCCCGACCACGCCGGAGCCTTAGTTTGATTGAATTGGGGCGCGCCTTGATTGAGGCGCGCCCCAATTGCATTAATGACGTTTTAGAGGTGACCGGGAGCAACGCGAGTGGCACGCGCAGATACCTTTGCCACCGGTCACTGAGAAAACCAGCCATCTATTGGTGGCTGGCAAAAAAGTTGTAGAGATTTGGAGGATAACCTATGCAAAATCCGAAAAAACATTTCCTTACACTTCTCACGCTCTTGCTGTTGTTCATGCTGGCCTTGACAGCGTGCAGCCAGGAGCCGGTAGAAGTAACCCGCATCGTCGAAGTGCCTGGACCACAGGTTGAGGTGACCCGTGAAGTACAAGTTGAGGTCCCTGGCCCCGAAGTTGAGGTAACTCGCGTTGTCGAAGTGGTGGTGGAAGCGGAAACGGCCGTTTCTGCCATCCCCTTCCTCGAACAATGGCAAAACTCACCCCATGCCGATGCCACGTCCGAGTCTTTTGTTCATTGGGATGGGGATGATCCCCAAGAAGTCCCGGCCAATTGTGCCAAATGCCACAGCACACCTGGCTATCTGGATTTCCTGGGTGTAGATGGATCCGCTTTTGGGACGGTAGAAATTGCCGCCCCCATTGGCAGTACGGTGGAATGTGCGGCCTGCCACAATGACGTCACCCTGGGGCTCACCAGCGTCGTCTTCCCGTCGGGAGTCGAGGTAATGGGTTTGGGTGACGAATCTCGTTGTATGCAGTGCCACCAGGGTCGCAGTTCTAAACTGACGGTAGATCAGGGCATTCTGAATGCCGGTCTCGACCCTGTCGCCGATCTGGATGTGGTCAGCCCGGACGTTGGCTTCACCAATATTCATTACTATGCAGCCGCCGCTACCCTCTATGGCAAAGTAGCGATGGGTGGCTACGAGTACGATGGCAAGGCATATGATGGCAAGTTTGACCACGTTGCCGGCTATGATTCTTGTATTGGCTGCCACGATCCACATACGCTTGAGGTGAAGGTTGACGAATGTACCGTGTGCCATACCGGCGTGACGACGTCCGCTGACCTGGTTAACGTGCGTATGGTTGGCTCCCTGGTAGATTATGACGGCGACGGCAATACCAGCGAAGGCATCCTCTTCGAGATTCAAGGGTTGCAGGAGATGCTGTATCAGGCGATGCAAACGTATGCCCCCGAAGTGGCGGGAACGGGTATTGTCTATGATGCGGCTGCGTATCCTTATTTCTTCAATGATGCTGGCGAACGGTTTGCTTCCTGGACGCCACGCCTGGCCAAGGCGGCTTACAACTACCAGGTGTCGTTGAAGGATCCTGGCGAGTTTGCACATGGCGGCAAGTATATCATTCAACTGCTGTACGATTCGATTGAGGACCTGAACATGGCGCTTTCTACGCCAATTGACCTGAGCAACGCGCGCCGTATTGACCACGGCCACTTTGCCGGTTCGGAGGGAGCGTTCCGCTATTGGGATGAAGAAGGTTTTGTGCCTGGTACGTGCAGCAAATGTCATGCGGCTGAGGGGCTGCCCTTGTTTGCCACTCAGGGCGTGATGATCAACCAGCCCACATCCAGCGGCCTGAACTGCGCCACCTGCCACAGCAGCCTGACCGAGTTCACGTTGTATCAATTTGCGGACGTGACCTTCCCCAGCGGCGCGCGGGTTTCGCTGGCAGCGGATGAGGCCGATGAAGCTGGGCTAAAGAGCAATATGTGCCTCAACTGCCATCAGGGTCGTGAATCTACGGTGTCGGTGGACAGAGCGTTAGCCGGATTGGAAGATGACGTGGCTTCGACGTCAATCCGCTTCCGCAATATTCATTACTTTGCCGCGGGTGCGACGCTGTTTGGCACGGAAGTTCAGGGCGCTTATGAGTTTGCCGGGCAGACTTACCTGGGGCGTAACGTGCATGTGGAGAAGTTCGATTCTTGCGCTGAATGTCATGACGCGCACGCCCTGGAAGTGGTCTATGAGGATTGCGCCATTTGCCATGAAAACGTGGCGACGCCGGCCGACCTGAAAGCCATTCGTACTTCTGAAGTGGACTTTGACGGGGACGGCGATGTGACGGAAGGACTGGATGGCGAAATCCAGACAATGGTCGAGGCGTTGTATGCGGCAATGCAGGCGTATTCTGCGGAAACTGCCGGCAGCACCATTGTGTATGACGCGGCCCGTTACCCCTACTTCTTTAGTGAAGCGGGTGAAGGGTACGCTTCCTGGACGCCGACTTTGCTGCGGGCTGGTTACAATTACCAGTATGCGCAGAAGGACCCAGGGGCATTTGCGCACAATGGTCTTTACATTATTCAGATTCTTTACGACTCGATTGCTGCGCTTGGTGGCGACACGACTGGCATGACACGGCCGTAACCCCCCCAACTGCATAATTAATCAAAAGGGCCGGGTGTATGCCACCCGGCCCTTTTTTTATTGAGTGGCAAAGTCTATTTTTCCGGCGCGCCTATGGCGATCCATTCCTTAACGGCATTCAATTCTTCCGCCAGTATTTGCCCAAAATGCTCCATGGGGCCTGACTGTCGCTGCACCAACAGACTGGCTTCGGGATCGCCGGCGATAATGATAGGTTCGCTGCCGCCGCGCATCATGGCTTCGTAACTGCTGAGATCCAGCCCTGCTTCTGCTTGAGGACCGCTGTGGCAGAAGGCGCAACGGCCGTCCAACATCGCCTTGAACGTGCCCACATAGGTACGCGGCACGCCTTCCAATAAGTATGGGCTGGTATTCAGCAAAATGTAAAGTTGACGCGCCAGCACCGGCTCCAATGCAGGATCGTTAAAGCCAGTATAGTCCCATTCATTGGCATGGCAGGGCACGTTGCCGCAAAAGGACCCATCGGCCGGGGGTTTGCCCTCGATGTTGACGTAATTCACTGCCGGGTCTGCCGGAGCGTGACAGGTGGCGCAGGATCTGTCTATGGAACGGCCGTGCAGCGTAATCCAACTGCTGTGCGTATGCGACCTGGGTTCTGGCCCGTGGGCAATTTCAATATTTGTGACCAATGAGTTATCAGCCATAACCGGCACAGAATGGCACAGATTACATTCCAGGCGAATCGCTTCTTCCGTCCCCGTCAAATGCTTGCCATCGTGGCAGCGGAAGCAGCCCGGCGCATTTTTATGCCCCAGGTTATCCGGGTGCGTTTCCCAATCTAATTCTTGCTCCGGGAAAACCATCTGCATGTAGATATCCTGCAGCGCAATCACCGCTTCCTCGATGGCGTCTTGCTGTGCCGCATAGAGGTCGGGGTAATTTTGCGCATAGAAGTCAGCCAACGTGGCTATAGTCTCATTGGCTTCGTCAAGACTTTCATATTTTTCGCTCAACAACGTTACAGCCTCATTGCGCACGTAGAGTAGATTGGGAGATATTAAGCCCTTGCTCAAAGCCAGGTCCACCGCCTTCTCTGGAGTTGGGATGTTATGCGTAATGCGGTTATGGCATGTGATACAATCCATGCGTGTCAGGAAAGTACCGGCAACATCTTCTGGAGTCATGTCAGAAGCAATGTCATAATACTCGGTGACATGACCTTCCTCGTCTACTGTGCGCACGTAAGGAATATCCTGTTCCAATACATCCGTTGCCAGATACCAGACTTCGTTTTCAACGTGCCAATGAATGCCCTGTCCCAATCCCTCACGTTTACTGCCACCACCTGTTTTCATGATAAGAAAAACGCTTTCTGGCGTATTCATGGCATCGTTGTGAAAGGTTTTGACTTCACGCAGGCTGTCATCGGAAAACTTTTCCGGAAAATGGCACGTTTCACATGACTCGCGCGCCGGGCGCATCGCGCGCGAAAAAATAGGGAATTCGTAATCCTGCGTTATCGTCAGGTAGACGTGACGCAAGTCACCGGCCTTGCGTGAGAATTGCGTTGTGACCACGTCACGACCGATGTGACATTCCACACATTGCACGCGCGCGTGCGGCGAACGTTGGTAGGCGCTGTACTCTGGTGGCATGGTATGGCAGGTTGTTCCGCAAAACTCCGATGAGTTGGTGTAAGTCCAACCATAGACCGAACCAGAGATAACACTAATTGTCAGGATACCCATGATGACGAAGGGCAATGCGCGCAGCCAAAGAGCGCTGCCAGCTGGTGGAAAGAAAAAGCGTTTAATTGCTGAAAATAGTTTGCGCATGATCATTGTCCTTTTCTACTAAGGGTTCGCCTCAGAATTAACTTTTGACTTTTGTTCGTAGCGGCCGTTTTAGCAGCCTGGACGTCTAAAGCCGCCACTACGAACTCGTTTGCGAGCGAACCCTAAGGCGTCGCTGTTGGCGTCTCTTCTGGTGTTGGCGATGGTTCTGGTGTGGGCGTTGCTGTTGGAATGATGGGCGTATGGTAGCCATCAGCCATCGCTGCCAGGGTTTGTAAATCTTGCCGCGAAGCATAGCCGCCATTGTGGCAGTGTTGGCAGGCATAGGCCAGCGTGATGTACGGCATCATTTGCGTGCCTTCGTCGTTGAACTGCGGCGCATCGGGGTTGGGATTGATAGAGAATTGGTGTGTATGCAGGTCGCCGGTGAATGTATCCAGGTTGCCCTGCGCCGATAAACCCATGGGCGGCATGTGGCAGTCGGTACATCGCACGCCCAAATGCCTGCGATTGTTCTGCACGGCTCTTTGCTGCCAATGGCAGGCCGCGCACTGCTGCGAGATCCCGCCATTGGGATTGACTGTTTCATCTGTATATAGCGTGCTGGCATGGGGATCGTGGCAGGTGATACAGGAAATGGCGAAATGTTTGGAATTATACAGCCCATCATAATGGACGTATTGCCTTTCAAACCCGTCTGCAGCGTCAATCACGGCCGGGTTCTCGCGGGAATGGCATTGGCCACACATCTGCGATGAGCGGTCCACGCGCAGGAACACGCCATAGGGATCGACGGCATGGCGGCTGCCTGGACCATGGCAGGCTTCACACTGTACCCCGGCAAACTGCCACGTGCCAACAATACCTTCCCGGTTGTCCTGGCGTCCCTGAGAAACATACCCGGTAGTGTGGCAATGGGCGCAGTCAAAAATTTCTTGCTCAGCAACGTGTCCGGCGACCCATCTGGCCGGCGCGTCCACCGTTTCGTTGGCGAAATTGTATTGGGTAGGGGCGTCAGCCGCCCCGGCAATTAAGTAACCATCGCTGCCGACAAAACGCGCCTTCCACCCAAAGCCGCCAATGACCAGGGCAATGTCGTTCCAGTCATATCCTGCGGGCGGTTCTGTAAGGCCACCGGTGAGGTCGTCGTATGGAAATTGGGGCGAAGCGTTGGTTATTTCTTTTAAGGCGTGGGGATGAGCGGAGAGGGTGTATTTGGCATAAATTGCTTCATGACATTGCTCACAAGTTTCTGCGCCTATGTAGGATTGGCTGGCTGTCGCATCTTGCCCTGCCGGACCTACCGGCCCAATGGGGCCTGTTGCGCCGGCCGGGCCAACCGGGCCGGCCGAGCCTGTTTGACCTCTACAAGCAGCCGAAAAACTCAGTAGTAACAATAAGCAGGCGATGGGTAAGGCTTTTAGGCTCACGGCAATTCTCCTTTGGGTGATATGCGCTTGTAAATGATTGGAAAAACTTATTATAAAGCTTACCTTGACATTTGTGAAGGAATAGTTACGCCACGTCAAGATGTTACGACGAACGAAAAATGTATAGGTTACTTCCCCAATTGTTGACCAATATATTAAAACATGTTTTATGCGTTTAGTTCAGATCGCTGCAAATTACAGTTTGAATTGCTGTGTTGGCGTTGTAAACAGCGGGGCATGATACAATATCACGTGATGAGTTTTTCCCTTTTACCCGCATTGGCCGCGTACATTCCTC
>JACSRF010000424.1 GCA_014879875.1 Anaerolinea sp.
ATTTAGATTGGTTCAATCTCCGAAGATTGAACCAATCTTGACCAACTTATTGAAGTGCCATTCCTTAGCGGCCACCAGACAGATACGGCCGTTCCCTGGCCTGTACCCGCGCTCTCAATGCGGACCTCGCCGCCATATAACGTGACCACTTGCTGCACCAACGACAGCCCCAATCCAACCCCTGGCGTTGCCCGTGACCGCGATTTGTCTGCCCGGTAGAAGCGGTCAAAGACGTGGGGTAAATCAGCGTCGGCGATGCCCTGACCGGTGTCGTGGATCGTGTGGCGCATACCCGCGTCAGTCAACGCCAAACGCCAGGTGATCTGGCCGCCATCTGGGGTGTATTTCAGAGCGTTGTTGAGCAGGTTACGAAAGACAATCGTCAGATGGTTGTACCCGGCCGTCAGCGCGGGCAGGCTCTCCGGCGCATCCAGGGTCAGCGTGATCTGGCGGTTTTTAGCGGCTGGCTCGATCTCGCGCAGCAGTTGGCGGGCCAACCGTACCGGGTCTATTTGTTCGTGCCCTACTTCCTGCCGGCCGGCGTCCATCTGGGAAAGCAGCATCAGGTCTTGTACCAGGCTGCCCAGCCGCTGCACCTCATCGTCAATTTCGACAACATAGCGGCGCGCCGTGGCCGGGTCCAACGTTCCCTCGCGCAGAGCTTCGCTGCGTAAGCGGATGGTTGTAAGGGGGGTGCGCAGTTCGTGTGAGGCGTTGCCCACAAAAGCGCGCTGCTCCTCCAGCATTGCTTCTATCTGGCCGCTCATATAGTTGAAGGCGTGGGCTACCTGGCCTATTTCGTCCTGGCGGGTGTTGACCAGGCGGTCATTGAAGTTGCCCTGGGCAATTTGCAGCGCAGCCTGGCGCAAGGCATCAAGGGGGCGGGTAAGGGTGGTGGCTAACCAGAAGGCAGCGATGGCGGCAACGGCCGTTACCCCCAATACAACGCCTAGCAAACCCCACCAACGCTGCTGCACCAGAGCGGCCGTTGCCGACAGAGGGGTGGCTAACTGCACCACGCCTATCAGATCGTCATCGTCGTCGTCATCCTCCCGGATGGGAGCGGCGGCGTACACGATCCCATCGCGAATGTCACTGCTAATGCCGCCGCTGCTGGCGGCGCGAATTTCCGGCGTGTCGGTCTGGACGGGGGTATCATGGCTGCTTAACCAGAAACGGCCGTGATCATCCGTTAAAACCACCACGGCATTGGTTTGAGTGGCATACGTTTGCAGCTGCCTCTGCATTTCCGCTGCGCTTATCTTTCCCTCCTCGGCATCCTCTACCGGGTCGGCCAGCGCCTGGGCAACCACCCTGGCCTGTTCTTCCAGTTGGCGGGTAAAATCCCGCACCGTTCCGGTGGAAATCTGGCGGCCCACCAGCAGCGCCAAAATGGTAAATCCGACCAGAATCAACCCCACATAAGCGAGCAGCAAGCGCCAACGCAGTGAAAGATTCATGATGAAGATTCCTTGGCCAGACGATAGCCCACGCCGCGCACGGTCTGGATCAGACGCGGCTGGCTGGGGTCGGCCTCTATCTTTTCGCGCAGCCAGCGGATGTGAACATCCAGGGTGCGGGTGTCGCCCAGCCAGTCGGTGCCCCACACCTGATCAAAAAATTCGGCGCGGCTGATGACCTCGCCGGGGCGGCTGAGCAGCAGAGCCAATAATTCAAACTCTTTTTGGCGCAAGGGTAGTTCCTGCCCTGCTTTGAAAGCGCGGCGCGTGTGCAGCTCCAGTCGCAGCGGCCCCATCGCCAGATCATTGCTGACGGCCGTTGTCTGCTGATCCAGGGCGACGCGCCGCAGCAAGGCGCGCAGACGGGCAATGAGTTCCCGGGTGCTGAATGGTTTTGTCAGGTAATCGTCGGCGCCCAGTTCCAGGCCCAGAATGCGGTCCACTTCGTCGCCTAGGGCGGTGAGCATGAGAATGGGCACGGTGCTGTCCTGGCGCAAGACGCGGCATACTTCCCAGCCGTCCATCTCTGGCATGAGCAGATCGAGTATCACCACATCGGGCTGCCGACCGTGAGCCAGTGTCAGGCCATCACGGCCGTTGTGGGCGACCAGCACATCGTAGCCTGCCTGTCGCAGGGCGCGCGCCAGCGGTTCGGTGATCATTTCTTCATCGTCAATCAGTAAGAGTGTGGTCATATGCTGCATTGTGGCACAGGTGACGGCCGTTATCAATGCCCCCTGCCAGATTTAAGCTGGATTTAATAATGTTTAGCTTGTCGTTAAGTCAGCGCCCTCCTGGATGTGGTAGGATGCTAACCGTCACACAAATTGGCTGCAAAATTGGCGCAGCTACACAACAGGGGTCAACACGAGGTATATGATGAATCGTACAAAGGGTATTTTGGCCGCCGGGACACTGACCGGGCTGGTCTTGATCACAATTTTGGCGCTTGGTTTTGGTAATTTGCGGGCGGATAGGAATGCTGATGTTGCCGCGGAAACGGCCGTTTCTCCCGTAAATATGTCTGCGGCCACCACCGTGTCGTCGGCCGCAGACGCCCAAATCAATGAGGAAGCGGTGCAAGCCGTGCAAGCGTGGCAGCAGTACAGCGCCGAGCTGGAAGAAACAGTACGCACCATGCAGACTCGTGAAGCAGCCTATCAGGCGCAGTTAGAAGCGGCAAACCAGACCATCTTGCAACTGCAAGATTCGATCAACACCGCCAACAGCAGCGCCAGTTTTTACAATGACGACGGCGATGATGACCGGTATGATGACCACGATGATCATGATGACCATGACGAGGATGACGATGACTAAACGAGCAGCCAGACCGACACAGCAAACCGGTTCTCTGAAGGCGCTGCTGCTGACGGGTGGTGTGTTGGCGACACTGGCCGGGGCGCGCCTGCTAAATTTGGCAGATATAGCGGCGGCAGAAACGGCCGTTTTTCCAGCCACCACCAACCCTGTCACCGTCGTTGTCCCGGCGGATGAATCCATCACCGTGCCCCTGCCGCCCAATATGCGCGGCGCACAGATTGAACTGGCGCCCATTCCGCAGGTTGTGCAGCCACAAATTCAACCGGTAACGCGCACCCGCTCCTCCCGTTAACATGAAAGACGCTATCCCAACCACCTGGCAATCATCCTGTTTTCGCGCTATGGGCAGCGACATCGCTATCTGGCTGGACGCGCCACCTGTCCAGGCCGCCGCTGCTTTTAGCGAGGCGCAGGCTTTATTTGCCACCTACGAGCAGACATGCAGCCGCTTTCGCCCAGACAGCGAGTTGTCCCGCTTGAATGCCCGCAGCGGCGACTGGGTGACGCTCTCCGACTTGTTGTGGGATGTACTGCGGCAAGCATTGGGCATGGCGGCGCTCACCAACGGCCGTTTTGACCCAACGCTGCTTTATGGATTGTGGCGCACCGGGTACACAGACAGTTTCGAGCAGGTAGCGGGCGGCCTGGGGCACAGCCGCTGGTCGCCCGGTTGGTCACGCACCGGACGGTGGGCCGAAGTGCAACTGGACGAAGCGCGGCAGGCGGTTCGCCTGCCATTGGGCGTCGGGGTGGATTTAGGCGGCATTGCCAAAGGGTATACCGCGCAGGCGGCCATGGCCCGGCTGCGAACAATTGGCCCCTGCCTGGTAGATGCGGGGGGCGATCTGGTGGCTGGCCCGCCGCCCACCGGCCAACCAGGTTGGCCGGTGGGGATCGCCAACCCAGGCAGTGGCCCAACCAATCTGGCGACTATCTGGCTGGCGGAAGCGGCGCTGGCAACGTCGGGCATTGATTACCGCCATTGGCTGCAAAACGGCCGTGCTGTTCACCATCTGCTAGACCCAGACAGCGGCCAACCGGCCAACACCGATGGCCTGACGGTGACGGTTTTAGCGGCCGATGCAGCGCAGGCGGAAGCGTGGGCCACGGCCACGCTGGTAGCTGGCTCTGCTGGTATGGCTGCGCTGGCAGCGTTGGCGATGGCCGGGCTGATGGTGACGCAGGACGGCCGTATCCTGGCCACGCCGGCGATGGACGCGGCGCTAATGGGCGGCGGGCAACCGGTAACAGGCAGCAGCAAATATCAATAAGGACAGAAGCATTTATGAGCACTATGACAGATTCAACAAGGACGAACGGCCGTTTCATCACAACACGCGCTCTTCTAGGCGGTATCCTGGCGGGGCTGCTGGGCGGGCTGCTGGTATGGGGCGGATGGCTGCTGCTTACCGCCACTCCCATCGCGGCGCAGCTCGCCCTCTTCCTGGGCATCACAGAGAAAACCTCCTGGTATTTATCACGATCTGCGGGCACAGTGGCCTATCTGCTGCTGTCCGGTTCCACTATTTGGGGGCTGCTGCTCAGCAGCAAACTCATCAAAGAAACGGTCCCGGCCGTGCTTTCCCTGTCCATGCACAACGTCCTCTCCTGGCTGGCCATCACCTTTACCACGCTGCACGCCCTGGCGCTGCTGTTCGACAACTATTACACCTACACCCTGGCTGATCTGACCATCCCGTTTATCGGCCCATACCGCCCCGGCTGGGTTAGTTTGGGCATCCTCAGCCTGTATATGATGCTGATCATCGCTTTAAGCTTTCAGTTTCGCAAGCAGTTGGGGCAAACGTGGTGGCGGCGGCTCCATTACCTGAGCTTTGTCTTTTACCTGTTGGCTACAGTCCATGGCGTGATGTCGGGCACAGACAGCAGCAAGTTGGGTATGCAGTTGTTGTACTGGGGCAGCGGGCTGCTGGTATTGTTCCTGACAAACTACCGGTTGTTAGTAAAAAAGTGATGATAGCGCCGCCATGATTACGCGGCAAGAACATTAGTTTCTAGCCAGGACTTGCATTGCCATCCCCTCTCTTGTACAATTCCACCAATTACAATTGATACATTACAATTTGATGGAGTTTCGATGACTCTCTCCGCTAATCTATCCTTAGACTTTCTCAAGCTGCTGGCCCATGACGTGCGCTGGCAGCTTCTAAACGCCCTGGCCGAGAGTGACCGGCGCGTGCAAGAGTTGGTCACAATACTGCAACGGCCGCAAAATCTGGTTTCCTACCACCTGCGCCTGCTGCGGGAAGGGCGGGTGGTGCGCGAACGGCGCAGCAGCGCCGACGGCCGTGACGTGTACTACAGTCTGGATTTAGACCAGTTACACGTGCGCTACCTGGCGAGCGGCCAAACGCTGCATCCGGCGCTGGTCAATGCACCGCCGGTAACAGGGGGATCGCTGCCGGAGGCTGCTGCGGCAGGGGGAGAAGAAGGGGAACGGCCGTTGCGCGTCCTCTTCCTCTGCACCCACAACAGCGCCCGCTCGCAAATGGCCGAAGGCATCTTACGCGCCAGCGGCGGCAGCCGGGTAGAAGTATTCAGCGCCGGCAGCGAACCGTCCCAGGTTCACCCACTGGCCGTTCGCGCCGCCGCCGCCATCCAGGTCGCTATCAGCGGCCAGCGATCCAGGCACATGGATGAATTTGTCGGACAACACTTCGATTATGTGATCACCGTTTGCGACCGTGTGCGCGAAGTCTGCCCCGTTTTTCCGGGCGATCCGCAGCAAATTCACTGGAGTTTCCCCGATCCGGCGGCTGTAACCGGGTCTGACGATGAACAATTTCAGGCGTTTTTACAAACGGCGCGAGAACTATCCACCCGGATCAACTACTTGCGCCTGATGATGGAACGCCACCCAAAGGAGATATGATGAAGCAAATCACTATTTTTGGCGATATTCATGCTAATTTACCGGCGCTGGAAGCGGTATTTACCGACATGGCCGCGCGCCAACTGGATAATCTCTACTGTTTGGGCGATCTGGTGGGCTACGGCACGTTCCCCAACGAAGTCATTGACGCCATCCGCGAACGCGACATCCCTACCATCATGGGCAACTATGATCAGGGCGTCGGCCAGGACAGCGATGACTGCGGCTGCGCCTATCGCACGCCAGAAGCGCAGGCGCTGGGCGTGCGCTCTATTGCCTGGTCAAACGCCCACACCACGGCCGAGAACAAGACTTATCTGCGCCAGTTAGTGGACAAAATTCCGCTCCAATTAGGTGATTTGAAGGTCCTGTTGGTGCATGGCAGTCCACGTAAGGTGAACGAATACCTGTACGAAGACCGGCCGGAAGCCAGTCTGGAACGGCTGTTGGATCTCGTGGAGGCGGATGTGTTGGTGTGCGGTCATACACACCTGCCCTACCATCGCGTGTTGGGCAGCGGCCGGCATGTGATCAACGCCGGCAGCGTGGGCAAACCAAAGGACAACGACCCCCGCGCCTGTTACATCACGTTAGCAGCAGAAGGGCGCGAACTATCGGTCGAGTTTATTCGGGTTCCCTATGATGTGGAAAAGGCGGCGCAAGCGATTGAGGCAACAGAGATGCCCCATGAGTTCGCCGAGATGCTACGCCAGGGGAAAGGGTAAGGCCGATGCTGTCAATGAAACCACCATAGTTCGCCCGGATCTCTTCCTTCTTAGGGTTCGCTCGTTAATAACTTTTGAGTTTCAGTACTTTAAAAAACAGATTTCAGATCGTGAAACAGCCCGAACAGGCTGACAAATCTCGCAAATGGCGTCAGCCAAAAAATTCATAAACTTCTGAAGCCTGAAGAGCGATTCGTCTAAATAACGTCCCCCTTGTCTAGGGACAGCTAGATGCTGCCAATTCAAGACCCGCCAGAGATTGAAAAGCAAGAAAGCAATGGTGACAAACAAGAAACGTATAGCCGGGTCTTGCGAAGTAGTGCGAATCCGAAGGCGATTCATCTGGCGATAACTCGATTCAATCCCAAACCGAGGGCGATATTTGCGCCCCAACCGCTGCAAGGAACCACGCCAGGGTCGCCCCAGCACTGTAAACAAATGGATTTCATGACCATGCTTGCCGTATCGCCCATTCAAATAGGAACCAACCACATACAAGGGCATCGTCACGCTGCCATCCTGTGGCGACCGCATGGTGTAGCTGGTTTGATAGCTTCGTTGGGCGGTGTCAACAATCTCTTTCAGTGCCTTGCTTCGAGCTGGGACTGGCATAATGCTCTGAAAAGGTTCGTTTTTGATACAACTGGAGATAGCCTTCACTTTTAGGTAATTATTTCTCTTTTCTGGTGACGGTGAGGGCACACCTAATACACTGAGACCATGATACAAGTGTGGCTACTCGGTCCATATATAGCTCTGGGTGGCTTTTTGTCTTTTGAGGTAAGTGGATTATACTATAGAACGGATGTTCTTTATCGGCTACGAGCATGGATTTTGAAAGGTGAAAATGGCTGAATTGTTACATTTGAACAGAAAGGCGAAGATATGATTAAGGAAGTAAGCGAACTGTCGCCGGGAACCGTTTCCCAGAGCGAGGGGGGTAGCGGCAAGGATTCGATTTGATGGTCGCTGCCCGGGAAAACAATTAACAGAGAAATTATGGAAAACTTTTCCATTAAAGCGCTGAACGGAGAAACCTGGCAAGATTTTGCGCGATTGGTTCAAAAACACAATGGCGTGTGGGGCGGATGTTGGTGTACCGCTTTTCATCCCAAGTCACCGCTTCAAAAGCAAAGTCAAGAAGCCACCAAGTCTTACAAAGAAAAACTTGTCAAAGAAGACAGAGCGCATGCCGCCTTAGTTTTTGCTGGAGATATGTGCGTCGCCTGGTGTCAATTCGGCCCACCCCAGGAACTTCCCAATATCTACCATAAGAAAGAAGTTGAGGCCAAAATGACGACGCCTGATTGGCGAATCACTTGTATTTTTGTTGATAGAGACTATCGCAAAAAAGACCTCTCCTTTGTTGCTTTAAGCGGCGCTTTAGAACTCATTAAGAATTTAGGCGGCGGGATCGTAGAAAGCTATCCACAGGATACACAAGGCAAAAAAGTATCAAACTCGTTCTTATACAATGGAACCCGGCAAATCTTTGAAAAAGCCGGCTTCAGTTATGAAAGCGAAAAAGGCAAAAACCATTGTATTATGAGGAGAACGATTGATTGAACGATACGACAAAAAGTATATGCAAGCGGCTGGCGCAAGAAGGTTTCAGCGCCGATGCTCCCGGCCTCTATCACGGCCGAATCCCCCAGGCGATTGAGAAAGCCGCCCGCCTCAGCGCCGAAGCAGACAGTGAGCTTGTCAAAACGGCCGTCTTTCTCAAAGGCACACTGTTAAGCTAACCAGTTTCATAATCTGCGCCGATCGGCGAAATCTCTGACATCCCCTTTTCATTCTGGCGTAGCCGAGCGAGGAAAAAAGATGCCCCATCCATTAGTGTTACAATTGCGCTTCACCCGCGGCGAATTTCAACGCGCCCTGAAAAATGTTACCCCCGAAGAAGCCGTTCGCCAGTTTGAACCGATGAACTGCATCAGTTGGATCATTGGTCACCTGGCCTGGCAGGAACAGCTATATTGGCTTACCCATGCGCAAGGCATAACGCCCGCGCTCGAAGTCAACGCCTGCGCCAGCGGCCAGCCGTCCAGCGCCCCGCCGCTGGATGAGATGTGGGCTGCCTGGCGGCTGGTGACGCAAACGGCCGACGCCTGGCTGGACACCCTCGACAGTGCCCAATTGGAAACTCACACCCTCAAGCGCATCAAACCCTACGAGCCTTATAAAGAGAGTATTGGTACACGCCTGCGCCGGACGACTTACCATTACTGGTATCATACAGGCGAGTCCCAGGCCATTCGCCAATTGCTGAGTCACACCGGCCTGCCCTCTTTCGTAGGCGATATTGGCGGCAAAGCGCCGTATATTCCCGAAGCCAGAAGCGAGACCGCTCTTTAGGAGCGAAGGAGAGAGTTATGCGTAAGTTAGTTGTTTTCAATGCAGTGACGCTAGATGGTTACTTTACCGGCGAAAATGGCGACATCAGTTGGGCACATACAAATCCAGAGGATGCAGAATGGAACGACTTTGTCGCCGGTAATGCCAGTGGCGACGGGCTGTTATTATTCGGCCGGATCACCTACGAGCTGATGGTAAGCTACTGGCCGACACCGCTGGCCGCCGAGAATGATCCGGTTGTAGCCGAAAGGATAAACAATCTGGCAAAGATTGTTTTTTCCCGAACATTAGATGAGGTGTCGTGGCAAAATACCGGACTGGTGAAAAGCAATCTGGTAACCGAAGTGCAAAAGCTGAAAAATGAATCGGGATCCGATATGACTATCCTGGGCAGCGGCACGATTGTTAGCCAGTTGGCGGCGGCCGGGTTGATTGATGAATATCAGATTGTCGTCGCCCCGATCGTCCTCGGCCGTGGCCGGACGATGTTCGCTGGCCTCCCGGGAAAGCTGCCGCTTAAGCTAGCAGAGTCTCGCACTTTCACCAATGGGAATGTCTTCCTGCGCTACAAGCCGGGGTGAGGAGGAAACAGTGGGTAAACTGATTTACGCAATGATGGTATCGCTGGACGGTTTTATATCAGGGCCAGATGGCGAGCTTGATTGGCACGTTATTGATGAGGAGTTGCACCGGCATTTCAACGACCTGGAAAGCGAGATGGCGATGCTGCTGTACGGCCGTCGCCTCTACGAGACTATGGCCGCTTACTGGCCTACAGTGGAGCAAAATCCGTCAGTCCTGGATGTTGAGGTGGCGTACGGTCGTATCTGGAACGCTAAACCCAAGATCGTGTTTTCCAAAACCCTGGATAAGGTCGAATGGAACAGCCGACTGAGCAGAGAAGTCATCCCCCATGAAATCAGAAGGATATTCTAAATCTGCATGGCGTTGGTCCCAAAGCGGTCGGTCTGCTTCGTCAGGCGCTAGCCGCCAAAGGCTTATCGTTTGCTGAATAATGGAGGAAAAATGAACAAGAATAAGCAAAAAATCACCCCTTACCTCTGGTTTGACGACCAGGCCGAAGAAGCGATAAATTTCTATACCTCCCTCTTCACTGACAGCCGGATCGTGGCGATCAACCGCTATCCGGAAGGATTTGAAGAAGGGCCACTGGCCGGCATGACGGGCAAAGTGATTCACGCCGTTTCTGAGCTGGCCGGTTATCAGTTCATGGCCATTGATGGCGGCCCCCTCTTCAAATTCACCCCAGCCATCTCTTTTTTCGTCAATTGTGATACCGAAGCCGAAATTGATGGCCTGTGGGCCGCTTTGTCCGAGGGTGGAGAGGTAGCCATGCCTCTGCAAGCTTACCCGTTTAGCCCAAAGTTCGGCTGGATACAGGATAAATACGGCCTGTCTTGGCAGTTGAATCTGGGTCAGAGCAAACCCAAAATCACGCCTTTCTTGTTGTTTGTTGGCGATCAGGATGGGCGGGCGGAAACGGCCGTTAACGACTACACCACCCTCTTTGCAAACGCCGGAATCAGCTACCTTGAGCGCTTTGAAGCTGGCGAACCAATTGGTACGGAAGGCGCCGTCAAACAAGTCGCCTTTACCCTGCACGGCCAACCCTTCCTAGCTATGGATGGCGGCCAGGTTCACCCGTTCACCTTCAACGAAGCCATATCGTTTTACGTAGATTGCGAGACGCAAGAAGAGATTGACCATTTCTGGCACACCCTCTCCGCCCACCCCGAAGCCGAGCAGTGCGGCTGGCTCAAAGACAAATACGGCGTGTCGTGGCAAATTGTCCCCGCCACTTTAGATGAATTGATGAACGACCCCGATCCCGAAAAATCCCGACGGGTCATGGAAGCAATGCTGCAAATGAAGAAATTTGAGATCGAAGGATTAGAACGGGCATACAAGGGTATAGAACTATGAGCGTGTCTGAGAATGTGTTAGGTCGGGTTTGCTCTACCAAACCATAGCACAGATGGGGGTGAATTCAAACTACGTGTGCGTTGCCAACGGCCGTTACCTCTCAGCCTCATCCTTTCCCGTCGGCCCCTGTTGCTTGAGAGAGAGCAGCCAGTTATCCAGGAAGGAAACGGCCGTTTCATACCCCTTCAACGGGATACTCTTGTAACTGGTAACGCCCACTTCATCACCCAGGGCTGCATACACCGCCTGGTAATGGCTTTTGCCCGGATCATGTTTAGCCATCTCGTTAGCGATGGCGTTGACACGGCGCTTGATTTCCACTGCCTGCTCCTCGGTCAGTTTGCCAGCCTGGATTTGTCGCTCAACGGCCGTAACCCGCCGGGTCAAGTTACCGACGACTTCCGCCGCGCGATCTAACCGTTGGGCGTTCGCCTGGGCCAACTGCACGCCGGTCTGCGCCAGTTGGCGCGCCTACATCATTTCGCGCGTAGTGGCGGCGATGACCAGGACCATATTGTGCAGTTGCGCCAGGGCTTCATCTCTGGGGTCTATGGGTTGGACGGCCGTGCCGGGCATCATATTCGCGCAGAAATATGTGCCTATCACCTGTCAGTTACAGAAAATAGCTCGTTACTTGGTATCAGAATCAAGCAAACCGCCTGTTTTCTTAGCCAGTTGCTTTTCCTCAGCTTTCACCCGCCTCTCTAGCTTTTTAATGTCTTCAGCCGGAGGTAGATCTTCTGGTTTGATCCCCCGCTGACCTAACATGTCGCGCACGCTTTGATTATTTTGGATATGCTCCTGGGTAATGGCTGGTTCACCGCGCAAATCCTCTTGCTGTGTGTTGTAGTTCGTCATTTCGGTAGCCAGGTTTTTAGCTGCTATTGTCAATGTCGGGAGGAAATCGGCCAGGGGACGGCTTTTGGTAACCCCATACTTCTCTTTCATCGCCTGGGTCGCATGGCCGCCAAAGAGCGCCGCGTCCCCTTTGGAACGAATCCGGGCAAAACCGGCATCGTCTACCCCACGCTCATAAAGATTTTGCGATAGCGCTTTCTCAGATTCACGCAGGCGTTCTCGCGCCACCATCCGCGCGATCAATTGCATTCGATCTTCCAATAATTCTTGCTTGCGTGTTTGTAAAGCGAAGTAACTCTGGGCAAAGGCAATCGGTTCTTTGCGCGGATCCCCGTTTTGGGCAATCAGGTAGCATGCGTAACGAGTGAGCATAAAATCCTCAATTTCCCGTTGTGCGCCACTACCCAGAGCAACCATTTTCGTGACGCCACGAAAATGGTCTGCTGGCTCATATCCCGCTGTCTGACAAGATTCTATCGCCCGTTGAATTGCCTTGAAGAAATTCTCCCATCGCTCATACCCCAATGGCTCTTGCAATTCACGCGCAAACCAAAATTCTATGTTTTCACCTGGCACTTGATGCGCCATGTCATCAAATTGGCGCTGCATTTTGTCCATTGTTTCTGAGTTCATTCTATTTTTCCTGTTGCATGGCCTGATCCCAGCCGGTTTTCTACCGCTTCTATCTATGCGCTGGCTTTTTGCTGCCATGTGTGATTTGCCTCTGCCGTTTATTGTGACACAACGTCGGCTGGCTGTCACTGTGTTTGTCTGGACGCAAAAACGGCCGTTCCCTCTCCCCCTCCCCTCTCCTTTCTCCTTTCTCCGAAATCACCCCTATACGAAGCGCTCATTGGGTAACTTACAGCATCCTGCCCCTTCCCACGCTAAACAGCCTCCGGCTGCCGGTTGGCGAGAATGGGCTGGCGGCTTGCTGGCTCTGCAAAACCAACCTGATGGAGGTATCGGTGATGAAGACAGTTTCGTTA